>NZ_JBVJWD010000020.1:0-37428 GCF_055602785.1 Streptomyces sp. NPDC037301
TTCCGACTCTATCAGACTCTTCCGTGTCCGATTCCCGGTCGAAGCGGGGCCGCTTTCCAGTTCTTCGCTTTCGCGTTTCCCTTTCCGGCGTTTCCAACCTTACCAGATTCTTTTTTCGTTCCGTTTCCGGTCCGAGTTTGAATTCCAGTGGCCTTTGGAGTGACCTTTGCCTTTCGGCTGACTCGACTTTACCAGAAGCATTCGGCCGAACTGATCGGCTGCGTGATTCGGAATAAAAGAATCAACGGCTCTGCGGAAATTCAATTTCCGGTGGAGAGCGAGGAAGACACTAACCGTTGGGATCGGACCTGTCCAGTCCGACGCAACCGTTAAAATCTACCTCCCCTGGCCGACCATGTCAACGGTCTTTCGGGGCGAAGAGGAGACTAGCAGGTCAGCGGGGGTGTACGCACATCAGGCAGCGACCGGGAGCTCGGCGCTGCGCTCCGTGGCATCGACGTCGCCCCGGTCGCCTGCTCGCGCTGCTCGGCCGCCCAGGATGTAGACGTACGCGAGGAAGGCCAGCTCGGCCGCAATGCCGATGGTGATGCGCCCCCAGGTCGGGAGATCGGAGGGGGTGACGAAGCCTTCGATGACGCCCGAGACAAACAGGACCAGTGCGAGGCCGATGGCCATGCCGATCGCGGCCCGGCCCTGTTGGGCGAGGGCTGAGCGGCGGGTGCGCGGGCCCGGGTCGATGACCGTCCATCCCAGGCGCAGGCCCGTACCCGCTGCGACAAAGACTGCGGTGAGTTCGAGCAGGCCGTGTGGGAGAACCAGCCCCAGGAAGGTGTCGAGCCGGCCGGCTGAAGACATCAGGCCGAGGCCGACGCCAAGGTTGAGCACGTTGACGAAGAGGATCCAGATCACCGGGATTCCGAGGAACGCGCCCAGGACCAGGCACATCGCTGCGGCCTGGGCGTTGTTCGTCCATACCTGGGCGGCGAACGATGCGGCCGGGTGGCTGGAGTAGTAGGTCTCGTACTCCCCGCCCGGGCTGGTCAGGCGGCGGAGGTCGTCCGGAGCCGCGATGGCCGACTGGACTTCCGGATGCGTGCCGATCCACCAGCCGATGACTGCGGCCAGCAGCGTGGAGAGGACGGCCGTGGGTATCCACCAGCGCCTGGACCGGTAGACGCCGGCGGGGAAACCGGCCGTCAGGAAGCGTGTGGCGTCTCGCCAGGAGGCTCGGCGGGTGCCTGTGACTGTGGATCGGGCACGGGCCACGAGTTGGGTGAGGCGCGCGGTGAGCATCGGGTCCGGGGCGCTGGACTGGAGGAGAGAGAGATGGGTGGCCGTGCGCTGGTAGAGCTCGACGAGTTCGTCGGCTTCCGCGCCGGTGAGTCGGCGCCTGCGGTGCAGGAGATGGTCCAGGCGGTCCCACTCGGTGCGGTGGGCGGTCACGAAGACGTCGAGGTCCATGGTCGGCTGCTGCTCCAGGCATGGGTGCGTACGGGTTCGTACTACGGCGGCGCGCTGCGGGTCAGCTTGGCAGACTGAGGTCCCGAGGGGCAGGGAAGATCGGCGAAGGATGGGGCGGCGATGAGTGAGCTCGTGACCGGGGACGCGGTCGTGCTGGGGTTGCGTCCGGCGAAATTGCCTAGCCGAGCGCTGGCGCTGGCCATCGATCTTGCCGTGGTGGGGGCGGCGTTCGTTCTGGTGTCGATCGGGTTGGCCGTCGCGACGGCGACGCTGGATGACGCGGCACTCGCGGCCGTATCCGTCGCGTCCTTTCTGCTGGTGCTGGTGGGCGGGCCGATCGCGGTGGAGACGCTCAGCCATGGGCGTTCGCTGGGGAAGCTGGCGTGCGGGCTGCGGGTGGTCCGGGACGACGGGGGGCCGATCCGTTTTCGGCATGCGCTGGTGCGCGGGGCCATGGGAGTCGTCGAGATTCTGATGACGCTCGGGGTTGTCGCCTGTATCGCCTCGCTGGTGTCGGCGCGGGGGCGGCGGCTCGGGGACGTGTTCGCGGGGACGCTTGTCGTACGGGAGCGGGTGTCGGCGGGACGAGTTGCTGCTGTGCCACCTCCGCCGCCGTGGCTGGTCGGGCGGTTCGCGGGGCTGGATCTGTCAGCGGTGCCGGACGGTCTGTGGCTGGCGATACGCCAGTACCTGACGCGGATGCATCAGCTCGACGCGCAGGTGGGCCGGTCGATGGCGGAGCGGCTGGCTGTGGAGCTGGCGACGAAGACCGGGGTTCCGGTGCCCGAGGGGGTACCCGCCGGGGCGTATCTGGCGGCGGTGGTGAACGAGCGGCAGGCGCGGGATGCGCGGCGGGTGTTCGTCGCTGCGCAGACGGGAAGCGGAGTACTGGCGGGTGGGGCTGTTGCTTCCGTGCCAGTGGGGTCCGCGGGGGGTGCGGCGGCTGTTCCCGTGGTCCCGGCAGTGGAGGAGGGCGGAGCAGCACCCGCTGCAACGGGGTTCGCGCCGCCTGCCTAGCGAGGCGAGGGCGGGGACTCCAGGTCTTCGAGCTCGATCCCGGGGGCCGACAGGACCACGTCGCCGGCGAGGTGAATGGTGTGCTGTTCGCCGGTGTCCAGGGCGCTGACCTGGTATTCGTCCACCGTCAGAGGGCCGTTGTCAGTGGCGTGCGCTTCACTGTTGACCAGGGCCCAGGACTGGTCGACGGTGCGGGGAGCGAGGACCGGGTCCGTGAAGGCGACCAGGCGGACTCGGGCCGCGGGGGAATCGGGGGTGAGGCGCAGCAGTCGTGAGGTCGCGATGAGGAATGCGGGGGATGTGCCGGTGAAGGCGTGGGCGCGCACATTGCCTTCGGTGGCATGAGTGCCGGTCGGGTCGGTGCGGACCCAGGTGACGCCGTCGAGGGCAGCGCCTCGGACCTGCCAGCTCGCGGCGTGGAGTTCGAGCCGGATGGGGCGGCCCAGTTCGTCGAGGGTGAGGTCGACGGAGCCGAGGTGGTCGCCGGAAGGGGCGGTGGTCTGGGAGACGTAGCGCCAGCCGGAGGGGCCGGGGGCGCACTGGAAGTGTTCTTCGCCGAGGAGGGTGTGATCGTGAAGATCATGGAGCGAATATCGACCGCGGGGCATGGGGTCCTTCGAGGTTCCTCGGGCTGAGCGGGTGCGGTACGGGGCAGGCCCCCGACACGGGGGTGCGGGGGCCTGCGCTCGTAGCTGCTGCTGAGGCTGTTCCGTCTGTCAGCGGCCGGTCGTCACTGACCGGTGGTGATGTGCGCGGTCGCCGACGGGCGGGATCAGTAGCGGTAGTGGTCGGGCTTGTACGGGCCTTCGACCTCGACGCCGATGTAGGCGGCCTGCTCGGGGCGGAGCGTCGTGAGCTTCACGCCGAGCGCGTCGAGGTGGAGACGGGCGACCTTCTCGTCCAGGTGCTTGGGCAGCACGTAGACGTCGGTCGGGTACTCCTCGGGCTTGGTGAACAGCTCGATCTGGGCCAGGGTCTGGTCCGCGAACGAGTTGGACATCACGAACGAGGGGTGGCCGGTGGCGTTGCCCAGGTTCAGCAGACGGCCCTCGGACAACACGATGAGGACCTTGCCGTCGGGGAACGTCCAGGTGTGGACCTGCGGCTTGACTTCGTCCTTGACGATGCCGTCGATCTTCGCCAGGCCGGCCATGTCGATCTCGTTGTCGAAGTGGCCGATGTTCCCGACGATGGCCTGGTGCTTCATCTTGGCCATGTCGGCGGCCATGATGATGTCCTTGTTGCCCGTCGTGGTGACGAAGATGTCGGCCTGGGCCACGACGTCGTCGAGCGTGGCGACCTGGTAGCCGTCCATCGCCGCCTGCAGGGCGCAGATGGGGTCGATCTCGGTGATGATGACGCGGGCGCCCTGGCCGCGCAGGGACTCCGCGCAGCCCTTGCCCACGTCGCCGTAGCCACAGACGACGGCGGTCTTGCCGCCGATGAGCACGTCGGTGGCACGGTTGATGCCGTCGATCAGGGAGTGGCGGCAGCCGTACTTGTTGTCGAACTTGGACTTGGTGACGGCGTCGTTGACGTTGATCGCCGGGAAGAGGAGGGTGCCGTCGCGGTGCATCTCGTACAGCCGGTGCACACCGGTCGTGGTCTCTTCGGTGACGCCGCGGATCTCGGACGCCAGCTGGGTCCACTTCTGCGGGGACTCGCCGAGGGTGCGGTTCAGCAGGGTGAGGATGTGGCCGTACTCCTCGCTGTCCGCGGTCGACGGGTCCGGGGCCGCGCCGGCCTTCTCGAACTCGACGCCCTTGTGGACGAGGAGGGTGGCGTCACCACCGTCGTCGAGGATCATGTTCGGGCCGCCGGTGGGGGTGTTCGGCCAGGTCAGGGCCTGCTCCGTGCACCACCAGTACTCTTCGAGCGTCTCGCCCTTCCAGGCGAAGACCGGGACGCCCGCAGGGGCGTCCGGGGTGCCGTTCGGGCCGACGGCGATGGCCGCGGCGGCGTGGTCCTGGGTGGAGAAGATGTTGCAGGAGGCCCAGCGGACCTCTGCGCCGAGGGCGACCAGGGTCTCGATCAGCACGGCCGTCTGCACGGTCATGTGCAGCGAACCGGTGATACGGGCGCCGGCCAGCGGCTGCGCGGCGGCGTACTCCTTGCGGATCGACATCAGGCCGGGCATCTCGTGCTCGGCGAGGGTGATCTCCTTGCGGCCGAACGCCGCGAGGGAGAGGTCTGCGACCTTGAAGTCCTGTCGATTGGCGACCGTCGTCATAACGGGCTGCTCCTCGTGATGGGTGTCGAGGTGGGCACGGCTGGCTCTGCGGCGGCGGGCACACGAATGCCCGGGCGCTCGCAGCGCAGTCCGTCGGAGGCCCTCTCTCCCTCGGCCGGTCCCCGTATGAGGACCGATCGACCGCCATCAGCAGCGACGTCTGACACTGCCATCGAATCTACACCGACCGGCCCAGTCGCTCCCAGCCCGCCCTGGACGGGGAGTGGCTGGGAGAGCGATGCCGGGAGCGGGCGGGAGGGCCTGTCGGGGGCGGTTGGGAGGTGTACGTGAGTGGGTCAGTGGCCGGAATCCGTCGAGGTGTCCGGGGTTCCGTCGGGGGTCGTGCGGGGAGTGTTGTCGGGCGCTCCCCCTGGGGTCTTGCCGGGGTTGGTGCCGGCTGCGGCAGCGGCCTCGCTGTAGATGTCCGGTTCCAGATAGATGACCCGGGCGATCGGGACGGCTGCGCGGATGCGGGTCTCGGCGGCGTTGATGGCGTTGGCCACTTCGGTGGCCGTGTCGTCGTGCTGCACCGCGATCTTGGCGGCGACCAGCAGCTCTTCCGGGCCGAGGTGGAGCGTACGCATGTGGATGACGGCGGTGACCGTGTCGCCGTCGACGACCGCGGCCTTGATCTTCTCGACCTGGTCGGCGCCGGCGGCCTCGCCGAGCAGCAGAGACTTCGTCTCGGCGGCGAGCACGATCGCGATGACGATCAGCAGGACACCGATGCAGAGGGTGCCGATTCCGTCCCAGACGCCGTTGCCGGTCCCGAGGGCCAGGCCGACACCTGCGAGGGCGAGGACCAGACCGATCAGCGCGCCGAAGTCCTCCAGGAGGACGACGGGGAGCTCGGGGGCCTTCGCACGGCGGATGAACTCCTTCCAGGAGAGCGATCCGCGGGTCTCGTTGGACTCCTTGATCGCCGTACGGAAGGAGAAACCCTCGGCGATGATCGCGAAGACCAGCACACCGACCGGCCAGTACCAGGCCTCGATCTCGTGCGGGTGCTTGATCTTCTCGTAGCCCTCGTACACCGCGAACATGCCACCGACCGAGAACAGCACGATGGAAACGAGGAAGGCGTAGATGTAGCGCTCGCGGCCGTAGCCGAAGGGGTGCTGGGGGGTGGCCTCGCGCTGGGCCTTCTTGCCGCCGAGCAGCAGCAGGCCCTGGTTGCCCGAGTCTGCGAGCGAGTGGACGCTCTCCGCGAGCATCGACGACGAGCCGCTGAACAGGAACGCCACGAATTTGGCCACTGCGATCGCGAGGTTGGCGCCGAGTGCCGCCACGATCGCCTTGGTTCCGCCTGACGCACTCATGGGTGCCTGGTGTCCCTTCTTCGGTGCTGCGGCCCTGGCGCCGCGGTACGGCCGGACATTGTTGCAGCCGCTGATGCGGACGGTACGTCAGGCCACCACAGTGGCGCGGAACAGAGTTCCCGTACCGGACACTTCGACCTTCTCGCCGGAGGGTACGAAAACCGAGGCCCCGGGGGTGAGACCGAGCGTGCCCGCCTTCGGGGCGCCCGCGGTGCAGAGCAGGATCTGCGGGGTGTCCCTGGTCAGGTCGACGGGGTCGGCGCCGGGCGACAGGTCGAAGCGCGAGAGCCGGAATTCGTCCACAGGCGTCTCGTACAGCTCCTCGCCGGACGGGGACGCCTCGGGACGCAGGACGCCGGGGTCGGTCGCCTCGAAGCGGACGATGCGCAGGAGTTCTGGCACGTCGATGTGCTTGGGCGTGAGTCCGCAGCGCAGCACATTGTCCGAGTTGGCCATGATCTCGACGCCGAGGCCGTCGAGGTAGGCGTGCGGAACACCCGCACCGAGGAACAGGGCCTCGCCGGGCTGGAGTTCTACGTAGTTCAGCAGCATCGCCGCGATGACACCGGGGTCGCCGGGGAAGTGGTGGGCGATCCGGGCGTACGGGGCGTGGGCGCCGCCGAGGCGCTCGGCGGCAGCGGCCGCCAGGTTCACCGTTTCGGCCATCTCCGTCGGGTCGGCGCTGAGGATCGCGGTGAGGACCTCGCGCAGGGCTGCCTCTTCGGGGTGGGCACCGAGGAGGTCGACGTACGGCTTGAGGGAGTCGACGCCGAGTGCCGCCATCGCCTCGGCGGCCTCGGTGGGCCTGCGGAAGCCGCACAGGCCGGCGAAGGGGGTGAGCGCGCAGATCAGCTCGGGCTTGTGGTTGGCGTCCTTGTACGTGCGGTGGGGCGCGTCGATCGGGACGGATCGGCGCTCCTCGTCCTCGTAACCCTGCTCGGCCTGTGCGAGGTCGGGGTGGACCTGGAGGGAGAGTGGGGCGCCTGCGGCGAGCAGTTTGAGGAGAAAGGGCAGGCGGGGGCCGAACTTTTCGACGGTGGCCCGGCCCAGTTCGCGTTCCGGGTCAGCGGCGATGACGTCGGTGAGAGGCTGCTCGGGGCCGGCCTCTCCGGTGCCGGTTGCGCGGGTGAGGCGAGAGGGGGCTCCGGGGTGGGCACCCATCCACATCTCGGCCTGGGGTTCGCCGGTAGGGGCGATGCCGAGCAGCTCGGGGATGGCGGTGGTGGAGCCCCAGGCGTAAGGGCGCACGGTGTTGGAGAGCCGGTCCATGAGTTCGTCCTTGTGAGATGCGTGGATCGGGGGGTGGTGTGCGTGGTGCGGGTCGACCCGGGCGGTCAGGCGCGGGCTGCCGAGGCGAGTGCCAGGTAGACGGCGGCGAAGTCGGTGACCGCGAGGAGTTCGGCGAGGGCTTCGAGCTCGGTGCCCTCGTCCGGTTCGAGTTCGCTGATCGCCGTGTCGTGGCCGAGGGCCAGTTCGCGGGCGGCGGGCCCGGCGCTCAGGCCGCCGGTGGGGCGGTCGCGGAGCAGTACGACGCGGGCGTGCAGGGGCTCCGGCTCGTCGACCCGGTCGCGGAAGAAGTCGTCGGGGTCGGCCCCGGCGGCGAATGTGCCCGCCAGCAGTGCGCCGTGAGCGGGAAGCGCCTCGGGGAGTTCGGCGGCGAGGGCCGGGCGGCCGGACAGCTCGGCCAGGACGGCGGCGAATCTGCGGCCGACCGGGGCCGCGGCTTCGCCCTCCGTCCAGATGAGGGGCAGGCTGTCGGCGAGTTCGGCAGCGAGGGTCTTGGCCGGGTTGCTGTACGTGGCGATGGCCGGACCGCAGCGTTCCGCGGTGCGGTCGAGGCGGTCGGCGACGCCCTGCAGCGCCTCGGCGGGCGCGGTGACCAGGCCGACCCGGTCGAGCAGCGCGAGCAGCGGGGTGAACAGGGCCCAGAGCGTGCCGGGGCCCGCGGCCGACGTCTCGGCGTCGTACTCGCCGTGCGGGGCGGAGGCCATCGGTACGACGAGTCCGTGTGCCCCGTCGATCGCCTCGCGCAGCGGTGACTGGCGGGGGGCGACGGCCACGACGCTGCAGCCGCGGCGGTACGCCTGTTCGGCGAGAAGGGAGAGGCCCGGCTCGGAACCGTCGGCCGTGACGATGAGCAGCAGGTCCACGGAGCCGGCCCAGCCGGGCAGCGTCCAGCGCATCGCGCCCGCGGCGGGGGCGACCCCGGTGGGGTGGATACGGGTGACGGGCGCGGAGGCGCCTGCCAGGGCAGTGATCAGGTCGGCGACGCCGGACGCGGCGGTGCCGGAGCCCGCGACGAGTACGGCACGGGGACGGCCCTCCGGGTTCAGTGCGGCGATCCCGGCCTCCGCCGCGTGACGGGCGGCGGTACGGACCCGGGCCCCGGCCTCGGCGGCGCCGCGGAGCAGGCCGCGGCGGTCGGCTCGGGCCAGGGCTTCCGGGGCGTCGAGCAGCGACTCGTCGAGCATGGGGACGGTCCTCCGATCACGTGCTGATCACCGTGCGGGGCGCTGGCGCGGATGCCGTTACGCGGGGCGGCGGGCCTCGTCGACGAGGAGGACCGGAATGCCGTCCCGCACCGGGTAGGCCAGGCCGCAATCCGTGCCGGTGCAGACCAGCTCGGGGCTGTCGGCTGCCGACCGGTCGTCGAGCGGAGAGTGACAGGCCGGGCAGGCGAGGATCTCCAGAAGGCCGGCTTCGAGCGGCATGGGGTGAGTCCCTTCAAACATTCGAACAAGCGATTCGGGTTCGCGCGGATCGGGCGACGTCAGCCTACCGCCGGGGTGCGGGGGGCGCGGCCCGGGCCGGGGGGTGGGGTGGGGCGGTGTGGGCGCCTGCGGCGGGCCATTCCCCTGCCCTCCCCTTCCCGAACCGGCCCGGGCCGGGCCCCGCTCCTCAAACGCCGGAGAGGCTGTCATTGCCGGGCGGCCGGAATCGCCGGACAGGGCTGAACCGCCGGACTCGCCCTACGAGGCCCGTTCCCGGACCAGTGCCAGCACCTCGTCCCGTACCAGCGTCATCGTCTGCTCGTCTCGGGCCTCGACGTTCAGGCGCAGCAGGGGTTCCGTGTTGGAGGCTCGGAGGTTGAACCACCAGTCCGGTCCCGTGACCGTCAGGCCGTCCAGGTCGTCGGTCGTGACACCGTCGCGGGGTGCGAAGGATTCACGTACCGCTGCCGTGCGGCCCGGCTGGTCGGCGACCGTGGAGTTGATCTCGCCGGATCCGGTGTAGCGGTCGTACTGGGCGACCAGTTCCGACAGTGTGCCCGGCTGGCCGCCCAGCGCGGCCAGGACGTGGAGCGCGGCGAGCATGCCCGTATCGGCGTTCCAGAAGTCACGGAAGTAGTAGTGCGCGGAGTGTTCGCCGCCGAAGATCGCGCCGTGCTCGGCCATCTCCGCCTTGATGAAGGAGTGGCCCACGCGGGTACGGACCGGGGTTCCGCCGTTCTCGCGGACGACCTCGGGGACCGAGAGGGACGTGATCAGGTTGTGAATGACGGTGCCCTTGCCGCCGTTACGGGCGAGTTCGCGGGCCGCGACCAGGGCGGTGATCGCGGACGGGGAGACGCCCGCGCCCCGCTCGTCGACGACGAAGCAGCGGTCGGCGTCGCCGTCGAAGGCGAGGCCCAGGTCGGCGCCCTCGGCCACGACGCGGGCCTGGAGGTCGACCAGGTTCTTCGGGTCGAGGGGGTTGGCCTCGTGGTTGGGGAACGTGCCGTCGAGCTCGAAGTACATCGGCACAAGGTCGACGGGGAGCTCCGCGAAGACGGTGGGGACGGTGTGGCCGCCCATGCCGTTGCCCGCGTCGACGACGACCTTCAGCGGGCGGATCGATGCGAGGTCGACCAGGGACAGCAGCTGCGCGGCGTAGTCGGGGAGCGTCTCGCGCTCGGTGACGGTGCCGGGGGTGGCGGCCGGTTGCGGTGTGCCGGTCTCGGACCACTTCTCGACCAGGGCGCGGATCTCGGAGAGCCCGGTGTCCTGGCCGACGGGTGCGGCGCCCGCCTTGCAGAGCTTGATGCCGTTGTACTGCGCCGGATTGTGCGAGGCGGTGAACATCGCGCCGGGGAGGCCGAGGCTGCCGGAGGCGAAGTAGAGCTGGTCGGTCGAGCACAGGCCGATCAGTGTGACGTCCGCGCCGCGCGCCGCGGCGCCGCGTGCGAAGGCGCCCGAGAGACCGGGCGACGAGGGCCGCATGTCGTGGCCGATCACGATCGCGTCCGCGCTCGTCACCTCGACGAACGCCGCCCCGAACTGCTCGGACAGCGATTCGTCCCACTGGTCGGGCACCACTCCGCGCACGTCGTACGCCTTGACGATCTGCGACAGATCAGCAGCCACGGGCCGGTCCTCCTGAGATTTCTGCGGACCGCCCAAACTACCCGGCGGCCGTTCGGGCGGCCCGTGGGGTCTTGCGGCTGTGCGGCTGTGCGGCTGCCCGGCTGTGCCTACGGTGACCGGGGGCGCCCGGTTGCCGCTTCGTCCTCATTACCGGTCGGGGCTCGAGTGCCGTGCCGCTCAAGGCAGCATCCAGCCCAGCGCCGTCGTGCTCTGCGCCAGCACGATCAGGCACATCACAAGCAGCAGTCCCAGGCTCCACGGCAGCACCTTGCGCAGCAGGTCTCCCTCGCGTCCGGCCAGGCCGACCGCCGCGCACGCGATCGTCAGGTTCTGCGGGGAGATCATTTTGCCGAGCACCCCACCGGAGCTGTTCGCCGCGGCCAGCAGTTCCGGTGAGAGGCCCGATTCACGTGCCGCCGAGACCTGGAGTGCGCCGAAGAGGGCGTTCGCGGAGGTGTCGGAGCCGGAGACCGCGACGCCGAACCAGCCGAGCACCGGCGAGAGGAAGGCCAGTCCGGCACCTGCCGCGGCCACGAACTGGCCGATCGTGGCGGCCTGCCCGGAGAGGTTCATGACGTACGCGAGTGCCAGTACGGAGGTCACGGTGAGGATCGCGTACCGCAGTTCATGCACCGTGCCCGCCCACTCGCGCGCCGCGTCCCGGGGCCGTACGCGGAGCGCGACGGTGGTGACCAGGCCGGCCAGCAGGACGAGGGTGCCGCCGGTGGCGATGACCGGGAGCGTGAAGAGGTTGGCGCCGACCGGCTTGCCCGCCGGGTTCGCGACATCGAGGAGGGGCCAGTCGAAGACCCGGGTCGCCTCGGCCAGCAGCTCCTTGACCGGCGGGATCTGGGCGACGGAGAAGACGGCGACGATGAGGGCGTACGGGGCGTAGGCACGCAGCACTTCGCGGTGCGGGTCCTCGCGATCGAGGTCCTCGCTCCGTACGCCTGTCAGTACTGCCGTACGCACCGGCTCCTCGGCCGGCCTGCGTGCCCCGGGGACGGCCATCAGCGCTGCCGCGCCGACGAGCGCGGCGGCGATGTCCGCGAGTTGGGCGGAGACGTAATTGGATGCGGCGAACTGGGCCGCGGCGAAGGCGACTCCGCAGACGAGTGCGGGCAGCCAGGTCTCGCGCAGTCCGCGCCTTCCGTCCACCAGGAAGACCAGGATCAGGGGTACGAGGAGGGCCAGCAGCGGGGTCTGGCGGCCCACGACGGAGGCCACGTCGTCCAGCGGCAGCCCGGTGATCTGGGCGAGCGTCACCACGGGAGTGCCCATGGCGCCGAACGCGACCGGTGCGGTGTTGGCCACGAGCGAGACGACGGCCGCCTTCACCGGGTCGAAGCCGAGCGCCACCAGCATCACGGAGGAGATCGCGACGGGCGCACCGAATCCGGCGAGGGCTTCGAGGAGCGCGCCGAAGCAGAAGGCGATGACCAGCGCCTGGATGCGCGGGTCGTCCGAGAGCCTGCCGAAGGAGCGGCGGAGGATGTCGAAGTGCTGGGTCCGTACGGTCATCCGGTACACCCAGAGGGCGTTGACGACGATCCACATGATGGGGAAGAGCCCGAAGAGAACGCCCTGAGCGCCTGCGGAGAGGGTCTGGCCGAGGGGCATGCCGTACGCGAGCGAGCCGACGGCGACTGCGACGGCGAGGCCGATGAGTCCGGCGCGGTGTGCCCGCATCCGGACCGCCCCGAGCAGCACCAGCACGGTGACCAGGGGAAGCGCCGCGACCAGAGCGGACAGAGCGAGCGAATCGGCTACGGGTTCGAGTTGCTGGACAAACACGCAGACCTCCCCGGATTCCGTGATGCGGAAAGCTTTTTCTCACGAGTGAAGGAATGGTCGTGTCCACGACAAGCTTTGGTCAATGACTCGCACGTGAAAACTTGAACGGGAAATCACGGGCGGGACGCGCCGAACGACACGGCGTGCTCAGGAGTCCGGCGAGCGCAGCACCCGCAGATGGCCGCGGCGACCGACCTCCATCGGACCCGCGGTCTGCGGGCCGCCGCCCCTGCCATCGGGTCCGCGGTCGTGCGGCCGCGCCGCTTCCCGTACGGCATTGGCAAGCGCTTCGAGGTCGTCGCCGCTGGGGCGCGTGGGAGCGGAGGGGTCGGAGAGCCTGACGACCTCCCAGCCACGTGGCGCGGTCAGCCGCTCACTGTGCTCGGCACAGAGGTCGTAGCAGTGGGGCTCGGCATAGGTGGCGAGCGGGCCGAGGACCGCAGTCGAGTCGGCATAGACGTACGTCAGTGTCGCGACGGCAGGGCGGCCGCACGCGGTGCGCGAACAGCGACGTACAGGGCTCACGATGTTGGACGGTACCGCACTCTTGAGCGGGCTGCGACGACTCCCCCTCAGGTCACCCCACCGTGTCGCCCTGTGACCTCCGGCACGGCCGCCTTCCGGGCAGTCCTTCTGACCTGCGGAGGAACCCGGGGGCGCAGACCGTATCGGCAACGATTCCGGTCACCACTCGGCACAAAAGCTGTCATTCAGCAGGAGATCAATGGTCAGGAGCTGGGCCTGAAACGGGCTCTCGTCTGGCCGGATTGTTCAGGATTGGACATGCCGACGCCCCGTCAGGGAGCAGCGATCCACCTGCGCCGCAGAGAGTTACCCTGCGTCAGTGATGGACAGTCCCGTACCTCCCCACCAGTCCGAGCCACGCCCACGCCGTCGTGACCGCCATGGCCGCGGCATGCGCGGGCCCGTCGCCCCGCCCCAGGTGCCGCTCTCGGCCAGCAGGGCGGAGAACTTCCGTGATCTCGTGCAGGATTCGGTGGAACGGCTGGAGCGGCGCTGGCCGCAGCTGGCCGATGTCGACTTCATGGTGCTCGATGTGCCGGGGACTCAGGAGGAGACCGTACCGCTGGGGCGTGCGGTCTCGGCGGAGAAGGACCGGCCCGCGCAGGTCATCATCTACCGGCGGCCCGTCGAGATCCGCACCAAGAACCGCGACGAGCGCGCCCTGCTGGTGCACGAGGTCGTGGTGGAGCAGGTCGCGGACCTGCTCGGCCTTTCGCCGGAGTCGGTCGATCCACGGTACGGGCAGGAGTAGGAGCGGCGGTACGAGCGGGCCCGGCGCCCGGTCCCACCCGTACCGCCCGCCCGCTCATTCGTCCAGGACCGACAGGTCCTGCTCGGCCGCGGGCACCTCGACCGTTGCGCCGTCGTCCGGCAGGGTCTGCACGGTGAACATCTGGATGCCGTCCTGCGGCAGGGCGAGCGTGCGTGCGGCGTGGACCGGGCCGCCCGACTGTGTCTCCACCGTCAGCGCGTAGCTGCCCTTGAGCCCGGACGGCACGGGCGGGGTGACCGCGAGCGTCGTACCGCCCTTGACCGTGTACGTCTTGACGGCCTGTTCGCCACCCCCGCTGCCGGCGGAGGCGGTGACCTTCACGGTGGCGGTGGCGCCCGGCGCGGTGAGCGAGAGGGTGGAGCCCTTGGCCCGGTTGTCGGCCGCGGTCGCCTGTGCGCCCACCGGGCCGGTCGCCGGGATGTAGCCGACCTCCTGCGCGTCGCCCTTGCCGCGGACCACACGCAGCGCGGCCACCACCGGGGTGCCCTTTCCGCCCTGGGCCGGGGTGAGCAGCAGGGAGCCGGCCTCTCCCCTGGTGATGTCCTTCAGGTCGACGCCCGCGGTCATCCTCGACTTGACGTGGAGGTCCTCGTTCCCGGCCGGGGAGATCGCGCCGGTCTTGCCGAGCAGTTTCACCTTCAGATCGGCGTCGCCGTCGCCGGGTGCAAAGGCCACCAGGCGGACCGAGGTGGCGTCCGCCGGGATGCCGGGGAGCACCAGGGTGCCCGTCGGGTCGGCCGAGGCGGCCAGCCAGTCGCTGCCGGCCTCTTCGTCCGCGGTCCTGACGACCGCGCCGACGCGTCCGGTACGGGTGGTGACGTGGACGGTCACGTCCTCGGCCACCTTGCTGGTCAGAGTGGAGATCAGGACCGGGACGCTGGACCGGGCGGGCACCGTGATGCCCTCGCCCACATCGGACTTGAGGGTGCCGTCCGGACCGTACAGCTCGATGTCGGCGACGGCCGCGGTGTCGTCCGGGTTGGTGAGGTGGACGTAGTCCTCGCGGGACTTCGCGGTGCTCGCGGCCGGGAACCAGAAGTCCGTGTCGGGTCCGGTGCAGCTGACGCCGAGCAGGCCGCGGGCGCCGCCCGCCTCGACCGTGGTGGTCTGCTGGGTGGTCCAGCCAGGGGCCAGGCGGCCGGTGGCGGTGCCGACCAGCGCGGGGGCGTCGGCGCCGGACTCGTCGGCGGTGGCCGGCTTGCCGGGCTCCTTGAGGGAGACGACAGCCTTTCCGGAATCCGTCTTCGCCTGCTCCTTCTTGTCCTTGTTCCCGCCCTTGTTCCCGCCCTTGTCCGTGGCGTCGTCGGCCGTCGCTGACGTGGACTGCTTCAGTTCGGCCGTACCGGCCTCGCCGCCGCTGCCGCCCGCCGGGGTGAACGACGTGTATGTCGTCTCCGCGAGGTCCGAGAGACCGGGCGCCGGGCAGAGCAGGCTGGACCGTTCCACCGGCAGCCGGGTGGCGGCCTTCGCCTCCGTCGCGCCCCCGTCGCCGGGCGCGGTGAGCGCGGCGAAGCCGGTGACGGCGGCGAGGGCGACGGTGCCCGCGATGAAAGACAGGCTGGTGGATTTCACTCGGACTCGCCTCGCGATGCGTTACCGGTCGGCCACGGGTTCTGGCCCGGGACGGGGTTCTCGTCGGGGTTCTGCGGGTCGTACTGGCCCTGTTGGCCGTAGTGGACCTGAGGGTCGTACGGAGCCTGCGGGTCGTACTGCGGGGGTTGGGGGGCGTACTGGGCCTGCGGGTCGTACTGCTGTTGCTGCTGCTGCGCGTAGCCGTACGGGTCGTAGGCGTTCTGCTGATACGGGTCGGCGGTCGCCTGGTGCTCCTGCTGCGTGCCGTACTGGCCGTCCTGGTACTGCTCGCCCTGGTACTGCTGGTAGTCGGCGCCCTGGTACTGCTGCGCGTCCCATTCGCCGTACTGCTGCTGCGGCACCGCCGGGTACTGACCGCTGTCGGCCTGCGGGGCGAACACTTCCTGGTCGTCGGTCTGCTGCGGATGCGGTTCGGCCGTCTGCTGTGCGGGGATGTACTCCCCCGCCGCCTCCTCCGCGCTCCCGCCCGGCTCCGGCTCGGCCTCCGCCTCCGCCTGGGCGGCCGCGCGCAGCCTGCGTGCCCGGCGCCCCTCGCCCGCGACCGGCTCCGCGGGGACTGCCGTGTCCTCCTCGGGCAGGTCGTCGTCGATCTCCCGGCGGCGGCCGGGCAGGGCGAGGACCACCAGGACCACAGCCAGCGCGGCCTGGGCCCAGACCCAGGCGGTGTGGGTGAGCGGGGTGTTGTACGTGAGGTCCAGGGTGCCGCCCTCGGCGGGGAGCTCGAAGCCCTGGGCCCAGCCGTCGACGGTCTTCCGGGCCAGCGCGCGCCCGTTGAGCGTGGCCTCCCAGCCGGGGTCGGCGGCATCGGCGATCCGCAGCACCCGGCCGGAGCCGCCTGCCGGAATCTTTGTGTGCGCCTCGACGGGGAGGGAGCCCACGGGCAGCGGTTCGTCGTCGGCGCCGGACGGGATGATCATGACGCGGGCGACCTGCCGGTCGACCCGCCACAGCGCACTGCCGTCCAACTGGCTCAGCCGGCTGAGCCCCGGGGTCGCGTCGAGGACCCGGCTCATCTCCTTCGGAGCGCCGTCCCGTACCAGTACGTAACGGATCGCGAATCCGCTGAGCTGGCTGCCCTGGTCGGCGCCGGAGCCCGCGACCAGATTGGCGACGACCTTGTCGAGGTGACTGTTACCGCCGCCCGCCTCGGCCAGTTCCGCGTCACCGAGCCGCGCGCCGGAGCCGCGTACCAGGGTGTACGAGACGGCGGCGGGCGATGTGCCCCCGAGGACCAGGGTGCGCGGCTGGTCGCGGGTGGTGCTCTCCTCCGCGACGAACGCGGGCACCTGCACCGGGTCGCGGCGCTCCAGCGGGCCCGCGGCACCGCCGATCATCCAGCCGGCGGCGGCCAGCACCGGGGCGAGGCCCGCGGCGAGAGCGATCAGTGCGGCGACGGGCTGGCGCCAGCCGAAACTGAGCTCGGCGACGCGTACCCGGGCGCCGTCCGCGCCGACCAGCGCGGCGACGATCAGTGCGATGCCGTAGACGAGGGTGGCGGGGCCCGCCCAGCCCGAGCCGTTGGCGAGAGCGGCGAAGACCAGTGCCACGAGCGCGACCGCCCACGCGGTGCGTACCGCGAACTGCCGCTCCCCGCGCAGCAGCGCCGCCAGCGCGGCGAACACGATGCCGAGCAGCAGCACACCGCCCGCGGCCTTGGGGCCGCCGGGGCTGATGCCGAGCAGGTCGAGTGCGGAGGCCGTGCCCGTACCGATCTCCGGGCCCGCCTCCTTCAGGAAGCCGGACGGGCTGGTGAGGAGCGAGAGCGACCAGGGCGCGAGAACCAGCAGCGGGGTGCCGATCGCGGCGAGGAAGCGGAGCCCGTACGCGGCGATGTCGCCGCGGCGCAGTGCGAGCACCCCGATGCCGAGGACCACGGCGAGCGGCCAGACGATGGGCGTGAAGGCCATCGCGAAGGTGAGGAGCAGGGTGTACGCCCAGGTGGCGCGCCAGCTGCCGCGGGCGTCGCCGACGGCGCGCATGCCGTGCGCGGAGACAGCGGCGCGGGCGATCAGTGGGAGCAGGACGGCCAGTACGGCGGTGCCGAGGCGACCCGTCGCCAGTGCGCCGGTCGCGGCGGGCAGGAAGGCGTACGCGATGCTCGCCCAGGCCCGCAGCAGCCTTGATTCGAGCAGCGGCCGGGAGACGAAGTACGCGGTGAGCCCGGCGAGCGGGACCGAGCAGACCAGCAGCAGCGTGAGCGCGAAGCCGGTCGATCCGAGGAACAGCGCGGACAGGGCCGAGATGACGGCGAGGTAGGGCGGTGCGGTCTGCGTGCCGCCGGTACCGACCGCGTGCCAGCCGTCCGCGTACCTGCCCCACAGGTCGGAGACGTCGGCAGGCGCGGGCAGCAGTGCGCCGCCTGCCAGCGCTCCGCCACCGAACAGGCTGCGGCAGGCGACGAGCGAGACGAACAGCAGAAGGGCGAAGAGCACCGGGCCCGGCTTGCGTCCGATCCGCTTCAGCCGCGCGAACTGCTCGATCTCCAGGAAGTCGGCGTCGTCGCCACCGGGACCGGACTCCACGGCGCCGTGCCGTGAGCCGCCCGAGTCGGCATCGGAACCGCCGCCGAAGTTCCCTGCGACCTGCTCGACGGTGGCACGGACGGTGGCGCCGGGCGGCGGGAAGAGTCCACGCAGTTCGGCCTGGTCGACGGCGCCCTTGCCGCGGCTGCGCCTGGCGGAGAGGATCCGCCCGGGGCGCAGCAGGGTGCCGAAGAGCCCGGCGACCTCGTCGAGGGCCTGGCCGGGCACCTTGCCGACGAGATAGGCAAGGGTACGCAGCAGGGTGCCGAGGACGAGCCGGAGCATCACCCAGGGCAGGGCCTTGGCGCGTGCGTTGACCAGCATCGTGTAGACGGCGCCTGCCTTGTCGACACGGTGCGGTGAGGCGACCGAGCGTCCCGCGCAGTCGATGGGACGGCGCTCGCGGGCGGAGGCCTCGGCATGCCTGAGGACGGCGTCGGGGGCGACGAGCACCCGGTGTCCGGCGGTGTGCGCGCGCCAGCACAGGTCGACGTCGTCACGCATCAGCGGGAGCCTGCGGTCGAACCCGCCGAGCTCCTCCCAGATGTCACGGCGGATCAGCATGCCCGCGGTGGAGACGGAGAGCACGGTACGGACCTGGTCGTGCTGGCCCTGGTCCTGCTCGCGCCGGTCGAGTCCGGTCCAGCGGCGGCCGCTGTTGGCGATGGAGACGCCGACTTCGAGCAGCTGCTTGCGGTCGTACCAGCCGCGGAGCTTGGGGCCGACGATCGCGGCGTGCGGGTCGGTGTCGACGACGCGCAGCAGCTCGGCGAGCGCGTCGGGATCGGGTGCGCAGTCGTCGTGGAGCAGCCAGAGCCACTGCACCGGTTCGCCGTGCGGCAGTTCGGGCAGGTCGTACGCATCGTCGCGCCAGGACCTGCTGACGGGGTCCCAACTGCTGGGGCGCTTCAGGTATGGCAGGTCCTCGGGGGTGAGGACGCCGGCCGTGCGGGTCACCTCGTCGACGGCGGTGCCGAAGCTCGTACGGCGCGCGAGGTGCAGGACGCGTTCGGCGCCGAGCGCCTCGGTGACCAGCCGCGCGGAGTCGTCGGCGCTGCCGGTGTCCGCGGCGACGACGTTCTGTACGGGGCGTTCCTGCCCGAGCAGCCCGGCGAGCGCGTCGGGCAGCCAGCGCGCGCCGTCGTGGGAGACGAGCACGGCGGTGACGACATGCCGGGGGAACTCTGGGGCGGCGGCAGCCGCGTACGGCGCCGTCGATTGGCTGTGCACGGACATCGAGGTACGGGCCCTCCGGCCGGGTCCGGGGGGCGTCCCCCCGGGGGCTGCATCGGTGTACACGCGCGCTCCGTCGGGGCGTTGGCGCGTCTCGGACGGGGCCCCACACTAACGGTACGGATAGCCGCGGTGCCGCCGAGCAGTTCAACGAGGGCGGTGGTGGAGCGGCGACGGGCACAGCAATGGCCCGTCGCCTGCGGGGGGAGTGCAGGCGGCGGGCCATGATCGGTCGCGGTCCGGTGGGCGGCCGGTGTGCGCTTCCTACGCGGTGTTCTGTTGTTCCGGTGGTCCGCGGTCAGACGGCGGCCTTCTTCAGGCGGCGCCGTTCACGTTCCGAAAGGCCGCCCCAGATTCCGAACCGTTCATCATTGGAAAGCGCGTACTCAAGGCATTCGGACCGGACTTCACAGGCGAGACAGACCTTCTTGGCCTCGCGGGTGGATCCGCCCTTCTCGGGGAAGAAGGACTCGGGATCGGTCTGGGCGCACAGTGCGCGCTCCTGCCAGCCGAGTTCCTCGTCCGCGTCCTCGACCAGCAGTTGCTGGAACAGCTCGGTCATGTGCGCCCCTCGTCTGTCTCTTGCGTCCCCGTGATGCAGCCGTTACTGATTGCGGCCGAACGACACGAGTGAAATTACAAGTGTGTAGCTCCAGGCCAGTCAAGCGAAGATCTGCTATTGGCCCCGGTATTCACTCTGCGGAACCAAGGGTATGCGGAAAGTGTGCAAATCGCCAAAAACCTGACATATGCCACGGAACTCGCCACACCCCCTCTCTCGCTGAGAGAGACGACCGGAGCCACCCTCATGTTTCGATTCGATCACCGAAGCGATCGAGATCACAGTCGGGTCACGAGGCCCCAACGACGTTTGGAGACGCGGTTGATGCGCCACATCTCCGTCGCGACGGCTGCACAAACCTCTCCCTGCCCGCAGTAACCGGATGAGGTGAAACATTACCCCCAAATCGGTCATTGAGTTGACAGCAGAGGATCGGGCCGGTCTCCTTGACTGCATGCCAGCGACCGCAGCGATGTACGCCACCCACGTCCGTGGGTTCCGCACCGCTGTCCAGGCGCGCTGTTGCTGTTCCAGCTGTCACAGCTGTTGATGCCGTAGGGCACCGGCTCTGATCCAGCTCCTCCTTTGCAGAGCTTCTCGCAGAGCGTCTCCGTAGAGCTTCTTCTCTGCGCCTGCGCGGCTCTCCGGTCTCCGAGACACCCCGCACATGCACCCCCCATGCCGAGGAACCACCGCTTCCATGAACAGCGACAGCGACCTTCAGATCGCCGGCGACATCCTTGAGGTCCAGCACCTCCTCCAGCCGGCCCCCGAGCACCCCTCCACCGTGGCCGAGTTCGTCGGACTCGCCCGCAGCATCGCCGCCGACCGCGCGCAGTGGGCACCGCTCGTCCGGTACGACACCACCACCCGCTGGTACCACCGGCTGCGCACAGTTCCCCAAGCTCTCGGCTCCGCTCGAGCAGGGGAGACCCCGCTCGGTTACGAGGTCTGGCTGCTCAGCTGGGTGCCCGGCCAGGGCAGCGGGCGCCACGACCATGGTCCGTCCTCCGGCGTACTGACCGTCCTGGAAGGTCAGTTGACCGAGCAGACCGAGCGCGGTACGCGGGTGCTGGACGCGGGCGCGCAGCGCGTCTTCGCGCCCGGCTATGTGCACGAAGTGGTCAACGGCTCTCTCGAACCGGCCGTCAGTCTGCACATCTACTACCCGGGTCTGACCGAGATGCCGATGCACGCGGCGCAATGCGCCCCGGCGGCCGCGGATGTCGTACCCGCCTGACAAACTGCTGTACATGCGCATTGTGGTTCTGGCCGGCGGTATCGGTGGTGCTCGTTTTCTGCGTGGCCTCAAGCAGGCCGCGCCCGACGCGGACATCACGGTGATCGGCAACACCGGTGACGACATCCATCTGTTCGGGCTGAAGGTCTGCCCCGACCTCGACACCGTGATGTACACCCTCGGCGGTGGCATCAACGAGGAGCAGGGCTGGGGGCGTACGGACGAGAGCTTCCAGGTCAAGGAGGAGCTCGCGGCCTACGGCGTGGGGCCCGAATGGTTCGGGCTCGGCGACCGCGACTTCGCGACGCATATCGTCCGTACCCAGATGCTAGGCGCGGGCTATCCGCTGAGCGCCGTCACCGAGGCGCTCTGTGCGCGCTGGAAGCCGGGGGTCCGGCTGCTGCCGATGTCCGACGACCGGGTCGAGACGCATGTAGCGGTCGACATGGACGGCGAGCGCAGGGCGATCCACTTCCAGGAGTACTGGGTGAAGCTGCGCGCCTCGGTCGAGGCGCAGGCGATCGTGCCGGTCGGCGCCGAGCAGGCCAAGCCGGCGCCGGGCGTGCTGGAGGCCATCGCCGAGGCCGACGTCATCCTCTTCCCGCCGTCCAACCCCGTCGTGTCAGTGGGGACGATTCTTGCCGTGCCCGGCATCCGGGAGGCGATCGCCGAGGCCGGGGTGCCGGTCGTCGGCCTCTCCCCCATCGTCGGGGACGCGCCCGTGCGCGGTATGGCGGACAAGGTACTCGCCGCGGTGGGCGTCGAGTCGACGGCTTCGGCCGTGGCCACGCACTACGGTTCCGGACTGCTCGACGGGTGGCTCGTCGACACGGTGGACGCCGGGGCGGTCGACGAGGTGGAGGCCGCGGGCATCCGCTGCCGTTCCGTGCCGCTGATGATGACCGATGTCGACGCGACGGCGGAGATGGCCCGGCAGGCGTTGGTGCTGGCCGAGGAGGTGCGGGCGTGAGCGCCGAGTCCTCGGGTCCTTCCCCTGCGCCGTCCTACCGCGTCTGGGCGCTGCCCGGGATGCCCGAGGTGCGGGCCGGGGACGATCTGGCGAAGCTGATCGCCGCCACCGAGCCGGGGCTGGCCGACGGCGACGTCCTGCTGGTCACCTCGAAGATCGTCTCCAAGGCGGAGGGCCGGATCGTCGAGGCCACCGACCGGGAGGCGGCGATCGACGCCGAGACGGTACGGGTGGTGGCGCGGCGCGGCACGCTGCGGATCGTCGAGAACCGGCAGGGTCTCGTCATGGCCGCGGCCGGGGTCGATGCCTCGAACACCCCCGCCGGAACGGTGTTGTTGCTGCCCGAGGACCCGGACGCTTCGGCGCGCGCCATCCGGGACGGGCTGCGGGACACCCTCGGCGTCGAGGTCGGAGTGGTCGTCACGGACACCTTTGGGCGCCCGTGGCGCAACGGGCTGACCGATGTCGCGATCGGGGCGGCCGGGGTCCTGGTGCTGGACGATCTGCGCGGCGGTACGGATGCGTACGGCAATCCGCTGAGCGCGACCGTGGTCGCCACCGCGGATGAGCTGGCCTCAGCCGGTGATCTGGTCAAGGGCAAGGCTTCGGGGCTGCCCGTCGCCGTGGTGCGGGGGCTCGGTCATGTCGTGGACCCGACGGACTCCGCGGGCGGTGCCCGCGCGATGGTGCGGGTCGCGGCCGACGACATGTTCCGGCTCGGTACGTCGGAAGCGGTACGGGAAGCGGTGACCCTGCGGCGTACGGTGCGCGAGTTCACCGACGATCCGGTGGACCCTGGGGCGGTGCGGCGGGCCGTGGCCGCGGCGGTGACGGCACCGGCGCCGCACCACACGACGCCGTGGCGGTTCGTCCTGCTGGAGTCCGAGGAGTCGCGGACCCGGCTTCTCGACGCGATGCGGAACGCCTGGATCGCGGATCTTCGCCGGGACGGCCGGAACGAGGAGTCGATCGCGAAGCGGGTGCGGCGGGGCGATGTGCTGCGCCGGGCGCCGTATCTGGTGGTGCCGTGTCTGGTGATGGACGGCTCCCACACATACGGGGACGAGCGGCGGGACACCGCGGAGCGCGAGATGTTCGTGGTCGCCGCGGGTGCGGGTATCCAGAACTTCCTGGTGGCGCTGGCGGGCGAGCGGCTCGGCTCGGCGTGGGTGTCGTCGACGATGTTCTGCCGCGATGTGGTGCGTGAGGTGCTGGATCTGCCGGGGTCGTGGGATCCGTTGGGGGCGGTCGCGGTGGGGCGGGCGGCGGCCCAGCCTGTGGCTCGGGTGGGACGGGACGCGGAGGGGTTTGTCGCGGTTCGGTGAGGTGAGCCGATGGAAATGCCGGGCCGGATGGAGATGCCGGACGGGCTGAGGTGGCTCCTGCCGTTACAGGCGGGCGATGTCGCCTCGGGTCATTCGAGGGGCCCGGCGGGGTGGGGTGCGGCCCGATAGGAGGATGAGGCGGGTGGCTCGGTGGCGTTGGCCCTCGTAGGGGGCCAGGAGGGCCAGCATTTCTTCGTCGTCGGCGTTTCTGTTGCCTGCCAGGGCGTGGCCGACGATGCCGGGGAGGTGGAGATCGCCGACCGTGACCGCATCCGCTGCGCCGTTCGACCGTTGGAGGGTCTCGGCCGAGGTCCAGGGGCCGATGCCGGGGATCAGTTCCAGGCGGGCCATGGCCTCCGGGAGCTCCATGGCGGCCGCCTCCTCCAGGCGGCGGGCCACGCGTACGGCGCGCAGGATCGTGGCCGAGCGTTTGGCGTCGACGCCTGCACGGTGCCATTCCCAGGACGGGATCAGGGACCAGGTGCGGGCGTCCGGCATGACGTGCAGGCCGAGGGCGGTGAACGCGGCGTGGTCCGTGGGGCCGGGCGCCGGGGTGCCGTGCTTGCGGACCAGGTAGCGCCAGGCGCGGTAGGCCTCGTCCGTGGTGACCTTCTGTTCGAGGATCGACGGGATCAGGGACTCCATGACCAGGCCGGTGCGCAGCAGGCGCAGGCCGGGACGGCTGTGCCGGGTCAGGGCGAGCAGCCGGTGGCGCGGGCGGAAGGCGTCCGGGTCGTCCGTCGCGCCGAGCAGCGTCGGGAGCCTGTCCAGCAGCCAGGGTGCGCCCGGTCCCCAGGCCGCCGCCTCGATCCGGCCGTCCCGGGCCGTGACGCGGAGGGTTCCGGGGCCTGCGGGTGTACGGCCGGCCCGCCAGACCGCGCCGTCCCGGGTCATCCGGAAGGTGGGGTCGGCGGGGCCGCGGCGCAGCGGGCCGAGGACCAGGCGCAGGTCGAGCGGGCCGGGCGGGGTCCAGTCGCGGGTCAGCGCGTCCGTCGCCGGAGCCGCCGCCTGGTGGGGGACGGCCGCGCGAGGGGCACTGCGGGGTGCGAATCGTCCTGCCACGATGAGGTCCTCGGTCGTCGGGGGTGCCTGTCGAGGGTAAGCGCAGTGGCGGGCGCCCGGTTATTCGTCGGACGAGAAGCGCACCGCGGCGTCCGGCAGGACCGCCCCGCACCAGATGCGGATGCCGTCGCGCAGTTCGTTGTCGGCGCCGACCCGGGCCCCGTCCCCGATGACCGCGCCGGTCAGCACCGTACGACTGCCGATCCTGGCACCGGCTCCGACCAGCGAGTCCGTGATCACGGCTCCCGGTTCGACGACCGCGCCGGTCAGGACCGCGGAGCCGTCGATCCGGGCTCCTTCGCCGATCAGGGCGCCCTCTCCGATGACCGTACCGCCGCTGAGTTTGGCATCGGCGGCGACGGAGGCCGTCGGCAGGACGAGCTGGTCGCCGCACCGGCCGGGGACGGCCGGGGAGGGTGCGCGGCCCAGGACCAGGTCGGCGGAGCCGCGTACGAAGGCCTGCGGGGTGCCGAGGTCCAGCCAGTACGTGGAGTCGACCATTCCTTGAAGGTGTGCGCCGGAGGCGAGCAGTCCGGGGAAGGTCTCGCGCTCGACGGAGACCGGGCGGCCGGCCGGGATGGTGTCGATGACCGACCGGCGGAAGATGTACGCCCCCGCGTTGATCTGGTCGGTGACTATCTCCTCGGGCGTCTCGGGCTTCTCCAGGAACGCGGTGACCCTGCCGCTGCCGTCCGTCGGGACGAGACCGAAGGCGCGCGGGTCCTCGACCCGGGTGAGGTGGAGGGAGACATCCGCTCCGGATGTGGCGTGCGAGGCGACCAGCGTCCGGATGTCGAGGCCGGTGAGGATGTCGCCGTTGAAGATGAGCACCGGTTCGTCGGGGCCCGCGGTGAGCCGGGACGCGACGTTGCGTATCGCTCCGCCGGTGCCGAGCGGTTCGCGTTCGGTGACGTACTCGATGTGGAGACCGAGCGACGAACCGTCCCCGAAGTACGGTTCGAAGACCTCCGCCAGATATGACGTCGCGAGCACGATGTGCTCGACCCCGGCGGCCCGGGCGCGCGCCAGCTGGTGCGTGAGGAACGGGACGCCCGCCGCCGGAACCATGGGCTTGGGAGTGTGCACCGTGAGCGGGCGCAGCCTGGTTCCCTTGCCGCCGACCAGGAGGATCGCTTCTCTTGCCTCTGTCACAGCGCTGACTCTGCTTCCTGGTGGGGCCTGGCCTGGTTTCGGCTGGCCAGTGTATGCAGACCGGTCCGGTCGTCCCCGGTCAGCAGCTCGCGGCGGTCCGCAGCAGCCTTCCGCGCTGTTCCGTTCAGCGGCCCTGCAGATGGGCGGAGCTGGTCCGGGCCGAGCCGAGCTTCTTGTAGAGACGCAATCCGGGGCATTCGGTTGCGAAGCCGTCCCGATGGCCGGAGATGACGTTGAGTTTGACCTTCTTTCCCTTCTTGAACTTGTTCCCGCCGCCCGAGACGAGTGTGGTCTTGCCCTGGGGGTTGGCTCCGAAGAGGCCGAGCTTCCATGCGGTGAGCTTCGCGATGGCGTTCACCGCGGCGGCGGGCGGGTTCGAGCTGGTGAAGGTTCCGAGCACCGCGATACCCGTGCTGTTGCTGTTGAAGCCGCGCGTGTGCGCGCCCAGGACAGCCTTCGTCACGCCTCCGGCACGTCCTTCGTAGATGTTTCCGCACTTGTCGACGGCGAAGTTGTAGCCGATGTCGCGCCAGCCGCCGCTCTTGACGTGGTAGCGGTAGATGCCACGCAGGACGGCGGGCGCCTGGGTGCACTTGTAGTTGTTGCCCGTGGCGCTGTGGTGGATGAACGCGGCCTTGACGCTCTTGGTGTACACGAAGCCGCGCTCCCTGAGCTTCTCGTCGGCTCCCCAGCCCTTACGGGTGATGATGTGCGGCCGGGGTCCGATGTACGGCTGGGCGCCGGGCGCGGGTCCGGCCTCCGCCTCGCTGCGTGCCTCGGTCTCCGCCTTGCTCAGGGCGGGGAGCACGCTCCCGTCGAGCGGTGTGGTTCGGTGGTCGCCGGCCTCGGCGCCCGCCGCGGGGAGCGGCTGCGGGTCCTTGCCGGGGTCGACGAGTTCGAGGCGCAGACCGGTGGGCAGTGGTACGGCGGGGGCATTCCGGTCCTGCGGGTCGGTGGATTCCGGGCGTACGCGGACCGCGACGCCGTCCGAGTCGCCCACCCAGAGCGGGGCGGTGGAGCCCCGGACGGTCCCGGACTCACGCTCGGCGCTCCCGGGGTCCGCGGCGTGCTCGGCGTTGTGCGTCTCCAGGTCCTGCCAGCCCGACCAGCGGGTGGTGCCGATGGCACGGGTGCGGACCTGGACGGTGCCGTGGAGCTCGGTGTCCACGTCGTCCCAGACGACGCCGACCAGGGAGAAGGGGCGGACCTCGCGCTCGGACAGCCCCTGTTCGGCGGCCTCGGCGGTCCGGGTGGGTTCGCCGGTGGCCCGGCCGGACGGTGCCGGCAGCGGCGACAGCGGCAGGGACTGCGTCGAGCCCGGCACACCGGGGGGCTCGACGGACTCGGCGGGGGCGGTGTGGGTGTCGGGGACGGCGCCCGCGGGCACGGCCAACGGCAGTGCGAGAAAGGCCGCACAGGTGACACCGATCGAGGATGCAATGAAGGCACGCATACGAACGATCCTGGGCACATTCTGACAACTCCGGCTACCGGGGTATCTCTGCACAATTGACGGGTCGTCTGCCGAACCGGTGTACCCGGCGCCCGTCGACCCCGGCCGGCCCGGCACCGCCGCGTACCCTTGCGCGGATGAACGCCACCGACCGCACCCCCGCCGACCTGCTGCGTTCCGCGCTTGCCGCGGACCCGGCCCGCCCCTTGGTCACTTTCTACGACGACGCCACCGGAGAACGCGTCGAACTGTCGGTGGCCACCTTCGCCAATTGGGTGGCCAAGACCGCCAACCTTCTGCAGGGCGACCTCGCCGCGGAACCCGGCGACCGGCTCGCCCTTCTGCTGCCCGCGCACTGGCAGTCCGCGGTCTGGCTGCTCGCCTGTTCCTCGGTCGGCGTGATCGCCGATGTGCAGGGCGACCCGGCCGGCGCCGACCTCGTCGTCAGCGGCCCGGACACATTGGAGGCCGCGCGCGCCTGCCGCGGCGAGCGGGTCGCCCTGGCACTGCGCCCGCTGGGCGGCAGGTTCCCACAGGCACCCGAGGGTTTTGCGGACTACGCGGTCGAGGTGCCGAGCCAGGGCGACCGGTTCGCCCCGTTCGCACCCGTGGCCCCGGACGTCCCCGCGCTGACGGTGGGCGGAGTCGAGCTGACGGCGGCGCAACTGTTGGCGCGGGCCCGCGAGGATGCGGCCGGTCTCGGCCTGACCGCCGGGTCGCGACTGCTGACGGGACGTACGTACGACACCTGGGAAGGCCTGAGTGCGGGGCTGTTCGCGCCGCTGGCGGCCGGGGGGTCCGTGGTCCTGTGCCGGCATCTGGGGCAGCTGGACGAGGACGGACTGGCGAAGCGCGTCGAGAGCGAACGGGTCACCAACACCGCTGTATGACAAGCGCCCTGAGGACCCACTCGTCCGGCCCATACCGGGTCGAGCCCTCAGGGCTGCGCCTCAACTCCGGTACATGATCGGCGGTACAGACCGCTCGGGACACAACCAAGCGTGAGGTTCAGCCGTCTACTTCTGCGACCGGCGGCCCAGCGCGCCGCCGAACGTGAAGGATGGACGCAGACGTGAGCGAAAGCGCCGGCCCGCCGGACGACTCCGACGACTCGGCCGAGGGCGAGGGCAAGTCGCAGGCCGGGGACGACTCCGGCGCCACCCCGGAGCTCCTCGCCGGGCACAGGCGCCGCTGGCTGCGCTGGACCGCGCTCGGCGCCTCGTTCGCGGTCCTGGCCTCCGCGGGCGTCGGCTGGTGGCTGTACAGGAAGCTCGACGGAAACATCAGAACCGACACTTCGGCGGCCGCCGAACTGAAGGTGTACGAGCGGGAGCGGCCCGCCTCCGTGGTGCACGACGCGGAGAACATTCTGCTCATCGGCTCCGACAGCCGGGCCGGTGACAACCGCAAGTACGGTCGTGACGACGGCGGCAGCCAGCGCTCGGACACCACGATCCTGCTGCACCTCGCCGCGGACCGGAAGAGCGTCACAGCGATGTCCCTGCCGCGCGATCTGATGGTAGAGATCCCGGTCTGCCACAAAGCAGACGGTACGGCCACGACGAAACAATTCGCCCAATTCAACTGGGCCTTCGAGTTCGGCGGCACCGCCTGCACGACCCGTACGGTCGAGAGGCTGACCGGCGTCCGGATAGACCACCAGATGGTCGTCGACTTCAACGGCTTCAAGGACATGGTCGAC
This sequence comes from Streptomyces sp. NPDC037301, assembly GCF_055602785.1. Taxonomy (NCBI): domain Bacteria; kingdom Bacillati; phylum Actinomycetota; class Actinomycetes; order Kitasatosporales; family Streptomycetaceae; genus Streptomyces; species Streptomyces sp. NPDC037301. The sequence continues at coordinate 28,237 of NZ_JBVJWD010000020.1, forward strand.
GCCGTGCACGGTGTCGAGGTCTGCCTGAAGAAGCCGGTCGATGACGCCGACGCCCACCTGAAGCTCCCCGCCGGGCGCCAGAAGCTCAACGGTGAGCAGGCGCTGGGGTACGTACGGGCCCGCAAGTCCATCGGCAACGGCAGCGACACCGAACGGATGGACCGCCAGCAGCAGTTCCTGGGCGCGCTGGTGAACAAGGTGCAGAGCAACGGCGTCCTGCTCAATCCGACCCGTCTCTACCCGGTACTGGACGCGGCCACCAAGGCGCTGACCACGGACCCGGGCCTGGACAGCCTCGAGGACCTGTACGAGCTGGTGCGCGGCCTGCGCGAGGTACCGACCGACAAGGTGCAGTTCCTGACCGTGCCCCGGCAGCCGTACGCCGCCGACCCGAACCGGGACGAACTCGTCCAGCCCGACGCGAAACGTCTTTTCAAGCGGCTGCGCGAGGACACTCCGGTCGCCGTGGTCCCGGCGGACCGGCTCAAGGGTGACGACGGGAAGAACAACGGGAAAAACAATGCCGCGACCGATACACCGGACGCCGCAGGCCCGAGTCCCACACCGACCTATTCGGGCAACAACGCGGCGGCCGACCTGTGCAAGCAGTAAAGCAATTCCCAAGCAGAAGCCCGTGATCGGCGTGTAATGAGCAGAATGACCAGTTGTAAGGAACGTGGAATTTGTCACGCTCGTCGCTCGACGCCGAACCGGGCCGATAGTGTGACGCGATCCGGTGCTTCCGGCCGCCAGGCCGCGCACTTCCGGAGCGAAAGATCGAGCGCCTGATCGGGGGAGGCGCCTCGCGTGGCACCGACGGAGGACTCAAGAAACCGTGGATGCGCAAAGCCGTGGGCGGGCGGATGAAATCGACCCCGCAGACCAGTGGGTTCTCAACCCGAACACCGGCGATTACGAACTGCGACTGAATCATTCCGGAGCGGATTCGGCCGGCACTTCCCGGACGTCCGGTCCACGTATCCCCAATCGCAGAGGACCTGTCCGCGACGGTGGCGGCGAGCGCAGAGGCACGGCTCGTGACGGCAGTGGCGAGCGGCAGGGTCCGGCCCGTGACGGGCACGGGTCCGCGCCGCGCCCCGAGGTGCCGGGACAGCGCAGCCGCCGGACGGCCAATGGCCCGCGCGGCCAGGAGGGTTCGGGCCCCGGCGAGAGCACGGGCCGCCGCAGCCGCAAGGCACCCAAGGCACGCCGCAAGAAGGCGCTGCTGTGGACGGGCGGCTCGATGGCCTTCGTCCTGGTCGGCCTGTCGGTGGGCGGATACGCGCTGTACCAGCACTTCAACGGCAACCTGAACACCGTCGACGTCGGCGGCGCCGGCAACAAGAACGTCTTCGACAACGACGCCCCGGTCAACATATTGATCATCGGGACCGACAAGCGCACCGGTAAGGGCAACGAGGGATACGGCGACAAGGGGAGTGTGGGCCACGCCGACACCAACATCCTCTTCCACGTCTCCAAGGACCGCACCAACGCGACTGCGCTCAGCATCCCCCGCGACCTGATCACCGACATCCCGGAGTGCACCTCCGTGCAGCCCGACGGCTCGAAGAAGGTCATTCCGGGGACGCAGAACGTCCGCTTCAACGTCAGCCTCGGCCAGGACGGCCGCGACCCGGGCTGCACCATGCGCACGGTCGAGGAGATCACCGGCCTGAAGCCCGACCACTTCATGATGGTCGACTTCAACGCGGTGAAGGAGCTGTCCACCGCGGTTGGCGGCGTCAAGGTCTGCCTGGCACATCCGGTCAAGGACAAGGACTCGCACCTGGACCTGCCGGAGGGTGAGAGCAAGATCCAGGGCGAGGACGCGCTGGCGTTCGTACGGACCCGGCACAGCTTCGGCAATAAGAGCGACCTGGACCGGATCAAGGTGCAGCAGCAGTTCATCGGCTCGATGATCCGGCAGATGCAGTCGGACGACACCCTGACCAGCCCGACGAAGCTGTACAAGCTGGCGGACGCGGCGACCAAGGCCCTCACGGTCGACAAGGCCATCGGCACAGGGACGAAGCTGGTGTCGCTGGCCACGGAGCTCAGCAAGGTCGACACGAAGAACATCACCTTCGTGACGGTCCCGGTGATAGACAACCCGGCCGAGCCGAAGCCCATCACGGTGGTGCTGCGTCCGGAGAAGGCGGACCAGCTCTTCGCGATGATGCGTGAGGACACCTCGCTGACCGAGGTGGAGTCGCAGAAGAAGGCCGCGAAGGGCAAGCAGGACGCGCTCCTCAAGGGCTCCAAGGCCGCCGCGGCCGATGTACGTGTCGATGTGTTCAACGGCGGCAAGATCGCCGGTGGCGCGCAGAAGACGGTCACCTGGCTGCAGACCGAGCAGGGCGTGCTCAAGTCCACGAACAAGGCCAACGCCCCGGCGAAGATCGACAAGACGACGCTGGAGTACGCGCCGAACCAGGCGGACCAGGCCCGTGCGCTGGCCGCCATGATGGGCCTGCCCGGCTCCGCCATGAAGAAGGGCACCACGGACGCCGAGGGGCTCCAGGCGATGGTGCTGACGCTGGGCGCCGACTTCGAGGGCGCGGGCATTCCCATCACGGGACCGGCAAAGGCGCCAGCAGATATTCCGCTAGCAAACGCCGACAAGGCAGAGTGCGCCAAGTGACACCGGGTCACTGCGCCAAACCACGAGTCTGAGCAGCAGGGGGGTCCTGGTGGGACGGAGCAGTACACCTGGGGAGGGGACGCGACCACGCGTCCGGCACGCCGGCCAACTCGGCTGGGACGACGGGCTATACGAGGACGCCCCGGAGAAGGGTCCGGACTCCGGCGCGTCCGGCGGACGGTCCGCCCCGGCGGACAGCGGCCGTCGGCGCGGCGGCCCCAAGGGACACGGCAAGAAGGGCAAGCGCCGGGTGCTGCGCTGGGTCGCTGCGGTTCTCGCGCTGTTCATACTCGGCGGCGCGGGCGCCGGATACCTCTATTACGAGCACCTCAACGGGAACCTCAAGAAAGAGGACCTGAACATCGGCGACAAGAAGATGGCCGACCACAAGGCCAATGCCGCCGGTCAGACCCCGATGAACATCCTGCTCATCGGCTCGGACGCGCGGAACTCCAAGGAGAACCAGAAGCTCGGCGGGGCCAAGAACACCTTCGGGGCGCCGCCGCTGGCCGATGTGCAGATGCTGCTCCATCTCTCCGCCGACCGCAGCAACATGTCGGTGATCAGCATGCCGCGCGACACACTGCTGAAGATCCCGAAGTGCACCGACCCGAAGACGAAGCACGTCTACCCCGCGACCACAGGCCTGACGATGACCAACGAGACGCTCGGCCGCGGCGGTCCCGGCTGCACCGTGGCCACCTGGTACGAGCTCACCGGCATCACCATCGACCACTTCATGATGATCGACTTCGCCGGTGTGGTCTCGATGGCCGACGCGATCGGCGGCGTCCCGGTCTGCGTCAAGGGCAACGTCTACTCCCACACGAGCACCGGCAAGGGTTCCGGGCTGAAGCTGGAGAAAGGCACCACGAAGATCAAGGGCAAGCAGGCCCTCCAGTGGCTGCGCACCCGCTACGGCTTCGAGGACGGCACCGACCTCGGCCGTACCCACGCCCAGCACATGTACATGAACTCGATGGTCCGTGAGCTGCGCAAGGGCACCAAGCTCACCGACCCGGGCAAGCTGACAGACCTCGCCGAGGCGGCGACCGACGCGCTGACGGTCGACAAGGGCGACAAGGGCCTCGGCAGCGTCACGAAGCTGTACAACCTCGCGGAGGAGCTCAAGAAGCCGCCCACCAAGCGCATCACGATGACGACGATGCCGAACGTCTACGGAACGGGCGTGAACAAGGGCCGGGTGCTCCCCAAGCCCGGCGAAGCCGATCAGCTGTTCCAGATGGTCCGCGACGACATCCCGCTCGACGGCAAGGCGTCCAAGCGCAAGGCCCCGGCCGCCAAGAAGCCCACGTCGCCCGTCGCCGAGATCCCGGTCAGCATCCGCAACGGAACGCGTACCGACACCGACTACCCGGTCAAGGGCCGCGCCTCGGCGGTCAAGGAGCTGCTGACCGGGAAGGGCTTCACCCAGGCCACGATCGACACGCAGAACACCGAGGCGGCGAAGCGGACCGGGATCCTCTTCCCCACCGTGGACATGGAGGGCAACGCCCAAGCGGTCGCCAAGGCGCTCGGCATCCCGCTGTCGGCGGTGAAGAAGTCAACCGACGTCTCGGGCATCACGCTGGCCGTGGGTGCCGACTGGCGCGAGGACGGTGACTACCACGCGCCCTCGGCCGAGGAGAAGACCCCGGAGAGCGCGCGGGCGCTGAACGGCGACGACGAGACGGCCTGCATGGACGTCCAGCCGGGCTTCGGCTGGTAGGTATCGGGACACGACGCACCGCGGGGGCCCTCCAGCACATCGGAGGGCCCCCGCGGTGTTTGTGGTGCTCAGACGGTCATGGCCGGGCGGCGGCTGGCGATGACCTTCTTCGCCAGCGAGCGCGGGCTGGTCAGGAAGCCGTACCCCCACGACATGTGCATGGTCGCGAGGGCCACCGGGATCTGCGCCCGCGCCTTCAGCGACAGGCCCTTGCCCGCCGGGACGGACCCGGCGACGATCGCCGCGGCGTACCCGGCGGGGACGACGAAGGCCCACGGGGTGACGGCCGCACCGACCACGATGCCCGCCGCGATCGCGCAGACGGCGGTGGGCGGCGCCAGGTAGCGCAGATTGATCGAGCCGGAGTGGTAGCGGGCGACGACGTGCCGCCAGCGGCCGTAGTCCTTGTACTGCTTGGCGAGCGCCTTGATGGAGGGCCGCGGCCGGTACTGCACCTTCAGCTCGGGCGAGAACCAGATCAGACCGCCCGCCTCGCGGATGCGGAAGTTCAGCTCCCAGTCCTGGGCGCGGATGAACTCCACGTTGTAGCCGTCCGCCTTCTCCAGGGCCTCACGGCGGAACACGCCAAGATATACGGTCTCCGCAGGGCCTGCCTGGCCGCCGGTGTGGAAGGCCGCGTTGCCGACGCCGATCTTCGACGTCATGGCCGCGGCCACGGCGTCCTCCCAGGCGTTCTCGCCCTCGGCGTGCATGATGCCGCCGACGTTCTGCGCACCGGTCTCCTCCAGGAGGCGGACGGCGGTCGCGATGTAGTTCGGCGAGAGCATGCCGTGACCGTCCACCCGCACGACTATGGGGTGGCGGGACGCCTTGATCGCGGCGTTGAGGGCGGCGGGGGTGCGGCCGGTCGGGTTCGGGACGGTGTGGACCCGGGGGTCCTCGCGTACCAGCTCCGCGGCGATCTCGTCCGTACGGTCCGTGGAGGGGCCCAGCGCGATCACCACCTCCATCTCACCCGCGTACTCCTGCTCCAGGATGTGCCGGACGGAGTTCCTGAGATGGCGTTCCTCATCCAGCACCGGCATGATCACGGAGACGGCGGGGTGCTGCGCGGCAGACATGGTGGTCCTCGGGTGGTCCTCGGGGGCGCCGGGGGTTCGCACCCCACCAGGCGGCGTTATTCGGCCGCCACGTTACCGCGAATGGGGGACACCGGCGCGCGCCACCGGGTCGCTTCGCGGACTGCAGATCGTATGGGCCTACTGTGCGAACGATCCCCCCTGCACCGCGGAGGTTCCCCCCGTGCCCACGCCGCACCCCTCCCCCCGTTCGCCGCGCTCCCGCCCGGTTCCGCCGCAGCGCGGGTCCAGAAAGCAGGGCGGACGGCCGCGCTGGGGCATGCGGGTGGTGACCGGCATTTCCGTGCTGGTGCTCGGGGCCGGCGGCATCGGCCATGCGGTGGTGACCAGCCTGGAGACCGGGATCGACCGGATCGACCCGTTCAAGGACATGAAGAACCGGCCCAGGGCCGGCTATGGCATGAATCTGCTGCTCGTGGGCACCGACGGCCGCGACAAGATCACCCGGGAGGAGAAGGAGAAGTACCGGCTGGGCGGTGTGCCCTGCAACTGCACCGACACGGTCATGCTGGTGCATCTGTCGGCGGACAAGGAGCGCGCGAGCGTCGTCTCGCTGCCGCGGGACAGCTATGCCGTGATCCCCGAGCACAAGGACCGGAGCACCGGCCGGATCCGCGCCGCCCACCCGGTGAAGCTGAACGCCGCCTACGCCGAGGGCGGGCCCGGTCTGACCGTGCGGACCGTCGAGCACATGACCGGCATCAAGATCGACCACTACCTGGAGGTCGACTTCACCAGCTTCATGAAGACGGTGGACACCCTGGGCGGGGTGCAGATCTGCACGGCCCGGCCGCTGAAGGACTCGTACACCGGTCTCGTTCTCCCCGCGGGCACCCATCATCTGGACGGCGGACAGGCGCTCCAGTACGTGCGCTCCCGGCATATCGACGGGGCCTCCGATCTGGGCCGGATGCAGCGCCAGCAGAAGTTCCTCGCCTCGCTGATCAAGCAGGCGACCCGCAGCGGTGTGCTGCTGAATCCGGTGAAGTTCCGGGACGTCGCCTCGACGATGCTGAGGTCGGTCCGGGCCGACAAGGGGTTCGGTACGGAGCAGATGCTGGAGCTCGGCCAGGCGATGCGCGGCTTCTCCCCCGCCTCGTCCGAGTTCGCCTCCGTACCGATGGGAAACGTCGCCCACCCGGTCAAGGGCATCGGCACCACGGTCAAATGGGACGAGCGGAAGTCGAAGAAGCTCTTCCAGGCACTGCGCGACGACCGGCCGCTCGCCCCGGTGCGGCCCGAGCAGCCGAAGGACGCGACGAAGGTCGGTGTCGCCCCGCGGCAGATCCGGGTCCAGGTCTACAACGGGACCTCGAAGGACGGGCTCGGCAAGACGGTCGACGACGCACTGCACGCCACCGGTTTCAACACCACGCGGGCCCCGCTGAACGGGGAGCCGCAGGATCTCAAGCGCACCCTGATCACCTATGACCCGCGCTGGGACCTGTCCGCGAAGTCCCTGGCCGTGGCATTGCCCGGGGCCGAGCTACGGGCGGTGCGGGGGCAGGGCCCCACGATGAAGGTGACGGCGGGCCCGGACTTCGAGAAGGTGCAGCGGGTGCGGGCCGAGGAGACGAACCGGGGCGAGTTCGGCACGGTCACGGGCGACCAGGAGGTCTGCCCGTGACCGCGGGTACGTCGGGGCTCAGTCCTGGATGCCGTCCGCCACGCGCTTCTCGCGCAGTTCCTTGATCGCGCGGCGCCTGGCGAGGCGGTGGGTGCGCCGGATCTGCGCCTCCTGGTAGCGCCGCTTGTCGCGCTCCGTCTCCGGGATCACGTGCGGTACGGGGCGCGGCTTGCCGTCCGCGTCGACCGCGGCGAACACCAGATACGCGCTGCCGACCTGCTGGGCGGGGGTGGATTCGTTCCACCGCTCGGCCATGACCCGGACGCCGACCTCCATCGAGGAGCGGCCCGTCCAGTTCACCTGGGCCCGGACGTGAACAAGGTCACCCACGCGGACCGGCTCCAGGAAGACCATCTCGTCCATCGAGGCCGTCACCGCGGGTCCGCCGGAGTGCCGGCCGGCCACGGCGCCCGCCGCGTCGTCGACCAGTTTCATGATCACTCCACCGTGCACCGTGCCCAGCAGATTGGTGTCGTTGCCGGTCATGATGTGGCTGAGGGTGGTCCGGGAAGCGGCGGTCGGCTTGCCCGGAATATCGCCCTCCGGGCGCGGGGCCTGATCTGTCATACCGTCCACCTTATGCGGGGGCTTACGCCCGGCAGCAATGCATCAGCTTCGCAACAGCCCTGATGCGATTTCCCGCACCCCCTGTAAGAGCAGGGCACCCGGCCTGCACACTGGACCGCATGAACGATTGGCCCGAGGGCTGGACCGACGACAACCGCAGCGGCAACCGCTACGGGCAGGGAAGCAACAGTGACCGGCCCGAGGGCGCCCGCGCGATGCCGCATGTCCAGCGGCGTCCCGCACCGCCGCAGCAGCGCCCCGCACCGCCCCGGCAGCGGCAGCCGGAGCAGCAGCAGTACTCCGGCGGCTACGACGACAACGCAGGGTACGACAACGGTTACAACACGGGCCAGGTCTACGGCGGCGGTGGCAACGGCGGGGGCCGGGGCAACGGCCACGGCGGCGGCCGGGGTGATGGCGGTTACGTCCAGGGGCGCCCGGCGCCCGACTGGCGCCGCCGAATAAAGATCGGCGCGCTGTCCCTGGTCGTCGTGGTGCTCGCGGTCTCCATCGGCACCTACTTCTGGGCCGACTCCAAGCTCAAGCGCGAGGTGGACCTCTCCAAGGTCATCGAGCGGCCGAAGAGCGGCGACGGCACCAACTACCTGATCGTCGGTTCCGACAGCCGCGCGGGCATGACCGCCGAGGAAAAGAAGAAGCTCCACACCGGCTCCGCCGAGGGCAAGCGGACCGACTCCATGATGATCCTGCACGACGGATCGAACGGGCCGACGCTGGTCTCCCTGCCGCGTGACTCGAACGTCGAGATCCCCTCGTTCAAGGGCTCCGACTCCGGCAAGCTCTACCCGGCCCGCGGCCAGTACACCAAGCTGAACGCCGCGTACGCCATGGACGGGCCCGAACTCCTCGTCCGCACCGTCGAGTTCAACACCGGACTCCACATCGACCACTACGTCGAGATCGGCTTCGGCGGCTTCGCCAAGATCGTGGACGCGATCGGCGGAGTGGAGCTCGACATCCCCAAGGCGTTCAAGGACAAGTACTCCGGCGCCGACTTCCAGGCGGGCAAGCAGACCCTCGACGGCCAGCAGGCCCTCGCCTTCGTCCGCACCCGGCACGCGTTCACGTCCGACCTGGACCGTACGAAGAACCAGCAGAAGTTCCTCGCGGCGCTGGCGAGCCAGACAGCGACGCCGTCCACGATCCTCAACCCGTTCAAGCTGTACCCGACGATGGGCGCCGGCCTGGACACCCTGATCGTGGACAAGGACATGTCGCTGTGGTCCCTGGGGCAGATGTTCTTCGCCATGAAGGGCGTCACCGGCGGCGACGGCACGTCGCTGAACATGCCGATCTCGGGCTCCACCGGCGGCAATCTGGTCTGGGACAAGGCCAAGGTCAAGCAGCTGGTGGAACAGCTCAACAACGACGAGAAGGTCACCGTCTCCGGTAACTGACGGCAGACGGACGCGGGGGGGGGGGGGGGGGGGGGGGGGGGGGGGCGGGGGCGGGGGGGGGGGGGGGGGGGGGGGGGGGTGGGGAGGGGGGGGGTGCGGCCCTCCCC
>NZ_JBVJWD010000020.1:37438-142675 GCF_055602785.1 Streptomyces sp. NPDC037301
CGCAGCAGGGGGAGAAAAAAAACAAAAAAGAACAAGACGTTCGCTGGCTCGGGCGAGTGAAAGCAGGCGGTGGGGTGGCCGGTCGGTTTCCCTGCCCCCCCCCCGCTCCATTGCCGGGCGCGGGCCGGGGGATCCGGCCCGTCCGCGCCGTCACCCTCCCGGCCTGCCCCCCTGGGCCAGCAAGGCCACATGCGGGAGCGCCAACCGGCCGTCGTCCGCCGCGAATTCGGAGCACAGCGCGTCGTACTCCCGTTTGGCCGCGGCCACCCCCGCCGGCCCCCGGCTGTTGACCAGCTGCCCGATCGCGGCCACACCGGCGGCCGGCCCGGCCCACCAGTCCTCCGCCCCGACGTGGTGGTCCCAGGCCATTACCTCGCTCCGCACGTCCCCGAGGCCGACCGCCTCCAGCAGCGTGCCCAGCCCTTCCCGGGTGCGTGGGAAGTTGTGTTCGGGGTCGACGGCGGCCAGCCACTGCGGCCGGGTCAGCCCCGCCGCCTCGGCGGCCCGCCCGATCAGCGCCTGCCCGGGAGTGCCCGGCACCTGCCAGATCGTGACGGCTACCCGGCCGCCGGGACGGGTGATCCGGCGCATCTCGGCCAGGGCGTCCAGCGGCCGGCCGACGTGGTTGAGCACGAAGTTCGCCACGACGGCATCGAACTCGCCGTCTTCATAAGGGAGTTGCGGAAGCGACCCGCAACGGACATCGGCCTCGGGCACGGCGCGCCGGGTCATCCCGACCATTCCGGGTTCGGCGTCCACGGCCCGTACGAGCGCACCGCGCCCGACGGCCGCCGCCGTCACGCTGCCGCTGCCGCACCCAACGTCGAGCATCCGCGTGCCCGGCCCGACCGCGGCGGCGTCCAGCAGCGCGGGCACCGTATGGGCGCACAGCCGCGCGAAGGTCCGGGCGTAGCTCTCGGCCCGCCCTTCCCAGATCCGCCGCTCGCTCACGTCGAACGCGGTCATCGCACGCCTCCCGCGGGCCCCTGCGGCTCGACCTCGTCCAGGTCCTCGTACAGCGCGTCCAGAATCCGTCCCGTGGGCTCGCCCTGCGGTGTCAGCTCGGCCAGGCACCAGCCAGGGAGCTGCTGCTCGACCTCGGGCGGCAGGTCTTCGTCGGCCGGGTCGGCCAGTCCGTAGAGAAGGCCGAACGCGGTCTCCTTCGCCACCTCACGGGCTATCTCCCCCAGGTCGCCGGGGGTCAGACCGAGGGCCAGCGCCCGCTCGACGGCGCCGCCCGCGAGCCCGTCCTTCCGGTAGGCCTCGACCCAGTCGGGGGCCGCCGTACTCCAGTCGTCGATGTCCTGCCAGACCATGCGCAGGAACCGGTAGCGGGCGAGCTGCGGAATGTTCTCCTCGGCCTCGGAGTCGGCCCAGCCCTCGGCGTCGTCGGCACCGAGCGCGGTGAACAGGCCGGTGAGTGCGGTGATGTCGGTCATGGAAGGGGAAGGTACGCCATGGCGTCCCGCCGCATCGGTCAGGTGCGGGCCCCCGTCCCGCCGCTGCGCGCTGTGGGTGACGGTGCCTCATCCGTCCGTCGCGGGGCGGACCTTCGTAGGCTCGCGCCCCCGGTCCGGCATCAACCGGGCTCGGGGGCACAAGTGCGTGTGGGATCAGTGCCCGGCGGCGTACAAGACGAAGCCCGCCCAAGCACCTGACGCGAAGGCGAGCCGTGGCCTCTGCAAGTTCTTGGAGTCGCGCACGAGTACCGCGCCTGGGGTGCACGCGACCTCGATGCAGTCGTTGCCGTCGCCACTGCTGCTGTAACTGCTCTTGAACCACTCCAGCTCGGAAGCGTCCCCGGCAGAGGGCTCGCTGTTCATGTCTCTCCCAGCACTTGCTCAATGAAGCCCAGCGATGTCCCTAGGGTGGGGGTCAGCCCTCGGAGACGTACGCCACGAAGGCTGCCCACGCGGTCGACGCGACGCCGACGTGCGGCCCCGGCGTGTGCTTGGAGTCTCGGACGTGGATCCCGTCAGGAACGGGAGCCACCTCCACGCAGTCGGCCTCGCTGCTGTTGCTGCTGTAGCTGCTCTTGCGCCACTCCAGCTGATGGCCGCCACCGGCGGAGAGCTCCCGAATCATGTTTCTCCCAGTAGTTGCTCGATGAAGGCCAGCGACTCCCGAGGGGTGAGCGCCTGGGCCCGGATCATGCCATACCGCAGCTCAAGGATTCGGAGCTGCTTCGGATCGGAGACCGCCCGACCGTTGAACGCCCCTTCCGAGCGTCCCATGGCCGTGCCGTCCTTGAACTTCAGCACCTGCGTCTCTCCCTGCATTCCGGCATGTTCCTCGCAGGCAGTCGGCATGACCTGAATAGCGACGTTCCGCAACTGGCTTACTGACAGGAGGTGTTCAAGCTGTCGACGCAGAACCATTGTGCCCCCAAGTGGGCGCCTCAGCGTCGCTTCCTCCTGCACAAAGCTGAGCAGGGGAGCCGGGGTTCGCTCGAAAATCGCCTGCCTGGCCACACGAGCTGCAACCGCTTGCTCGACCTCATCCGGCTCGTACGGAGGCAGTCTCATCTCGAACAGCGCCCGTGCGTACTCTGCTGTCTGAAGCAGCCCGTGCAGGTTGTGATCTCCGTACGCCGCAAGCTCGACGGCCTTGGCCTCCAGCTTCGCCAGATCCCGAACCTTTTTCGGGTACCGGGCCTCCGCCACGTCCCGCTTCATCGCCGCGAGCTTCCCGCCCGCGCCCAGCACCTCGTCCGCCCGGTCCAGGAACTCCGGCCGAGGGATACGCCGGCCGCCCTCCACCTTGTAGACCAGGTCCTCCCCGTACCCGATCGCAGCCCCGAACTCGCCGGCCCGCAGCCCCGCCGAATCCCGCCACGCCTTGATCTGACGGCCCACCGCAGTGACCACCGCAACCCCCGACTCGTCGTCGGGATCGATGTCCCAGCCGGGCTCGTCCGCTCCGCCGTCCCCGCGCTCCGTACCAGCCTCTTCCACGCTCATCCGTGCCCCACTTCCGACGTGCATGCCGTTCTTGCTCAACCTCTGGTGTCCCCAGCACGTCACCTCGAACAGCCGGGACAGCACTGGACAATCACCGCACGCAAGGGGCTCGTCGCTATTCACGGTACGCAGACGCGGCCACGCTGAGTGATGTGAACCAACAAATCACCCGAACCGAACGTTCCGCTCCCACTCGGCAGTTCACCGTGCTGCTCTCCCCCCAGCCGCCGGGGCGCCGGGCTCGCCCGGCTGCTCGCCACCGCGCACCTATGCGATTGGGGCTCCCCACAGAGTCAGCCGCGCACATCGTGGCCGAGTTGGCCGCAAACCGTCTGGGCCGAACTCGGCCTCGTACCGTGACCGCTCCACCGGGTCGCGGAGGCCCACGACCCGGTGAACCACGTCGCCGCGTCCCACGACACATAAAGCTTTAAAGAACCTGGGGAAATCACCCTCCCCACCCAAACCCGACCCACTCTCATCCCTGTCACTCGCGCGGGTGACATAGGGCAACTGGGCTGGATTTTCGGTGGGTTGGCTGGCATATGCTCGCCGCGACAACTGCAGACATGCGACGGCCCCCGACGAGACGCCAATCTCGACCGAGGGCCTGACCACCGAGGAAGTTAGGCCCTTCCCGATGGATACCCAGCAGAGTACCGCGCCCCCGTGCGCCCCGCCCCCCACTCCTGGGGGCGCCACACCGTCATCCGGTGTCATCCACATCAACTTCCGGCATGCCGCAGGCTTCACCGTCATCGGCAACCACCTCGCCCAGCACCGCGGACTCTCCCTCGCCGCGATCGGGCTCGCCGCCCACATCCAGTCGCTCCCCGCCGGAGCCAGGATCGGCATCAAACACCTCGCCGAACGCTTCCCCGAGAGCGAAACCCGCATCGCCGCAGCCCTGCGCGAACTCGAAGCCACCGGCTACCTGCACCGCAGCCGCGTACGCCTTGCCGACGGCCGCATCATCACCCGCACCGTCTCGTACAACCAGCCAGGCGCAGCCCCTCAGCCCCGAACGGTTCCCCGCAAGCCGGCCCCGCTGCCCACACCACCGCCACCGCCACGCGTATCCGCTCCCGAGCCGCGCCCCGCACCACCCCCGGCACCCACGCCACCGCCGCAGCCCGTCCCCGTACCGGCCCCCACCGCGCGCACAACGCCGCCTCCGCCGCTCCCCCAGCCACAGGAGCTCACGCCGGAGCTTCAGCGCATGGCCACCGCACTCCTCGCCGACCTGCGCCGCCACACACCCCAACTCACCCTCGCCGAGAACGACATCCACGCCCTCACCCCCGGCGTCGCCACCTGGCTCGAACGCGACGCCCACCCCGACACCATCCGCCACGCCCTCACCACCGACCTCCCGAACCTCCTGAAGCACCCAGCCAAGCTTCTGCGCCACCGGATCACGGCGCTCCTGCCACCGCCGCTGCCGGGAGCCCAGGACCTCGCACCCGCACGCCCTGGCGTCATCGTCATCCCGCTCCAGAACTGCGACCGCTGCGACCGCGCCTTCCGCTCCCGCCGCCCCGGCCACTGCCGCGACTGCCGCACCGAACTGCACACAGCCGCCTGACCGAAACATCACCCACAACCCGAACGGACCTGCATGGTCAGCTCGCCCCACGAGGCAATGCACCGCATCTTCCAGGAGTACCCCGGCCTCTTCTCCCGCGTCTCCGAGGTGCTCGGAGTCGACATCCCACCACCCACCTCAGCCACCGCGCTGCCCACCGACCTCACCGAAGCCCGTCCCGTCGAACGCCGGGTGGACACCCTCCTGCGCATCGAAACAGCGCATGACGGGCCCTTCCTCCTCGCCATCGAAGCCCAGTGCAAGAAGGACCCACGCAAGACCGTCAGCTGGCCGTACTACGTCAGCTATCTCCACAACAGATATGGGCTGCCCATCCTGTTGCTGGTCGTCTGCCAGGACCACGCCACCGCCGAATGGGCTGCACGCCCCATCTCCATCGGCCTCCGCCAGTGGCAGACGTTCGCCCTGTATCCCCTCGTCGCGGGCCCACACAACATGCCTGTCATCACCGATGTGGCCGAAGCCCGCAAGGACCTCGCACTCACCACCCTGGCCGCCATCACACACGCCGACAATCCGGACGTCGGTGCCATACTGAAAACCCTGTCCGCCGCACTGCGGGACACACCGGAAACCATCGCCGACCCCATCATCGAACTCACCGCACAAGGCCTGGGCAACCGCCCGGCCGCACAACAGTGGAGGAACCTGGTGGCCGTGGACCTTTCTTTCTACAAGTCACCCCTCTCGGAAGAAATCCGGGACGAAGGCCGCGCAGAAGGCCGAGCCCAAGGCCGAGCCGAAGGACTCCTGCTCATCCTCGACGTGCGCGGTATCGCCATCACCGACGAGACCCGCCAGAAGATCACCGGCTGCGACGACCCTCAGCTCCTGCACCAGTGGCTCAACCGGGCCGCCACCGCCGCCTCCGCCGAGGAAGTCTTCGCCGAGGAGTAGCCCCGCCCCGGTGGCTCACGGTGACTGCGCCCCTCCTGCCCGCATGCCCGCATACCGTTCGCGGCTCCCCGCACGTCCGAGGGCCGGAGCAGGACGCGGGCCGCGGTGCGTCGGGGCCGTCACCGGACCTAGCTCGTCAAAGTGCCCTGGTGGAAGTACATGCGCCAGCCCGCTTCCGTCAGACGCCACACGGAGCTCCGCCATGCTCGGCGCCCGCTGTGGTCGGCGAAGTACGTCAGATGAACGATGCCGGGAGCGAGTACGACCCCCGACATATCGCTGACCTTGACCGGAGCTTCGGGGGCCACCGAACCGTCACTCGTCACTGTGAGAATCGACGTCGCGTCCCAGCGCCGCCCCGACGCTCCGATCTCGAGGAACTCCGGGTCCAGGAGCTCCAAGACCAGGGCTGCCGAAGCACGCACGTCAGGGTCGAGAAGCCGCATCTCCGCCTCAATGGCCGCTTGAACGGCCCGCTCACTCTCGTCTGCCATGCACGAACCCTACGAACGTTCCTCGTCACGTCACAGCGAATAGTTCACGCATCGCAAGCAGCGACACCGGCGATGACGTCGTCTCCCATCGACATTTATTGTCCCGTCTCAATGGATCTGGTTTACGACATGTGGCCCGACCAGCGGCGACCAGATCGGTTGAGACGGGGCGGGAGCCGGATTCTCGGCTGATCTGGTCAGATGCGCGTTGCTCGTGCTGCTCGTCTCAGTTGATGTGGTTCGGTTCAGGCGTTTCGACCAATCTGGTCGGTGCAGCTCAGTAGCGCCCTTGGGGCCGCCCCCTGCCCCTTGGCCCCCGTCCACGATCAGGCGCCGCTCCCACCAACCCCCCTCTGATGGCCGCAGCGCAGGCGCTGAGGCCGTGCGGGGGTCCTACTTCGACGGGCGCGCCCAGGCACGGACGGCCAGCTTGCCGGTGGTGCCGAGATCGAGGTGGGGCGTCACGGTCACCGGATCGGCGCCCTGCTCGGCCCGCACCCTGACGTACGGGACGTTGACGGCGGCGCCGGACTCGGTGGTGTTGCGCCACATGAGGCCCGAAAGGGCGCTCTCGCCCGACTTCAGGACCAGCGGGCGGGCCGGCTCGTCGAATCCGGTACCGGTGCTGATGCCGCCGCTTCCATGTACGATCCGGACGCCTTGGACGGGTGCCAGATCCTTGTCCAGCAGTTCCAGGAGCGGGTAGCCGTCAAGTGAGTAGTCGCGCTTCCCGCAGTTCTCCAGGTGCAAGCCCACCACGCGCAGCCCCATCGCGGCGTCGCCGTCATCGGTGGTGAGGCGGATGCCTGAGGGTGGACACTCGCCGGACGCGGGCGGCGCCTCGGCGGCGGGCACCTTGGTCACCCGGGAGACCTTGACGCGGGTCACCCGGGACGCTCCGGGGGCCAGCACCCCCAGCCGGACCGTGCCGCGCTCGGTCGCACCGGGGCCGACCGAGCGCACGGTCTCGTGGCTGTTGCCCATGACCTCGCCGGTGTCCGTGGTGAAGTCGAACAGGATCGTGTACGTCAGCGCCTCGGTGCCGTTGTTGGTGACTTCGTAGGCGGCCGAGATCCCGGAGTCACCGGTGGGGAGGGGGTCGGCGTGGACGGAGAACCCGTCGGAGTTGGGGGTGGGCGTGGCGGAGGGAATGGTCACCGAAGTGATCCGGACGCCGTCCACGGGTGGGGTGGTGGCGGCGGTCCCGGACGCGGGGGTGGCTGCGCCGGGGGTGCCCGCCTGTTCGGATCCGCACGCCGTGAGCAGCAGGAGTGCGGCGAGGGCCGGAAAAAGAGAAGTGACTTTGCGCATCAGGTCACCCCATCAGGGGCGTGAGCGCCGAGCTGTGATGTAGGCCACAGCTCCGGTCACAGGCGTGTCACGGGCGGCCTGCCGAGTGGGCTGCTGCGACCTGCGGATACGCGGCTCCAGGCAAGATCAGGGGCACGGTGTTTTTACTACGGTTGCCTGTTCCGGCCGCGTTTGGCCCCCTCTGAAGGCGCATCGCCGTTCCCGGCCCGGGACGGTAGAGGCTCGACTTCGGTGAGATCGGACCATCGCTCCCGGAGCGCGGCGAAATAGGCCGCGATTTGCTTGGTTGGAGGAACGTCAGCCCCGTCCGTGTCGATGTACTTGTCGTACAGATCCGTGAAGCACTGGGCCGCAGCAGCGTCACCTGCACGACGCTCGCCTTCCCAGACAGCAAGGTCATATCTCATGGGCAAAGCCCGCCATCCCGCACCGACAGCGGCATCGACGGACCAGACCGCCTGAGACGAAGAGCGAATTGGACCAGATCAACTGAGATCGGAGCCGGATCGCAGAAGACGGGACATTCAGGGCTGGGTTGATCACCAACTGCCTCCACTGTCCGTTGCCAATGAATCCAGCCCGCTTGTCACTGAACCCAGTCGTCGGCAGATCTCAGCAAGCACGGACGGACTTCGCTGCGCCCATCGTCTCGAAGTCTGACGGTCGGTCCGCCTTGCGGCGCGGTCACGTGGGCCAGGCGTCAGCCCAGCGGACCAACTGGAGCAGGCGCAGAGGCTGATGGAACGCGATGGGTGGGGCGGCAGGATGAGTCGCGTGAGCACTCTGGACGCCACCACGGCCGCAGACTCCGTTGCGCCGCCGCCCCGTTGGGCGGTCTGGGCCGCGCATCTGACCACGTTGGCTGTACCGCCGAGCGGGCTATGGCGGATCGCCCTGGTGCTCGGCTACCCGGCCGGCTACCTGGACGAGAGCTTCGCGCACTTCGAGACGCTCGGCGCGAAGGTCTGGATGCTGACGCTGAGCGTGGTCTGCGAGCTTCTCGCCTTCCTGACGATCGGTCTGGTGCGGCCCTGGGGCGAAGTCGTGCCGTGCTGGATACCGCTGATCGCAGGACGCGCCGTGCGCCCGATGGCCGCCGTCGTCCCAGCCGCCCTCGGCGCAGTGGCACTGACCGTGATGTGGGCCAATGTTCCCTGGTGGTGGACGTACCCGCACGATGACATGACGGACACCGGCGGCCTCGTGGTCGGCATCCTCTACCAACCGCTGGTCCTGTGGGGCCCCTGCTCGCCGCCGTCACCGTCTCCTACTACCGCCGTCACCGCTCCCCGCGCAGCCGGGTCACGGCGTCTTGAAACAGCGCCCTGTTTGCGAACCGGGCCACCGGCCGACGCTCAACTCCGCGCTGTGGACACTGGAGCAGTTCCGCGGCCTGCGACGCTGGCCAACGAACGAACGCCCCTGCCGAGAAAGGCAGGGGCGTTCTTTGGTTCGATCGAGCGGTTCGGAGCGGAGCCAGGAAGGGGTTGGCGGTGTCGAGCGGCTCCGTACGCTTCACCGGCTCAGGCTTCGGGGCCTGACCGGTCCTTCTCCCGCTACTTCGGGTCGCGGTCGAACTTCGAGGTCGACCAGAAGTAGCCGAGCACCGCGAGACCCAGGCACCAGGCGATGGCGAGCCATCCGTTGTTGCCGATCTCGCTGCCGAGCAGCAGGCCCCGCAGGGTCTCGATGGCGGGCGTGAAGGGCTGGTACTCGGCGATCGGCTGGAACCAGCCGGGCATGGAGTCGACCGGGGTGAAGGCGCTGGAGAGGAGCGGCAGCAGGATCAGCGGCATCGCGTTGTTGCTGGCGGCCTCGGCGTTCGGGCTGATCAGACCCATGCCGACCGCGATCCAGGTGAGCGCCGTGGCGAAGAGCACGAGCAGCCCGAACGCCGCCAGCCGCTCCAGGGCGGTTGCGTCCGTGGACCGGAAGCCGATGGCCACGGCGACGGCGCCGACGAGGACCACGCTGATGATCGACTGCAGCACGCTGCCGACGACGTGTCCGATGATCACGGAGCCGCGGTGGATCGCCATCGTGCGGAAGCGGGCGATGATGCCCTCGGTCATGTCGTTGGAGACGGACACCGCGGTTCCGACCACGGTGCTGCCGATGGTCATCAGCAGCAGGCCCGGGACGAGATACGCGATGTATGCGGAGCGGTCCGGACCGCCGCCGCCGATGCCCGCGCTCATCGCGTCGCCGAAGATGTAGACGAAGAGCAGCAGCAGCATGATCGGGGTGAGCAGCAGGTTCAGGGTGAGGGACGGGTAGCGCCGCGCGTGCAGGAGGTTGCGGCGCAGCATCGTGGACGAGTCGCGCACGGCGAGGGAGAGGGAGCTCATCGGACATCCTCCTTGGGCTGGTTGGGCTGGTTGGGCCGGCTCAGCACGGTGGAGCCGGTCAGGGCGAAGAAGACGTCGTCGAGGTCGGGGGTGTGCACGGTGAGCTCGTCGGCCTCGATGCCGGCGGAGTCCAGCCAGTCGAGGATGGAGCGCAGTTCGCGCTGGCTGCCGTCGCTTGGGATCTGCAGAGCGAGGGATTCGTCGTCCCGGGTGACGTCGCGCAGCGCGGTGGCGGCGCTCCGGTACGTGGACGGGTCGGTGAAGCGGAGCCGGACGTGTCCGCCGGGGATGAGCCGCTTCAGCTCGTCGGCGGTGCCCTCGGCGGCGATCTTGCCGTTGTTCAGTACGGCGATGCGGTCGGCGAGTTCGTCGGCCTCGTCCAGGTACTGGGTGGTGAGGAAGACGGTGACGCCGCCCGTGACGAGCTCGCGGATGATGTGCCACATGTTGTGGCGGGAGCGCGGGTCGAGGCCGGTGGTCGGCTCGTCGAGGAAGATGATCCGCGGGTTGCCGACGAGTGTCATGGCGATGTCGAGGCGGCGCTTCATGCCGCCGGAGTAGGTGGAGGCGGGCTTCTTCGCGGCCTCGGTGAGGTCGAAGCGCTCCAGCAGCTCGGCGGCGACGCGCCGCCCCTCGCGCTTGGAGAGGTGGTGCAGGTCCGCCATGAGGAGCATGTTCTCCTCGCCGGTGATCAGCCCGTCGACGGCGGAGAACTGTCCGGTGACCCCGATCGAGGAGCGGGCCGCCTGCGGGTCGGTGGCGAGGTCGTGGCCGCCGACGTGGATGTCGCCGGCGTCGGCACTGATCAGGGTGGAGAGGATCTTCACGGCGGTGGTCTTGCCGGCGCCGTTGGGCCCGAGCAGCGCGAACACGGACCCGGCCGGGATGCGCAGATCGATGCCGTCGAGGACGGTCTTGTCGCCGTACGACTTGCGCAGACCGACGGTGGAGACGGCGGGGGGCGACTGCGGGCCGTCGCCCCGCCTGGATGTGGGCATGACAAAAGAAGGCATGGGGCCCTCCCGTTCGAAGGATGAAGTGGCTGGGGGAGTAGGTGAGTCGAGGCCGGCTCTTCTGGGGGTCAGGCCTTGGCGCGGAGGACGTCGATGTTGCCGTGCCGGGTGCGGGCGCGGACCTTGACGGTGTCCTCGGTCTCCTCCGGGGTCTCGGACGCGGTGAGCGTGTTGCGTACCTGTCCGTGGCCGGAGCTGACGTCGAGCCAGGCGGCGGTGCCCTCGCGGATGCCGACCTCGATGGCACCGTAGGAGGTCTCCAACTGGACGGTGCCGCGGGCCACTTCGCCCACGCGCAGGGTGCCGTGGGCGGTGGTGGCGGTGACCGAGGCCTCGGCGCGCCGGATCTCGATGTCGCCGTTGGCGCCGTTCACCCGCAGCTCGCCGGTCGCGGCGCCGACGGTCGTGGTGCCGTGCGAGTTCTTCAGGACGGCGGGGCCGTCGAGGAGGCCGACGCGCAGGCTGCCGGAGCTGGTGGTGATCTCGGCCATGCCCTCGACCCGGTCCACGGTGATCGAGCCGTGCGACGCGGTCAGCTTCAGCGGGCCGGTCGTGTCGAGGCGGACGTCGCCGGACGAGGTCTTCACGCGGACCTCGCCGAGCCGGCCCTCGCCGAGCAGCTGGGCCCAGGCGCCGGTCATGTCGATGTGCGAGCCCGTGGGCAGTTCGACCGTCACATCGACGGTGCCGGTGCGGCCGACGAGATAGCGCTGCTTGGGCGTCCTGACGGTCAGTACGCCGCTCGCGTACGTGACCTCGGTCTGGTCGGCCGCCCGTACGTCCTGGTCCTTCTTCGGGTCGCGGGGCTGCACCTCGACGACGGTGTCGAGCCGGTCGCCCGCGGTGAACCGGATGGATCCGGCCTCCACGTGCGCGGTGGCCGAGATCGGTTCGGGAGTGTCGAAAGAAGGCATGGCTGTCCCGTCCTCTTGGGTCTTTGGGACGTCCCGGCTGATGGGACGCGGTGGGGGCGAAGTGGTGCGGGCGGGGGCGCGGCTAGCGCACCCAGCCCGTGATGCTCTGTCCGACGGTCTGGGTCTTCTCCGTCGTACGCGGCCGGGTGCCGCCGCCGGCCGCGGCCGACACGGCCCGCACCAGCCACGCGTTGACCGACAGGCCCTCGCGGCTCGCGGCCTCCTCGGCGCGCGCCTTGAGGTGGGACGGCAGACGCAGATTGACGCGGGCCGTTCCGCCCTCGTCGCCATCGGCCGGGGTCTTGAGTGGTTCGACGGGCGCGGCCGGCTCCGCGGGGGCGCCGCCATCGGCGGGCGGTGGCGTCACCACGAAGTCGGGGTCGAGCCCGCGCAGCCGTACGTCGACCGAGCCGGGGGCGAGTTCGCGGGTGATCTCGTCCATCGCGGCGGAGAGCACGTTGAGCATGGTCAGCCGGGCCGCCGACTCCAGAGGAGCGGTGAGCCTCTCGGCCAGCTCGCGGGCTTCGTCGCCGCCGGCTTCGGCGGCCACCGCGAGTTCGCGGCGGAGGGTGTCGACATACGGGGTGAGGTCCATGACGCCATCATGGCACCACTGTGGCACCTTGCACAACCCTGCGAGGCGACATCTCCGGGTCGACACCCGACACAACCGCTCTGACCTGCGAAAACATGCTGACGCCTATCTGGGCGATTGTGGCGCCAATGCGCGCTCACGCGCATTGGGGAGCGTGGAATGGCGCCGGATGGCACCGGATGGCGCCAAGCCGTGCCGCCCGACGTCACGTGATGCCATGCGGTGTCGCAAGAAGGCGGCCCGCCCCCGCCTCACGGTCTGCCGCCCGGCCGAGCCCACCCGAGGCGGCACGATCGGGCCCGCCCCTCCCAGCCAGGGCATGTGTGAGGTCGTGATCAAACGCGCCGGCCCGGATCGCCCTCCGGGCGGATCCGGCAGGAAGACGGTGCTGAGCAGCGCGGGCGCGCGGCCATCGCCACAATGCTGACGCCGGGCGCCGACGACCCCACCGAAGGACAGACGGAGGTGGCCTGACAGAGCCCACGCGAACGGCCCCCGGCGATGCCGGGGGCCGTGGTGTTGTGCAGGTCAGGGGTTGTCCAGGGCCCAGTGTCAGCCCAGGACTTCCCCAGCGCCCATGATCAGCCCGAAGCGGTCCCGAACGGACCGGAAGCCGATCACAGCCCGCGAGCCATCAGAAATGGCCGCTGACCTGCGAAAACCCTGCTACGGCAGGTTGCGCGCCATGACGATGCGCTGCACCTGATTCGTGCCTTCATAAATCTGCGTGATCTTCGCGTCGCGCATCATCCGCTCCACCGGGTAGTCCCGCGTGTAGCCGTAGCCGCCGAGCAGCTGGACCGCGTCCGTGGTGATCTCCATCGCGACGTCGGAGGCGAAGCACTTGGCCGCGGCACCGAAGAAGGTGAGGTCGCCGTCGAGGCGTTCGGACTTGGCGGCGGCCGAGTAGGTGAGCTGGCGGGCCGCCTCCAGCTTCATCGCCATGTCGGCGAGCATGAACTGGACGCCCTGGAAGTCGCCGATCGGCTTGCCGAACTGCTTGCGCTCCTGGACGTAGCCCTTGGCGTAGTCGAGGGCGCCCTGGGCGATACCGAGGGCCTGGGCCGCGATCGTGATGCGGGTGTGGTCCAGGGTCTTCATCGCGGTGGCGAAGCCGGTGCCCTCCTCGCCGATGATGCGGTCGGCGGGGATACGGACGTTGTCGAAGTAGACCTCGCGGGTCGGGGAGCCCTTGATGCCGAGCTTCTTCTCCGGGGCTCCGAAGGAGACGCCCTCGTCCGACTTCTCGACGACGAAGGCGGAGATGCCCTTGGAGCGCTTGGCCGGGTCGGTGACGGCCATGACCGTGTAGTACTCGGAGACACCCGCGTTGGTGATCCAGCGCTTCACACCGTTGAGCACCCAGAAGTCGCCGTCGCGCACGGCCCTGGTCTTCATGCCCGCCGCGTCGGAACCCGCGTCGGGCTCGGAAAGGCAGTACGAGAACATGCCGTCGCCCTTGGCGAGCGGGCCCAGGTACTTCTTCTTCAGGTCCTCGGAGCCGGAGAGGACCACGGGGAGCGAGCCGAGCTTGTTCACGGCCGGGATGAGGGAGGAGGAGGCGCAGACACGGGCCACCTCCTCGATCACGATGACCGTGGCGAGGGCGTCGGCGCCCGCACCGCCGTACTCCTCGGGTACGTGCACCGCGTGCAGGTCCGCGGCAGTCAGGGCGTCCAGCGCCTCCTGCGGGAAGCGCGCCTCCTCGTCGACCGCTGCCGCGTACGGGGCGATCTTCGCCTCGGCGAGCGCACGCACCGTCTCGCGGAGCATCTCGTGCTCCTCGGCCGGACGGTACAGGTCGAAATCGGTCGAACCCGCCAAGACGCTCACTCCCCAAAGATGCTAACTACCGTTAAGTAACCCGATTTTAGAGCTCCGCTCCCGCGATGGCCTATGCAATGCGTGCGTGAGCTTCGCGACAGGGGTGGGAGAAGCTGCGCAGGCAGCCGGAAACCGGGCCTGCAGAGGCACGACTATGCTCGTTCACCGCACGTCTGTCCGCATCTCCCAGGAGCACTACATGGCCCTCAGGATCACTGTGATCGGCACCGGCTACCTCGGCGCCACCCACGCCGCGGCCATGGCGGAACTGGGCTTCGAAGTGCTCGGCCTCGATGTCGTGCCCGAGAAGATCGAGATGCTGAGCACCGGCAAGGTCCCGATGTACGAGCCGGGCCTCGAAGAGCTGCTCCGCAAGCATGTGGAGGGCATCGAGGGAGCCACCGGACGGCTGCGGTTCACCACCTCGTGGGAAGAGGTGGCGGCCTTCGGCGATGTGCACTTCGTCTGCGTGAACACTCCGCAGAAGCACGGCGAGTACGCCTGCGACATGAGCTACGTCGACAGCGCCTTCGAGTCGCTGGCACCGCATCTGACCCGGCCCGCTCTGGTCGTCGGGAAGTCGACCGTGCCGGTGGGTTCGGCAGCCCGGCTCGCGGCACGGCTGGCGGAGCTGGCACCGGTGGGTGCGGAACCGGAGCTGGCCTGGAACCCGGAGTTTCTGCGCGAGGGCTTCGCCGTGAAGGACACCCTGCACCCGGACCGGATCGTCGTCGGCGTGGCGAGCGAGCGGGCCGAGAAGCTGCTGCGCGAGGTGTACGCGGTGCCGGTCGCCGAGGGGTCGCCGTTCGTGGTGACGGACTTCCCGACCGCCGAGCTGGTGAAGACCGCGGCCAATTCCTTCCTGGCCACGAAGATCTCGTTCATCAACGCCATGGCGGAGGTCTGCGAGGCCGCCGACGGCGATGTGAAGAAGCTGGCCGAGGCGATCGGGCACGACGAGCGGATCGGGTCCAAGTTCCTGCGGGCCGGGATCGGTTTCGGCGGCGGCTGTCTGCCGAAGGACATCCGGGCCTTCATGGCGCGCGCCGGTGAGCTGGGCGCGGACCAGGCACTGACCTTCCTCCGCGAGGTCGACTCGATCAATATGCGGCGCCGCGGCCACATGGTGGAGCTGGCCCGGGAGGCCGTGGGCGGCGATTCGTTCCTCGGCAAGCGGGTCGCGGTCCTGGGTGCGACGTTCAAGCCGGACTCGGACGACGTACGGGACTCGCCGGCGCTGAATGTGGCCGGTCAGATCCATCTGCAGGGCGGCCAGGTCACGGTCTTCGACCCGAAGGGCATGGACAACGCCCGGCGGCTCTTCCCGACCCTCGGTTACGCGGACTCGGCGCTGGAGGCGGTGCGCGGCGCGGATGTGGTGCTGCATCTGACGGAGTGGCGCGAGTTCCGCGAGCTGGACCCGGCGGCGCTCGGCGAGGTCGCGTCCCGCCGGATAATCCTGGACGGCCGCAACGCGCTCGACAGCGAGCAGTGGCGCGAGGCCGGCTGGACGTACCGGGCGATGGGGCGCCCGAAGGCCTGACGTATCCGGCCTTCGGACCGGTCTCAGCCGCGCTTCGCGCGGTAGGTGCGCATTTTGGCGCGGGCGCCGCACACCGACATGGAGCACCAGCGGCGGCGCCCCGCCGGGCTGCGGTCGTAATAGGCCCATTGGCAGTCCTCGGCCTCGCACGCCTTGAGCCGGGCCCAGGTGCCGTCGGCCGCCGCGGTGGCGATCGCCGCCGCGACACGGGCGGTCAGACCGGCCGGTTCGGCGGCGGGCCGCAGTGAGGCGGCGCCCGCCGCGTCCACGGTGACGCGCAGGGGCGCTTCGGCGAGGAGCCGGTCGAGCGGGGGCGCTGCGGAGCCGTCCGGCGGGCGGTGGCCGGCATGGGCGAGGCAGGCTGTGCGGAGCGCCTCGCGCAGAACGCGGGCGTCCGGGACGTCCGGCTCGGCGAGAGAGAAGGCGGCGCGCCCGTCCGCCGTATCGAGAGTGTCCGCACCGGTCTCGATGTCCAGTGTGTTGACCAGTGCCTCGATCAGCGCGAGTCCACCGGGCGCGGAGTCCTTCTCATTCATGGTTGCGACGTTACCTCCATTGCGGCAGCATGCAGTAACGGTTACCCGTTGATACGACACAGGGGTAACCACACTCGGCTCGAAGGAGGAAGTGTCATGGCTGTCGCCACACTGGGTGCCGTCGTTCTGGACTGCCCCGACCCCGTTGCGCTCGCCGGGTTCTACGCCGGGCTGCTCGGCGGAAAGATCGAGGACCACGAGGGCTGGGTGGAGCTGACCGGTGGCGCGGTCGTGCCCCTCGCGTTCCAGGCCGCGCCCGGTTTCGTACCGCCGCGGTGGCCGGGTCCGGACGGCTCGCAGCAGTTCCATCTGGATCTGACCGTGCCGGATCTGGACGCGGCGGAGCGGGAGGTGCTCGCGCTGGGTGCGACCGTGCTGGATGCGGAGGACCGGGCGCGGAGTTTCCGGGTGTACGCGGATCCTGCGGGGCACCCGTTCTGTCTGTGTGCGGGTTAGAAAACGTGCGGGGCGCCCCTGGAGGCGCCCCGCACGCGACAGCTCCGGCTCAGCCGGCCCGGGTGTCCAACTGCTCGATTGTGGCGTGGGACGGGGCCCGGTGCGTGCTCAGCTCGCGTGCGACGCCCTCGGCGTCGCGCAGCACCCTTACCGCGTTCTGCCAGGTGAGCTTGGCGAGATCGGCGGTGGACCAGCTCCGTCCGAGCAGCTCCGCGATCAGGTTCGGGTAACCCGCGACGTCACTGAGGCCCTCCGGGAGGAAGGCGGTGCCGTCGTAGTCGCCGCCGATGCCGATGTGGTCGATCCCGGCGACCTCGCGCATGTGGTCGAGATGGTCGGCGATCGTCGCCACGGTGGCCGTCGGGCGCGGGTTGGCCGCTTCGAAGGCTGCGTGGATCTTCATGGCCTGCGCGGTGGTGTCGAGGTGGTGCAGGCCGTGGGCGCGCATGTTCTCGTCCGCGGCGTGGGTCCAGGCGACGGCTGCCGGGAGGACGAACTTCGGTACGAAGGTCGCCATGGCGATGCCGCCGTTGGCCGGGAGCCGGCCGAGGACGTCGTCGGGGATGTTGCGCGGGTGGTCGCAGATCGCGCGCGACGAGGAGTGCGAGAAGATCACCGGCGCGGTGGAGGTGTCGAGCGCGTCGCGCATCGTGGTGGCCGCCACGTGGGAGAGGTCGACCAGCATGCCGGTGCGGTTCATCTCCCGTACGACCTCGTGGCCGAAGGGCGAGAGACCGCCGACGCCCGGCTCGTCGGTCGCCGAGTCCGCCCACGCGATGTTGTCGTTGTGAGTGAGCGTCATGTAGCGGACGCCCAGGGAGTACAGCGCGCGCAGGGTGCCCAGCGAGTTGTTGATGGAGTGGCCGCCCTCGGCGCCCATCAGGGAGGCGATACGGCCTTCGGTGCGGGCCGTCTCCATGTCGTCGGCGGTCAGGGCGCGCCGCAGGTCCGCGGGGTGGCGCTCCAGCAGCTCGCCGACCACGTCGATCTGTTCGAGGGTGGCGCTGACGGCTTCGTCGCCCGCCATGTCGGACCGTACGTAGACGGACCAGAACTGGGCACCGACACCGCCCGCGCGCAGCCGCGGGATGTCGGTGTGCAGATGGGCGGACTGGTCGGCGGCGATGTCGCGGGCGTCCAGGTCGTAGCCGACCTGTTCGCGCAGCGCCCACGGCAGATCGTTGTGGCCGTCGACGACGGGGTATTCGGCGAGGAGTTCCGCGGCCCGCTTCAGCTGGTCCACGGTGGCCTACTTCCCGAAGCCGAAGGAGTCGCTGCCCTCGACCTTGCTGCGCAGCCGCTTGCCCTTCTCCGTCGCCTGGTCGTTCAGCTCCTGCAGGAACTCGGCCATGCGGGCCTGCAGCTCGCTGTCGTGGGCGGCGAGGATGCGTGCGGCGAGCAGGCCGGCGTTGCGTGCGCCGCCGACCGAGACGGTGGCGACGGGGACACCGGCGGGCATCTGCACGATGGAGAGCAGGCTGTCCATGCCGTCCAGGTACTTCAGCGGGACCGGGACGCCGATGACGGGCAGCGGGGTGACGGAGGCGAGCATGCCGGGCAGGTGGGCGGCGCCGCCCGCGCCCGCGATGATCGCCTTGAGGCCGCGGTCCGCCGCGTGCTCGCCGTACGCGATCATTTCGCGCGGCATGCGGTGGGCGGAGACGACGTCGACCTCGTAGGGGATCTCGAACTCGTCGAGGGCCTTGGCCGCTGCTTCCATGACGGGCCAGTCGGAGTCCGAGCCCATGACGATGCCGACGACCGGCGCGGCGGGGGCGGGGGAAGTCATTCGGTGATCGTTCCTCTGAGGTAGTCAGCTGCATGACGGGCTCGGTCTCGCACGTCCGCCAGGTCGTCGCCGTAGGTGTTGACGTGTCCGACCTTGCGGCCGGGCTTCACGTCCTTGCCGTACATGTGGATCTTGAGCTGCGGGTCGCGGGCCATGCAGTGCAGATACGCCTGGTACATGTCCGGGTAGTCGCCGCCGAGCACATTGGACATGACCGTCCAGGTGGCGCGCGGGCGCGGGTCGCCGAGCGGGAGGTCGAGGACGGCCCGGACGTGGTTGGCGAACTGCGAGGTGATCGCGCCGTCCTGGGTCCAGTGCCCGGAGTTGTGCGGGCGCATCGCGAGCTCGTTGACCAGGATGCCGGGCTTCCCGTCGGGTCCACGGGTCTCGAAGAGTTCGACGGCGAGATGACCGACGACGCCGAGCTCGGAGGCTATACGGAGAGCGAGCTGCTGGGCCTCGCCCGCGAGCCGCTCGTCCAGCTCCGGGGCCGGGGCGATGACCGTGTCGCAGACCCCGTCGGCCTGGATCGACTCGACGACCGGGTACGCGACGGCCTGGCCGTGCGGCGAGCGGACGATATTGGCCGCCAGCTCCCGTACGAAGTCGACCTTCTCCTCGGCGAGGACGGCGACACCGGCCCGGAAGGGGTCGGCCGCGTCCGCCTCGGAGCGGGCCACCCAGACGCCCTTGCCGTCGTAGCCGCCGCGGACCGTCTTGAGGACGACGGGGAAGCCCCCGACCTCTTCCGCGAAGGCCGCGACGTCGGCCGGGTCCTTCACGATGCGGTGGCGGGGGCAGGGCGCGCCGATCTCGGTGAGCTTCGCGCGCATCACCCCCTTGTCCTGGGCGTGCACCAGTGCGTCGGGTCCTGGGCGCACGGGAATGCCGTCCGCCTCCAGGGCCCGCAGGTGTTCGGTCGGTACGTGCTCGTGATCGAAGGTGATCACGTCACAGCCGCGCGCGAAGGCACGCAGCGTGTCCAGGTCGCGATAGTCGCCGACGACGACTTCGTTCACCACCTGGGCCGCCGAATCCTGGGGGGTGTCACTGAGGAGCTTGAACTTGATGCCGAGGGGGATGCCTGCCTCGTGGGTCATACGGGCGAGCTGACCGCCGCCGACCATGCCGACTACCGGGAACGTCACTCCTCCAGGGTATCCGCCGCTCCGGGGGTCGCCCGACGACACCCTCCGCCCGCCCCGGCGGCGGCGGGCACGTCACAGCATCGCCACACCTCACAGGACGTCCACAGGCACCCCATGGACGGGCTGGATAGCATGACTGGGCTGACGTAACCGACAGACGGGCTGAGCGATCACCATGAGCGAACGGGGCGCACTGCGAACCCGGCTGGATCTGCTGGCCCGGGAGGTCGCCAAGTTCGGCGCGGTCGGCGCACTCGGCCTGGTCGTCAATATCGCGGTATCCAACCTGCTCTGGCGCACCACGGACCTTCAGGTGGTGCGGGCAGGTCTGCTGGGGACGTTCGTCGCCATCCTCTTCAACTACGTCGGCTTCCGCTACTGGACGTACCGGGACCGCGACAAGAGCGGGCGGACCCGGGAGCTGACGTTGTTCCTGCTGTTCAGCGCGGTGGGTGCGGTCGTCGAGAACGGTGTGCTGTACGTGGCGACGTACGGGTTCGGGTGGAACAGCCCGGTCCAGAGCAATGTCTTCAAGATCCTCGGGATCGGCATCGCGACGCTGTTCCGCTTCTGGTCCTACCGGACGTGGGTGTTCAAGGCGCTGCCTGCGAAGGAGACCGTGCTGAGCGCGGAGGGGTTCCTGAAGCAGGGACGTACGGAGCAGGTGCCGTGGGTCGAGGCGGATTCGGTGCGGCGGTAGCCGCCCACCGCACGCGCTCACCGCACCGGGCGTTCCGGTTCCTGTCTGTTCAGGGCCACCCGGCTGAGGAACAGGGCGAAGACCGGTGGCTGCTGCTGGAGCAGTTCGAGGCGGCCGCCGTCCGCCTCCGCGAGGTCCCTGGCGACCGCGAGGCCGATGCCGGTGGAGTTGCGGCCGCTGATCGTCCGCTCGAAGATCCTGGCGCCGAGATCGGCGGGCACGCCCGGGCCCTCGTCCGTGACCTCGACCACTGCCTGATTGCCGGTGACCCGCGTGCGCAGCGCGACCGTACCGCCGCCGTGCATCAGTGAGTTCTCGATCAGTGCGGCCAGCACCTGGGCGACCGCGCCCGGCGTGCCGACGGCCCGCAGCCCCTGCTTTCCGGAGCGGACGATGGCGCGGCCCTCGCCCCGGTAGGCCGGACGCCACTCCTCGATCTGCTGCTTGACGACCTCGTCGAGGTCGAAGACGACGGCGGAGCCGGTACGCGGATCGCGAGCGTTGGTCAGCAGCCGCTCCACCACATCGGTGAGCCGCTCGACCTGGGTGAGGGCGATGTTCGCCTCCTCCTTCACCGTGTCCGGGTCGTCGGTGACCGAGATCTCCTCGATCCGCATGGAGAGCGCGGTCAGCGGCGTACGGAGCTGGTGCGAGGCGTCGGCGGCCAGCCGGCGTTCCGCGGTCAGCATCCGGGCGATCCGCTCGGCGGAGGAGTCCAGGACGTCGGCGACCCGGTCCAGCTCCGGCACTCCGTACCGCTTGTGGCGCGGTCGTGGATCGCCGGAGCCCAGGCGTTCGGCGGTCTCGGCGAGGTCCGTCAGCGGCGAGGCCAGTTTGTTGGCCTGGCGTACGGCGAGGAGAACGGCCGAGACGATGGCCAGCAGCGCCACCGCGCCGATGATCATCAGGGTGCGGCCGACCTCGCGGGTGACGGCGGTGCTGGACTCCTCGACGGTGACGCGCTCGCCCTGCTCCCCCTCAACCGTGCTGCTGATCACCCTGCCGGTGGGGCGCGTACCGACTTCGAGGGGGGCGCGTCCGGGGATCTTGACCAGTGCGTAGCGCTTGCTGGAGATCTGTTGGGCCAGCAGCGCGGGGTTGATCCGCTCCGCCCCCAGGAGCCGGCTCTCGACGACGCTGATCAGCCGCAGCGCCTCGGAGTCGACACTCTCCTGGGCGCTGTTGCTGATGGTGCGGCTCTCGACGATGACGAGGGAGACGCCGAAGACGGCGATCACCACGAGCACCACGGCGAGCGTGGAGTTGATCAGTCTGCGGCGCATGAGTGCTTCTGTACGTCAGCTCTTCTCGAAGCGGAAGCCGACGCCCCGTACGGTCGCGATGTAGCGGGGGTTGGCCGCGTCGTCACCGAGCTTCTTGCGGAGCCAGGAGATGTGCATGTCGAGGGTCTTGGTCGACGACCACCAGGTGGTGTCCCAGACCTCGCGCATCAGCTGGTCACGGGTGACGACCCGGCCGGCGTCGCGGACCAGGACCCGCAGCAGGTCGAACTCCTTGGCGGTGAGCTGGAGTTCCTCGTCACCCATCCAGGCCCGGTGCGACTCGACGTCGATCCTGACGCCGTGGGTGGCGGGCTGCGGAGCTGGTTCGGTGGCGCCGCGACGCAACAGGGCCCGGACCCGGGCGAGCAGTTCGGCCAGGCGGAAGGGCTTGGTGACGTAGTCGTCGGCGCCCGCATCCAGGCCGACGACGGTGTCCACCTCGTCGGCGCGGGCGGTCAGCACCAGGATCGGCACGGCGTGGCCTTCGGCACGGAGCCTGCGGGCAACTTCGAGGCCGTCCATCCCGGGCAGACCCAGGTCGAGTACGACCAGGTCGATCCCGCCCTGGAGGCCGGCGTCGAGAGCGGTCGGACCGTCTTCGCGGACCTCGACCTCGTAACCCTCCCGGCGCAGGGCGCGGGCCAGCGGCTCCGAGATGGATGCGTCGTCCTCGGCGAGCAGTACACGGGTCATGGAGTGATGGTAGTCCGCGCAGGGCGGATGCTGTGAGGTGATCGAAAAGCCCTGCGGGTCCGTGAGGAAAACGGAGAAGGGCCTTCGAATATGGGAGCGCGGTTCCATCGCGACCTGTGATCCATCTCTCAAGTCCATTCATATCCGGCACTGTCGTGTCGTATGGTTGCTCGACGCCTGTTGCACTACTCAAGGACCCTTGGGCAGCTTTTAGCGCCGAGGGTCTCTTTTGTTCTGCCGGCTGGTGCCCGCCAGTCGTGAAGTTCAGTGAATGACCTGTGGCCGGGCCCGGAACGCGAGGATGCGCTCCGGGCGTGGATCCCGATGCGGTCGGTCCCCGTCTTCTTCGGTCGGCTCCTCGACGAGTCCGGCGGTCGGGACGAATCCCCTGTCAGGCGTTGGGGTGGGGCATGGCCTTGTGTCGGTGCCGGCCTCCCCCCACCGGGCGCGTCACGCTCACGAGGCGTCGCGTCCCGAGCAAGCAAGGATCGACCATGGCGTCCAGCCTGACGAAGGACCCGGCCAGTACTTCTGGATCCGAGAAGACCTTCTTCGGCCACCCCCGCGGCCTGGCCACTCTCTTCATGACCGAGATGTGGGAGCGCTTCAGCTACTACGGCATGAGGGCCCTGCTCCCCCTCTACTTGATCGCCCCCAACGGGCTTCACATGAACCCGGCCACGGCCACGGCGATCTACTCGGTCTACGTGTCGCTGGTCTACCTGCTCGCCATGCCCGGCGGCTGGTTCGGCGACCGTGTCTGGGGTCCCCGCAAGACCGTCGCCATCGCCGGTACGGTCATCATGACCGGCCACCTGGCGCTGGCGCTGCCCTCGCAGGGCACCTTCTTCGCCGGTCTCGGACTGGTCGCCATCGGCTCCGGTCTGCTGAAGTCCAACATCTCGACGATGGTCGGCCACCTCTACGACGGCCCGGACGACCCGCGCCGCGACGGTGGCTTCACGGTCTTCTACATGGGCATCAACGTGGGTGCCTTCGCGGCGCCGCTGATCATCGGCACCGTCGGTGAGAGCGTCAACTGGCACCTGGGCTTCGCGCTCGCCGCGCTCGGCATGGGGCTGGGCCTCGCCCAGTTCCTGATGGGCACCCGCCACCTGAACGAGCGCAGCCTCGTCGTCCCGAAGCCGCTGTCCGCCGCCGAGCGGGCGAGCACGCTGCGCAAGGGCCTGATCTGGCTGGCCGTCGCGGCCGTCTTCTACATCATCACGGTCGCCACCGGCGTCTACACGCTCAACTGGATCCTGGTCCCCATCACCGTCGCGGGCCTGGTCATTCCGGTCGTCGTCCTGACGCGCATCAAGCGCGACAAGGAGCTCAGCGCCACCGAGCAGTCGAAGATGTCCGGCTACATCTGGTTCTTCGTCGCCGCCGCCATCTTCTGGATGATCTACGACCAGGGCGGTTCGACGGTCGCGATCTTCGCCAAATCCTCGGCCGACAACAGTGTCTTCGGCTGGAACTTCCCGGTCTCCTGGTACCAGTCGGTCAACCCGGTCCTGATCATGGCGCTGGCCCCGCTCTTCGCCGCCTTCTGGCTGTCGCTGAACCGCCGCGGCAAGGAGCCGAGCACCATCGTGAAGTTCAGCTCCGGCCTGGTGCTGGTCGGTGCGTCGTTCTTCCTCTTCCTGATGCCGCTGACGATCGCGACCGACGGCCACAAGGCTGCCGCGATGTGGCTGGTCGCGATCTACTTCGTCCAGACGGTCGCCGAGCTGACACTCTCCCCGGTGGGTCTCTCCGTCACCACGAAGATGGCTCCGGCCAAGTACGCCAGCCAGATGATGGGTGTCTGGTTCCTGGCCGTCACCGCCGGTGACTGCATCACGGGTCTGCTCTCCATCGCAGGTGTGGAGCTCAACGGCACCGGCGTGGTCACGCTTGAGGCCATCCTCGCCGTTGCCGCGGGTGCCGCGGTCTTCATGTACCGCGGCAAGGTCAAGCAGCTCATGGGCGACGTGCGCTGACGCACCGAACCCGGCTGCGCGAGGGGCCGCTGCACCGACACATCGGTGCAGCGGCCCTTCACGTACATCCGTACGGAGCTCAGCTCACCTGGTGCCGCGCAGCCTGCGCCACGGGGTGAAGGTGAACACGGCGCCGCCCAGCAGGATCGCCGTCCCCGCGACCAGGCCGAGTGCGCGCAGGGTGCCGTTGTCCTCGGCCCCGGTGGCGGCCAGTCCACCGCCGGAGTCCGTGCCGCCTGCCGCGGAGCCCGTGGAGCCCGTGGAGCCCGTGGTGGTGCCTCCGGAGGCGCCACCCTGCTGGGCCGTGGTGTCGAGTTCCAGCGACGGCGTCACCGAACCCTTGACCTTGCAGGGAATGTTGATCTTCGAGGAGCCCAGGGTGACATCGATCGTCAGGGTGCCGGGGCTGAGCGTGGACTTCCCGGACGCGCCCGGCTTGTAGGTGCCGGTCATGTCGGACAGATCGACCGGCTTGCCCTGCTCCAGCGGTGCGGCGTTGGCGGGTCCGGTGACCTTCACCGAGCCCTTGTCGGCGCCGCCGATGACGACGTCCATGGACGGCTTGAGCGCACCGGCGGGCAGCGCGGCGGGACTGTCCATCACGCCCTTGGCCGTCTTGACCGTGAGCGCGTAGCTCCCGCCGCTCCTCTTCGCGTTGATCGTCACCTTGGAGGCGATGCCGGCCGGTCCCGGGGACGTACAGGCGAAGTTGACCGAGACCTCCTTGCCGGGGAAGTCGGTCTGGCCGCCGCCGGAGCCCGAGGTGGTGCCGCCCGCGGTCGTCGTACCGCCCGCGGTGGTGGAACCGGTGGTCGTACCGCCCGCGGTGGTGGAACCGGTCGTGGAGCCGGTGGTCGTGCCGCCCGCGGTGGTGGAACCGGTGGTCGTACCGCCCGCGGTCGTGGATCCGCCGCCGCCCGTGACCTTGATGGTCGCGCCCGGCTGCACGGTCTCCTTCGGGGTGCACTTGGTGTCCGTGGAGATCGGCTTGGAGACGTTGATGTTGTAGGCGTCCGGTGTCAGCGTGATCTCACCGGCCTTTTCCAGCTTCAGTGTGCCCTTCATGTCGGGCAGCACCATGGCGCTGTTCTTGGGGATCGGCGGGTTCTGCCGCGGCCCTTCCATCTGCAGGGTGCCCGTGGCCGCGCCGCCCACCTTGATGGTGCCGGTCGGCTTGACCGTGTCCTTCTCCAGGTCGAGGACGTCGGGGTTCCTGGAAGCGGCCTCGACCGTCTTCCACACCACCTCGACGGTGTCCCCGACCTTCGCCTCGGCCGGCACGGTCAACTGCACCTTGGTGGTGCCCTGCACGGGCGGCAGCCCGGAGATGGGCGGGGGTACACACTCCGTCTTGTACGAGATGTCGGCGGCCTGGGCCGGGCTCGCGGCCAGCAGCATGCCCGCGCCGCCGAGCATCATCGCGACTCCCGCCGCGACCGTCCTCCGTTGCGTACTCACGAATGTCCCTTCGTCGTCGGTCTGTTCTCTGACGGTGCGGAATCGGGTGTGAACCATGGCAGCGCGGCCGTGGTGACGGGCGCTGCCGCGGGGCTCTCGGCGGACCCCGGTGCGCGGCGCAGCTTCGGGAGCCTGGCGGTCACATCGGCAAGTTGCGGGTGGCGGTGGCGCCCGGCACGGACCGGGGTGCGCGAGGTACGGGGACGTACTTTGTCGACGATCGCCATGCCGATCCGGAACACGGCGGCCGGTACGACGACGCACAGCAGGATCCAGAAGAGCGTGACTCCCCAGGGGCGGCCGACCCCCCATGGCTGCTCGGCCAGCACCTTGCTGCCGTACTTCAGCGAGACCTGGTAGTCACCGTGGGCGCCCGCCGTCAGTTCGACCGGCAGCTTGATCTGCGCCTTGCGGCCGGACTCGATGGTGCCGCGCCACTGCTGCTCCTCCCACTGCGGGGCGAAGACGCCGTGCGCGGTGCCGATCCGGAAGACCGGGTCCTTGACGGGAGCGGAGCCGAGGTTGCCCACGGTGAAGACCAGTTGCCGGGAGGGCGGGGCGCCGAACCAGGTGAGGATTCCGCTGTCACCCTCGAGCCGGGTGGTGGCCAGCACCGCGAGCCTGCTCCCCTCGCTCTCCTTCGGCAGCGCGGCGACCGGGTGGCCGGCGACGACGAACACGGCGTCGGCGGTGGCCTGTTCCCCGGTGACGGTGGCGACATGCACCACGCAGGGGCAGGGCGTGGGCGGCTCGGCGACCGGCATCTTCTTGCTGAAGCCGCCCTCGGTGCCGGTGGTGACGGCACGGCCCTCGGCATTGGCACAGGAGTTGGTGCCGCCGACCACACCGCGGTCCGGCGTGGACTGTCCGCAGATCAGCATCATCAGCAGCGTGTTCGGGCGCCAGCCGCTGCCCTTGACGGTGATGTCACCGCCCTTGCCCGCCTGCTGCTTGGAGAGGGTGACCACGGGCTTCGCGTCGGCGGCCCTCGTACCCGCCGCGTCGGCGCCGGTCGCGGAGAGCATCAGCAGGGCGGGCAGCAGTGCGCCGAGCAGCGCGGCCGCCCACCGGTGGCTGCCGCTCCGGAGTGATGCCGGTCCGGCCTGTCCAGTCACGATTCCGCTCCCGCCTTCACCAAGTGCCTTCTCTCCGAGTGCCGTTGATCGCCCGAGGACTGTCCGGGCCTGTCGTCGTCCGGTGGCCGTCTGCGTGAGCGCCGGAGCCGGTACGCGTACGCGCCCGCGGCAACGGCGGCCAGGAGCAGCAGTGCACCGCCGGTCACCGGCGCCCACGGGACGAAGGCCGCACGGGCCGTCGCCTCGCTGTGCGCGCCGCCCGCCGCCGTGACGCGCAGCCGCACGGTCACCGAGTCGAGGGCCGGCGCGTCTGACCACGGTTCGCTGAGCCTGACGCGCTGTCCGGGCAGCAGCTCCACCGGCAGCGTGCGCGCCTCGCGCCGCAGCAGCGTCCCGAACACTCCGTCGGCGCCGACGGCGATCCGCGGCACCAGCACCGTGTTGCCGCGGTTGACCAGCGTGTAGTGGATGGACTGCCCGGACACGGTGACGTCCTCGACGGTGAGCGCGGCCAGCGTCGGCCCGCCGACCCGCAGTTGGACCCGTACGCCCACCGAGCGGTCGCCGCTCTGCACGACGATCGCACCGGGGTGGTCGCCGGGCGTCGCGCCCGTCGGCACCGTGACGGAGAACGGCACATCGGCGCGGGTGCGGGCCGGCACGGTCACCTCGGCGGCGGCGGTTCGCAGCCAGGCACCGGTCCCGGTGGAGCCCCTGCCACCGCGTACCGCGAAGTCGCCGTCCTCGGCGTTGTACGCGTCGGCGCCGCGCAGCCGCACGGTGACCGGGGCCGTACCGGAGTTGGTGACGGAGAGCCGGTCCTGGAGAACGGTGCCGGGCGGGCCCTCCAGATAGAAGTACGGTCGGCCGCCGTCCGTGCCGGAACCGCTCACCGCGGGCTGCGCCGTCCACGACGCGGCACTCGCGGGCGTCGGCCTCCGGGCCGCGGCACCGGCCACCGGAGTCATGGCGAAGGTGAACAGCAGTACGGCGAGGACGAGTCGGGCGGCGTGACCGGTCGGCGACGGCATGGGCAGCTCCCTGGTGCGTGACGGCGGCGGGATCGTGGGGCCGGGGCCTTTCTTCCGGATCCGGCCCGATCCGAGGAAAGGCCCTATCGGCGCACGACCCCCTGCCCTCGCCTGGTCAGCCAGAGCACCCCGGCCGCACCGGTCAGCAGCACCGTGCCGCCGAGCGTGCCGAGCGCCACGGCCGAGTCGAGCGGACCGGTCTTCGGCAACTGTCCGCCGTTGTCCGGGGTGCTCTGCGCGTTGCCCGCGGCCGTCACATCGAGTTGGAGCGACGGCCCCGGGTTGTTGGAGGGGGTGCAGGTCGTGGTCGTACCCAGCGCCTTGATGGTCAGCACACCGGCGGTGAAGTCGACCTTTCCGCTCTTCTTCGGGGTGTACGTACCCGACAGGTCACTGATCTTGATGGGGGTGTTGGCGGGGATGGCGGCGGAGTTCGGCGCACCGGAGACCTGGACCTGGCCCGAGTCCGCGCCCCCCACCTTGATGACCGCGCTGGGGCTCATCGCACCCTTGCCCAGTTCGACGGGGCTGGACGAGACGCCCTTCTGGAAGGACATCGTGAGCTTGTAGCCGCCGCCGCTCTTGACGCTCTTGATGTCGATGGGAGACACGGCACTCTTGTCTCCGATCGGTGTCTTGCACTGGTAATTGACGTCCACGACCGTGGCGTGGGCAGCGGGCGCGGCCATCAGCACCACCGTGCCCGCCAGCGCGGACGCCAGCGCGAGAGCTGTTCGCTTCTGGTAGGACACCTTGAGTTCCCCTCATGCCGGAAGTCGCCGCGCGCCGTCTCTCACCGACGCAAGTTACTGACGACACATCAGATCGGGCGCTCAAGGTACGCCTGGGGCCTTGTGGAGGGAAGACAAAGAGCGCGCCGATCCGGCGCGCTCTTCAAAGGTGCAAATGCGGGGCCACGCGCCCCCATGTCCAGAATCGGCGACTACGCGGGGGCGGCCAGCTCCGCCCAGACGGTTTTGCCTGCTCGGCCCGCCACCCGCAGGACGCCCCAGTCCAGGCAGAGCCGCTGCACGATGAACATGCCGTGCCCGCCGGGCCGGCCGGCCCGGTGCGGGGTGCGCGGCGCGGGCTGTCCCGCACCCCCGTCGACGACCTCCACCCGCAACACCTTCGCCGTGCAGGCGATACGCAGCTCCTCGGGACCGTCCGCGTGCAGACAGGCGTTGGTGACCAGCTCGGAGACGACCAGCAGGACGTCCTCGGCGGCGGCCCGTCCGTCGGCGCTCGTCGCAGGGAGCCAGCCCCAGTCGTGAAGCGCCTGGCGGGCGAAGTCGCGGGCCGTCGGCACGATGCCGCCGACTCCCCGCAGCGACAACGTGCGCCACTGCCGCTCGACCGTCTCGGGGGAGGCCGCGCCGGCGCCCGCGTCCGCGCGTGCGCCCACGCCGGCGCCCTCCGGCTCGCGGCCGCGGTCGCCCGGCGGATGCTGCCGGGTGGTGCTCATCAGCGCTTCACCTCACCGATTCACCATGTCGCCATTGATCAGTTACAAATACAGGTACAGAGTGCGCGGGCCGCCCACGACTCCGCCGGGTGTCTCCTGCCCGGCCGAATCGTGACAACACGCACTTCGTCTACGCGGATCGCGTGACACGGGCAACACATGCGGCGCCCGGGGCCGCGAAACGCGCCACGATCATGTGCTCAGGGCCGCTTCCAGGGAGTCATGGACGGTGAAGACCGCCTCGGCCCCGGTGATCTCGAAGACCCGCGCCACCACCGGCAGCATTCCGGCCAAATGGACCCCTCCCCCGGCCGCCTCCGCCTTGAGGCGGGCACCGAGCAGCACATTGAGCCCGGTGGAATCACAGAATTCGAGTCGCGAGCAGTCGACCACCAGGCGTACTCGCCCTTGCTCGACCGCGCTCTCCAGGGGTTCCCGCAGCAGATCCGCCGTGTGGTGATCCAGCTCACCCACTGGCGTCACGACCTCGCTGCGCCCCTCGGTACGGGCCTCGACCTGAAGCCGACCCCGGTTCGCACTGCCGACCGTCCCGCGGTCCATGCCCGTCCCTCTTCGCCGTCGTCACTGCCTGCGTCTCAGCGTGCGCAGATTCGTATGTGCCGTCGCTGACGTTCTTGAAACAGTACGCGTTCCGTACGCCACGCGGTACCCGAAGACCCCAACATACCGGACATATGGCATCAATTAGAGCTTGTAACTGCCCGTCCGAACCGGGTAAGGGTAGGGGGACACCCAAAACACGGCCGGCTTTGGAGGCGCCGCTTCACCGCAGGAAACACGTATGGGCATCGGCAGCCATATGCCGAGAACGATGGAGGCGATCATGTCACCCCGGCTCGACGGACCGCGTACCCACGATGCGACGTCAGCATGTCCTCAGGGACTGACCCACTCAGACTCCCCCGCCGCGAACGCCGGAGACGGCACGCGCAACAGCAGCACCAGCAGCACCGCCGTCGACAGCGTCGACAACTACGGCGTCACCGACGGTCTCGAAGGACTTCCCGAGATCCCGCCCTACGACGAAGTGGGGCCGCTGGACGCCAGGGCCCTGTCGAAGACGCTCTTCGCGCGGCTCGAATCTCTCGAAGAGGGCACCCACGAGTACTCGTACGTCCGCAATACGCTCGTCGAACTGAACCTGGCCCTGGTCAAGTTCGCCGCCTCCCGGTTCCGCTCCCGCAGCGAACCGATGGAGGACATCATCCAGGTCGGCACCATCGGCCTGATCAAGGCGATCGACCGCTTCGAGCTCAGCCGGGGCGTGGAGTTCCCGACGTTCGCGATGCCGACCATCGTCGGCGAGATCAAGCGCTTCTTCCGCGACACCAGTTGGTCCGTGCGCGTACCGCGCCGACTGCAGGAGCTGCGGCTCGACCTGGCCAAGGCGGGCGACGAGCTCGCCCAGAAGCTGGATCGTTCACCCACTGTGGGCGAGCTCGCCGACCGCCTCGGCATCAGCAAGGACGAGGTCGTCGAGGGCATGGCCGCGAGCAACGCGTACACCGCGAGTTCGCTGGACGCCAAGCCCGAGGAGGACGAGCACGAAAGCGCGCTGGCGGACCGTATCGGCTACGAGGACCACGGACTCGAAGGCATCGAGTACGTCGAGTCCCTGAAGCCGCTGATCGCCTCGCTGCCGGGCCGCGACCGCACCATCCTCTCGCTCCGGTTCGTCGCCAATATGACGCAGTCGGAGATCGGTGAGGAGCTGGGCATCTCCCAGATGCATGTGTCGCGGCTGCTCTCCCGCACGCTGGTCAAGCTCAGAAAGGGCCTGACGCTGGAGGAGTGACGGGCATGTCGCGCGCCCGCGGAACACTCGCACGGCGCACCGCGAGCCCCTTGCGGAAGGACCTGCCCGTCGAAGGGCGGGTCCTTCCGCATGTTTGACGAAGTGTCATGGACGCCTTGTCACAGACGCCGTGCCGTGTCGGCCGGCGCTCAGACGACGCGCTCGCCGTGCTGCCAGACCGCGTGGACCAGCGGGACGCCCGGCCGGTAGGCGAGGTGGACATGGCTGGGTGCGTCGAGGAGGACCAGGTCGGCGCGGGCGCCGGGGGCGATGCGGCCGATGTCCGTACGGCGCAGGGCCGCCGCGCCGCCCGCGGTGGCGGACCAGAGGGCCTCGTCCGGGGTCATGCCCATGTCGCGTACGGCGAGGGCGATGCAGAAGGGCATGGAGGACGTGAACGACGAGCCCGGGTTGCAGTCGGTGGAGAGCGCGACGGTGGCGCCCGCGTCGAGGATGCGGCGGGCGTCCGGCCAGGTGGCGCGGGTGGAGAACTCGGCACCGGGAAGCAGGGTGGCGACGGTGTTGCCATGGGCCAGGGCGTCGACGTCCGCGTCGGTGAGGTGGGTGCAGTGGTCGGCGGACGCGGCGTCGAGTTCGACGGCGAGCTGGACCCCGGGGCCGTGGCCGAGCTGGTTGGCGTGGACGCGGGGGTGCAGGCCCTTGGCGCGGCCGGCGGTGAGGATGGCGCGGGCCTGGTCGCCGTCGAAGGCGCCCTTCTCGCAGAAGACGTCGACCCAACGGGCGTACGGGGCACAGGCGTCGAGCATCGCTCCGGTGACCAGGTCGACGTAGCCGGCCGGGTCGTCGGCGTAGTCCGGGGAGACGATGTGGGCGCCTAGGTAGGTGACCTCTTCGGTGTGCTGAGCCGCGATGCGCAGGGCACGGGCCTCATCCTCGACGGTGAGGCCGTAGCCGGACTTGGTCTCGAAGGTGGTGGTGCCCTGGCGCAGCGCCTCGGCGAGGTAGCGGGCGATGTTGGCGGAGAGTTCGTCGTCGGTGGCGGCGCGGGTGGCGGCGACCGTGGTCCTGATACCGCCCGCGCTGTAGGGGCGGCCGGACATCCGGGCGTTGAACTCCTCGGTGCGGTCGCCCGCGAACAGGAGGTGGGAGTGGGAGTCGACGAAGCCGGGGATCGCCGCCCGGCCGCCCGCGTCGACGGCGTTGTCAGTGGCGGGTGCTTTGCTTGACTCACCGGTCCAGACGACCCGGTCGCCCTCGATGACGACCGCCGCGTCCCGGATCAGACCCAGGGGGGAATCCACGCAGAGGGAGGGGTCGTTGGTGACCAGACTGGCGATGTTGGTGATGGCGGTCGTCGTCATCGGGAGACTGCTCTCCTTGTGTATCGGCTTGCGGGGCGGCCCGTCGGTGGGCCTGCGGGGCGCCGGTCAGGGCGCCCCGCAGGGCGGTCTCCGGATCGACGGTATCCGGGGCGGTGCGCTCAGCGGTGCAGTGCGCCGATGGCCGAGGCGAGCGCTGCGGGGACGTCCTCGACCAGCGTGTGCCGCCCGTCACGGACGATATGCCGGCCTCCCACGACCGTGTGCCGCACATCAGCGGCGGAGGCGGCGAATACGGCTGCTTCGGCAGCAAGCCGGGGCACCGGCCCCGCAGTTCTGACGGAGTCCAGGGCGACGGTCACCAGATCGGCGGGTGCACCGGGTTCGATGATGCCCGCCCGGGGCCGGCCGAGCGCGGCATGTCCGTCGACGGTCGCGGCGCGCAGCAGGGCGGCCACCGTCCAGTGACCGCGCGCCCGGGTGCGCAGTCGTTCGTTGAGCTCCATCGCCCGTGCCTCTTCGAAGAGGTCGATCACGGCGTGGCTGTCGCTGCCGAGGGAGAGCGGCGATCCGGCGCGCTGGAGGGCGACGGCCGGACCGATTCCGTCGGCGAGGTCGCGTTCCGTGGTGGGGCACATGCAGGTGCCGGTCGCCGAGGAGCCGAGGAGCGTGATGTCCTCGCCGGTGAGGTGGGTGTTGTGGATGCCGGTGGTGCGCGGGCCGAGGACCCCGTGGTCGGCGAGGAGCCGGGTGGGCGTGCAGCCGTGGGCGGCGAGGCAGGCGTCGTTCTCCGCGGTCTGTTCGGAGAGGTGGACATGGAGCGGGGCCTGCCGCTCCTCGGCCCAGGCGGCCACGGTGGCGAGCTGCGCGGCGGGGACGGCGCGGACGGAGTGGATGGCCGCGCCGATCAGGGCGTGGTCACTGCCCTTGAGGAGGGAGGCGCGTTCGGCCCAGGCGTCCGCGGTGGTGTCGGAGAAGCGCAGCTGGTGCTGGTCAGGCTCCTGGTACTGGGTGGGGCGCGGGCCGAATCCGGCGGAGAGATAGGCGGTGTCCAGCAGCGTGATCCGGATACCGGCCTCGCCCGCCGCCGCGATCAGCGCCTCGCCCATCGCGTTCGGGTTGCTGTATGGGGTGCCGCCCGGAGCGTGGTGCAGATAGTGGAATTCGCCGACCGCGGTGATACCGGCCAGAGCCATTTCGGCATACACGGCACGGGCGAGGTCGTAGTACGAATCGGGGGTGAGCCGGGAGGCGATCTGGTACATGGTCTCGCGCCACGTCCAGAAGGTGCCGGAGCCGACCTGGACGGTGGAGCGCAGGGCGCGGTGGAAGGCGTGCGAGTGGGTGTTGGCGAGCCCGGGAAGGGTGAGCCCGCGGAGCACGGTGGCGCCCGGCGGCGGGGTGGCGACGCCGGTGCGAACGCCCGCGACGATCCCGCCGGACACGTCCAGGGCGACGCCCGGCTCGACATGGGTGCCGAGCCAGGCGTGGGACAACCAGTACGTCTCGGTGACGGTCGTGCCCGTCGGTTCCGTTGTCAGCTGCACGCGAGACCTTCCAGTACATCGGCGAGAGCGATCACCCCGGCCACGCAGTCGTCCTCGGCGGCGTGCTCGGCCGGCGAGTGCGAGATCCCGGTGGGGTTCCGCACGAACAGCATGGCGGTAGGGACCGAAGCGGACAAAATACCCGCGTCGTGTCCGGCGCCGGTGCCGAGAACGGGTACGGCGCGATCGGCGTCGCCCCGGCCCGTCAGGATCTTGCCGAGCTCGTCACGCAGGGCGTGCTCGAACTCCACTACGGGCGTGAAGGACTCCCGTACGACATCGAGGTCGATCCCGGCCCGCTCGGCGTGTTCCCGGGCGGCCCGCTCGATGCCGCCGACCACGGCGTCGAGGCGGTCCTGGTCGGCGGCGCGGGAGTCGAGCCAGCCGCGGACGAGGGAGGGGATGGCGTTGACACCGTTCGGCTCGACGCTGATCTTGCCGAAGGTGGCGACGGCTCCGGCGAGCTCCGCCTCGCGGCGGGCGGCCAGCACCGTCTCGGCGTACGTGAGCATCGGGTCGCGCCGGTCCATCAGCCGGGTG
This sequence comes from Streptomyces sp. NPDC037301, assembly GCF_055602785.1. Lineage (NCBI taxonomy): Bacteria > Bacillati > Actinomycetota > Actinomycetes > Kitasatosporales > Streptomycetaceae > Streptomyces > Streptomyces sp. NPDC037301. The sequence continues at coordinate 71,747 of NZ_JBVJWD010000020.1, forward strand.
GTGCCCGCGTGGTTGGCCTCGCCCCGGAAGTCGAACCTCCAGCGCCCGTGCGGCCAGATCGCGGAAGCGATGCCGACCGGGTCACCGGTGAGGTCGAGGGCGCGCCCCTGCTCGACATGGAGCTCGACGAACGCACCGATTCGGGCGAGCCGTTCGGGGTCGGGGCCGATGGCGTCGGGGTCGTATCCGGCCGCCTCCATGGCCTGCGGCAGGGTGATGCCGTCACCGTCGCGGAGCCGGTGTGCCGCCTCGACGGTCAGCTGTCCGGCGGCGAGCCGGGAGCCCACACAGGCGAGCCCGAAGCGGGCCCCCTCCTCGTCACCGAAATTACTGATGGCCAGCGGCCGGGTGATCTCCGCTCCCCTGCGGCGAAGTTCGTCGAGCGCGGCGAAGGAGGAGACCACACCGAGCGGCCCGTCGAAGGCGCCGCCGTCCGGTACGGAGTCGAGATGCGATCCGGTGACTACGGCGTCCTGCGCGAGGGGGTCACCGAGCCAGGCCCACTGATTGCCGTTCCGGTCGACCTCGTAGGTGAGCCCGCGCGCCTCGGCCTGCGCCCGGAACCAGGCACGGCAGTCGGCATCGGCCCCGGTCCAGGCGTAGCGGCGGTAGCCCCCGCTGTCCTGATGCCGGCCGACCGGCAGGAGTTCGCGCCACATGGCCTGGAACGACGGTGCGCCGCTCCCGGCCCCGTCCCTTTCCCGGGTCACCGCCCCACCGCCGTCCTCCCGGGTCACTGCCCCTCCGTCATAGGTACGCGCACGCCCTTGTCCGCGGCGACGGACTCCGCGATGTCGTACCCGGCGTCGACGTGCCGGATGACGCCCATGCCCGGGTCGTTGGTGAGCACCCGGCGGATCTTCTCGCCCGCCAGCTTCGTACCGTCGGCGACGGTCACCTGCCCGGCGTGGATGGAGCGCCCCATCCCGACGCCGCCGCCGTGGTGGATGGAGACCCAGGAGGCCCCCGACGCCACATTGACCATGGCGTTCAGCAGCGGCCAGTCGGCGATCGCGTCGGACCCGTCGAGCATGGCCTCGGTCTCCCGGTACGGGGAGGCCACGGAGCCGCAGTCCAGGTGGTCACGCCCGATGGCCAGCGGAGCGGCCAGCTCGCCGGAGGCCACCATGTCGTTGAACCGCTCGCCGGCCCGGTCGCGCTCGCCGTAACCGAGCCAGCAGATCCGGGCGGGCAGCCCCTGGAAGTGGACGCGTTCACCGGCCATCTTGATCCAGCGGTGCAGGGACTCGTTCTCCGGGAAGAGTTCGAGCATCGCCTTGTCGGTCTTGTGGATGTCGGACGCCTCACCGGAGAGCGCCGCCCAGCGGAACGGGCCCTTGCCCTCGCAGAAGAGCGGCCGGATGTAGGCGGGAACGAAGCCCGGGAAGTCGAAGGCCCGGGCATACCCGGCGAGTTGAGCCTCGCCGCGGATCGAGTTGCCGTAGTCGAAGACCTCGGCCCCGGCGTCCATGAAGCCGACCATCGCCTCGACGTGCTTGGCCATCGACTCCCGCGCGCGCTGTGTGAAGTCGGCGGGCTTCTCGGCGGCGTACGAGGCCATGTCGTCGAAGTCGACACCGAGCGGGAGGTACGAGAGCGGGTCGTGCGCGCTGGTCTGGTCGGTGACGATGTCGATCGGTGCGCCCTCGGCGAGCATCCGCGGCAGCAGCTCCGCCGCGTTGCCCAGCAGACCGATGGAGAGCGGCTTGCGGGCGTCCCGGGCCTCGGTGGCCAGCTGGAGCGCGTGCTCCAGGGAGTCGGCGCGCACGTCCAGGTAGCGGTGCTCGATCCGGCGCTCGATGGCGCGCGGGTCGCAGTCGATACAGATCGCGACGCCGTCGTTCATGGTCACGGCGAGCGGCTGGGCACCGCCCATGCCGCCGAGCCCGGCGGTCAGGGTGATCGTCCCGGCCAGCGTCCCGTTGAACTTCTTGGCGGCGACGGCGGCGAACGTCTCGTACGTGCCCTGCAGGATGCCCTGCGTACCGATGTAGATCCACGACCCGGCCGTCATCTGGCCGTACATGGTGAGGCCGAGCGCCTCCAGGCGGCGGAACTCCTCCCAGTTCGCCCAGTCCCCCACCAGGTTGGAGTTGGCGATCAGGACGCGCGGCGCCCACTCGTGGGTCTGCATGACACCGACCGGGCGCCCGGACTGGACGAGCATCGTCTCGTCCTGCTTGAGCGTCTGCAGCGTGCGCACCATCGCGTCGAACGAGCGCCAGTCGCGGGCCGCCTTGCCGGTGCCGCCGTAGACGACGAGCTTGTCGGGGTGCTCGGCGACCTCGGGGTCGAGGTTGTTCTGCAGCATGCGCAGGGCGGCCTCCTGCTGCCATCCCAGGGCGCTCAGTTCCGTACCGCGCGGTGCCCGTACGGGGCGGGGTCCTGACATGGCGATGCCTCCTCGCAACTTGTAAATCTTCTATTCACATCCTGATGGTCTGAATACTCGTAGTCAACAGCCCCGCGCCAACAGCTGGACGAACTGCACCCGGCCGCCCCGCGCAGAGGGCGCCCCGGCGCACCTCCGGCACGCCCTTCGTAGATCCCTTTCGCATGTACCGATGGAAAATGCCAGAACCCCCACCTGGGGCGAGCACGTTGCGTAGCCTCTGGGTCACAGCCGTACGCCACGTCGGGAGGGGAGTGCGCGTGCCCGGAATCGACGAGTGCCTGCTCGAAGTCATGAGGCTGCCCGGCGCCCGCGGCGCCGCGGTGGTCGACTGGACGAGCGGCCTCGCCCTCGGCACCATCGGTGAATCGCCCAACGGCGATCACGAGGCCACCGCCGCGGAGACGGCCGAGCTCGCGAGGATGGCGGCCGAGCAGCCGGTCTTCGCGCTGGGGGCCACCGGACCGTCAACCGCGTTACCGGAAAAGGCCGTCGCGGGAGCGCCGCCGCCGGTGGAGGACGTCATCGTCACCACCCGCGCCGGGTACCACATCCTCCGTTTCGTCGAGACGGCCTTCGACAGCAGCGTCTTCGTCCATCTGTGGCTCGACCGCGCGGAGGGCAATCTGGCCCTCGCCCGGATACGGCTGGGCGAGACGGCCGAGCGGCTGGTCCTTGCATGAGAACCGCCCCCGCCCCGGTCACGGCCCTCTCCCCCATGCTGCAGCGCCTCGCCGATGAACGCGCCACCGGCGCCCTGATGCGCGACCGCGGCACCCTCTATCTCGCCGAGGGCCAGGTGGTGCACGCCGAGAGCCCGGCGACACCCGGTATAGACGTCCTGCTCACCACGGGCGGCGCCCTGCACCGCGACGGCTGGTGGGAGGCGGTCGCCAGGGCGGGCGCCGGGCAGCGGGTCGGCCGCTATCTGGTGGACAGCGGGCGGGTGCCGGGCGGGGCGCTGGAGCTGTGCCACCTCGGTGCGCTGTACGACGCGGCGTTCTTCGCGCTCGCCCCCACCCGGACCCCGGCGCGCTTCCGCTACGGGGTCTCCCATTGGATCGGCCCCGTCCGCCCCGTCCCCGTCGATGCCGTGCAGCGCGAGACGCTCCGGCGCCGGGAGCTGCTGGAGCGGATCTGGCCCGACGCGGTGACCGACAGCGCACCGCTCGTACGGCCGGCCCGTCCCGTCGACGCACCCGTTCCGCCGGCCCGGCGCCGCGTGCTCGATCTCGTGGACGGGGTGCGTACCGCATCGGACATCGCCCAGGAGCTGGGCAGACCGGCGTTCCACGTACTGGTCGGTCTGCGGCGCCTGGCCGCGGCCGGACTGGTCGAAGCGGTACGGGAGCTGCCGGCCGCCACCGCCCCCGGCCGGGTCGCACTTCCCCAGGTCACGGCCGACCCCGACGTCGCCCTGCTGCGCCGGCTCCGAGACGCATTGGAGGCCCTGTGATACGCGCGCTCAGACAGCGTGCCGGGAGGAGACAGCTGATGGTGCCCGAGGCCGAAGTACAGGATGTCCTGGCCGAGCTCCAGCGGTTACGGGCCCGGGTCCCGCTCCTCTCCGGCGCCCTGGCGGCCAGCACCGACGGTCTCGTCCTGGCCCAGGACACCCCGGGCGTGGAGGCGGAGGGCGTCGCCGCACTGACCGCGGCCGCGCTCGGCGTCGCGATCCGGATGACGGACGCGACCGGCCGGGGCGGCTTCCGTGAACTTCTCGTACGGGGCGAGACCGGCTACATCGCGACGTACGCCGCAGGCTCCTCGGCCGTCCTCACACTGCTGGCCGAGGACCGGATCAACGTCGGCAGGCTCCATCTGGAGGGCCGCCGGGCGGGCACCCGTATCGGCGAACTGGTCGACACCGCACTGGAACGCCCCGCACAGCCGGCGCCCCCGGCCCGCGCCGCCGAGCAGCGCCCCGCACAGCCCGGACCGCTGCCTCACCGCACGTAACACCACCTACCCCGGAAACAACCCACGGATCCGGTCGTCCCGGCCGGCCAGGAAAGGAAACGAGCACTCATGGCGAACACCGAAGCGTCACTGAAGGAAGCGATGACGTCCATCGAGGGCACCCTCGGTGTCGCCCTCGTCGACTACACCAGCGGAATGGCGCTGGGCACCCTCGGCGGCGGCAAGGACTTCAACCTGGAGGTCGCGGCCGCGGGCAACACCGATGTCGTACGCGCCAAGCTCCGCACGATGGAGCACCTCGGCCTCCAGGACGAGATCGAGGACATCCTGATCACGCTCGGCGGCCAGTACCACCTGATCCGGCTGCTCAAGGCCCGCGGCAGCAGCGGCCTCTTCCTGTACCTGGCGCTGGACAAGGGCCGCGCCAACCTGGCCATGGCCCGCCACCAGCTGAAGCGGATCGAGGCCGAGCTGGAGGTCTGACCAGGCGGCCTCAGCGCCGGCGCCGCGCCCCGCCGGGCGCGGCGTCACCCGCCATCGGCCCGGTCGTGCGATACCCCTTCACCTGCTTGCCCGCGGGCCGTCCGCGCTCCACCCAGTCGGTCCGCACCCAGTACAGGGTGTCGTCCCGGCGCTCGCGCTGCCCGATCCTGACGGCCTTGATCCAGAGCCCGGCCCCCGCGCCCGCGAGCGCCATCCCGCCGGCCCCGGGCAGCAGGAACGCGCTCGCCACTGCTACGAGGAACGCCCCGAGCAGCCACCACCGGTGCCCGCGTCGCCAGTTGCGTACGGTCACGGCCCGGTCCTGGAGAAAGTCGGACCGCCCGGCGCGGGTGGCGCCCCTGGCCAGTTCCGCGTACCGCCGGCCGCGTACGAGCGCCACCACGGCCGCGGTGACCAGGAACAGCGCCGCTCCGGCCAGCAGCCCGATCCGGCGTCCGGTAAGCCCCGGCACCAGTGCGCCGATCGCCGCAGCAAGCAGCCCCGGCCACCACAGCGGTGCGGCTCCGGCCCGTACGATCACGGCCACCCTCGCCAACGACTGCGCTCCGCGCCCCACGTCCGTACCCCTCTCCGCAGCTCCTTCTGATCCTTCTGGGCCCGGAGATTAATAGCCGTAGATGAGCGATGCCTGAGAATCGTCGAGGTCGGCGGGGCCGCCCTCAGTACGCGATCCCCATCAGGCCGTAGCCGCCGCCCGTCACTCGACGAACAGCCCCCGCGCCACCGCTCGCGCGTCGAACTCCTCCAACCGCGCCTGCGCATCGGGAAGGTCGTCGCACATCGCCTCCAGCAGCACACGGCCCAGCAGCATGGGCGCACACGCCGTGTCGAAGGCGAGCCCGGTGCCGACGGCGGCCGGGATCAGCAGGTCGCTGTGCCTGGCCACCGGAGCGAACGCCGAATCGGCGACCGACACCACGGTCAGCCCCTGTTCCTGCGCATACGCGAGGGCGTCCACGACCTCCTTCGGATGCCGGGGCAGCGCGAAACAGATCAGCGCTGTGGCGCCCGCCCGCCGCGCGGCGTCGATCCGGTCGTGCAGCATGCTGCCGCCCTCGTCGAGCACCCGGACATCGGGATGGACCTTGGCCGCGAAGTACCCGAACCCGCGCGCCTGGGAGGAGGCTGCCCGTAGTCCGAGCACGGGGAGCGGCCGGGAGGCGGCGAGCAGTCGCCCCGCCCGCTCGACGGGGCCGGGATCGGCGAGCAGCTCGGCGAGGTGCTGCAGATTCTCGATCTCACCGAGGACAGCCTGCTGGTATTCGTTGTACGCACGTGCACCCGCCCCCTCACCGGGCTCGGCGGGCCCCGGCGCGACATCCCGCAGATACCTCCGCAGCGCCGGATAGCCGTCGAATCCGAGGGCGACGGCGAACCGGGTGACGGACGGCTGACTGACCCCGGCCAGCTCGGCCAGCTCGACGCTCGACAGGAACGGCACCTCGGCGGCCCTGCGCACCATGGAGTGCGCGATGCGCCGTTGCGTCGGTGTCAGCCGGTGCCCCTCGAAGAGCTGCTGCAGTCGTGCGGCAGGGCTGCTCTCGCTCATACCGTCCCCCTCCAAAGTTCTGTGTACTGGTCGAGCAGCTCCCCGGCCGCGACCTTTACATCATCGGTGAGCGGCCGGTCCGCGAGGTCGTCGTTGAGCAGAGAATCGGCGAGCACGAAGGCACGACCCACCGAAAGATCCGGATCGGGGCGCAGATCCCGCTGGCGCAACGCCCTTACGGCGGCGACCAGTTCGCAGCCCACGACCTGCCGGTACGCGCCGCAGGCCCGCAACGTCTGACGGGCGGCGAGCGAGGCGAAGCTGGCCTGTTCCTCGACACCGCGGGACAGGACGGCGTGGCCGAGCGATGCGGGGGCGGAGTAGGTGCGCAGATCACCGAGGGCGGCCCCGGCCGCGTACTCCAGGATCATCACGCCGGACGAGGCCGGTTCGCCGTCCGCGAGGAAGGGCCGCAGGCGGGTGAGGGCCGGCTCGTTGAGTGCCGAGAGCCGGGAGGTGGAGAGCCGGGCGACCTGGGTCACGGCGAGCCTGAAGTGATCGAGTGCCAGGGCCAGCTGGGCCAGGTAGAAGCCGCCGTGGTGGTAGGCGGCCGGGCTGCCGTTGGCACCGGCGTCCGGGCAGATCAGCGGGTTTTCGGCGGCGGCGTTGATCTCGACGGCGAGAACCCGTTCGAGGGCGTCGGCGGCGTCCTGCGCGGGCCCGTGGATCTGCGGCAGGCAGCGGAATCCGTACGGGTCCTGGATCCGGCCGAGCGGTGGTCCGGGGCGCTCCGGGACGCCGAGCAGCTCCCGCATCCGGGCGGCGACATCGTAGGAACCGGGGTGGGGGCGGGCCGCGTGGACCGGTTCCGCGTAGGCCTCGTACGAGCCGTCGACCGCGAGCAGGGAGAGCGCGGCGACGACCTGGGTGGCGGTGACCAGGCGGCGCAGCTCGTCGAGGGCGAGCGTGGCCTGTCCGAGGGTGAGGGCGTTGCTGCTGATCAGGGCGAGGGCGTCGTTGTTGTCGAGCGGCTGGGACTCGGGGGCGGCGCCGGGGCCCTGCCAGGGGTGTTCCCCGGCGAGGGCGAGGCCGGCCTGGGCGAGGGCCGCGATGTCGCCGGTGCCGACCGAGCCGAATTCATTGACGACCGGGTGCGCCCCGGCCTCCAGCGCCTCGCAGAGCGCGGTGACGACGGTCGGCCGCAGCCCGGCGCCGCCCGCGAGCAGCTGGTTGGCGCGTACGGCGAGCATGGCCCGGACCTCGCGGGCGGGCAGCACTTCGCCGATCGCTCCGGCGTGGCTGCGCAGCAGCCGCAGTCCGTGATCGGCTGCCGCCTCGGTGGGTACGTCCTCGTTGCGGTTGGCGCCGACGCCGGTGGAGCGTCCGTAGACCCGTCCGGTGGCGGCAAGCTCCCGGGCGGCGCCCCAGGAGCGTTCGACGCGCTTCATCGCTTCGTCGGCGGGGACGGGACGGGCGGTGCCGTGTGCGAGCCGGACGACATCGGAGACCGGAAGGGTCTGGCCGTCGAGCACAACGACGCCGACGGAACCGGAAGCTCCGGAAGAGCCGACGGTCCCGGACACGGAGTCCTCGGAGTCCACCAGGTGGGACGACATCATGCGCAAACTCCTCCTATCCGGACATTTTGTCTCGCTCTTCGGGTCTCTGTAACAGTGTTTTACCCCGAGGCATTGACAACCTATTCAGTAACGAAGAACTCTGCATGACTATATGCAGCCCGGGCAAGGGACGACTTATGATCAAATTCGACGCAGTGAACAAGCGTTTCCCGAACGGCACAACGGCAGTTCACGACCTCAGCCTCACCATGCCGGAAGGCGGTATCACCGTCCTCGTCGGTTCTTCCGGCTGCGGTAAGACCACCACGCTGAGAATGATCAACCGGATGGTCGAGCCGACTTCCGGCACCATCCGGCTCGGCGGCAAGGACATTCTCGAAGCGGACGCCGCGGAGCTGCGGCGAGGCATCGGGTACGTCATCCAGCAGGCCGGCCTCTTCCCGCACCGCACGGTGCTCGACAACATCGCGACGGTGCCCCTGCTGCTCGGCCACGGCCGCAGGGCCTCCCGGGCCAGGGCCGCCGAACTCCTGGAGACGGTCGGACTGCCCGCCGAGGCCGCCAAGCGCTATCCGCACCAGCTCTCCGGCGGCCAGCAGCAGCGGGTCGGTGTAGCCCGCGCGCTCGCCGCGGACCCTCCGGTGCTGCTCATGGACGAGCCGTTCGGCGCCGTCGACCCCGTCGTACGGACCCAGCTCCAGGACGAGCTGCTGCGTCTCCAGAAGGAGCTCGGCAAGACCATCGTCTTCGTCACTCATGACATCGACGAGGCAGTACGGCTCGGCGACCGGATCGCCGTCTTCCGCACCGGCGGCCATCTGGTGCAGTGCGCACCGCCCGCCGAGCTGCTCGCCCGCCCGGCCGACGACTTCGTCGCCGACTTCCTGGGTGCCGAACGCGGACTGAAGCTGCTGTCGCTGAGCACGCTCGCGGATCTGCCTCAACGGCCCCCGGCGACGGTGCGGGCCGACGAGCCGGCCACCGCCGGGGGTAACGGCTCCGACTGGCTGCTGGTCGTCTCCGCCAAGGGTGAGCCGCTCGGATGGCTCGACAGCCGGACCGCACCGGCGGGCCCTGCGGGCGACGCCCCGCTGCTCCCCGTACGCCCTCTGCGCGACACGGACTCGCTGCTCTCGGCGCTCAATGAGTCGATCGCCTCGCCGACCGGTCTGATCGCCCGGGTCGACACCGACGGCGTGCTGACCGGGGTCACCGCGCGCGAGGCCATCCACGACCTCGCGGGGGCGGCCCACACCACTGCCGCCGCGCAGAAGGCCGGCACGGAGAAGTCGGCTGTTGCGCTACCGGCCGTGGACGGCAGCTCATGACCATCGAGTGGGCGTGGATATCCGACCACGCGAACGACCTGTTCACCCTCACCGTCTCCCATCTCCAGGCCGCGCTGAGTGCCGTCCTCCTCGGACTGCTGATCTCCCTGCCGCTGGCCGTGCTCGCCCATCGCGTGCGCCCGCTGCGCGGAGCCCTGCTCGGCCTCTCGAACGTCCTGTTCACCATCCCCTCCATCGCGGTCTTCGTCCTGCTGCTGCCGGTCTCGGGGCTGACCCGCACCACCACCGTCATCGGCCTGACCATCTACACGCTGGTCGTGCTGTTGCGGAACACCGTCGAGGGACTGGACTCCGTACCCGTGAAGACGCGTGAGGCCGCCAGGGCGATGGGGGCCCGCCCGCTGCGGATCCTGCTGACGGTCGAGCTGCCGCTCGCCCTCCCGGTGATCATGGCGGGCGTACGGATCGCCACCGTCATGTCGATCTCGCTGGTCAGTGTCGCCACGTACATCGGCGACGGCGGTCTGGGCCAGCTCTTCACCGACGGCTTCCAGCGGAACTTCCCCACCCCGGTGATCGTCGGTGTGGTCCTGACCCTGCTCCTCGCGCTGGTCGCGGACGCGGCGCTGGTCGCGGTGCAGTACGCGCTCACCCCGTGGACACGGAAGCAGAGGGCCTGACATGTACGAACTCTTCGCGGACCTCGGCCGCTGGCTGACCGGCAGCGAGCAGTGGACCGGCCAGGACGGCATCGCCCATCGCCTCGCCGAGCACCTCCAGTACTCACTGATCGCCACGCTGATCGCCACGGCGATCGCACTCCCGATCGGCCTGCTCATCGGGCACACCGGACGCGGCGCCTTCCTCGCCATCAATCTGTCGTCCTTCGGCCGGGCCCTGCCGACCGTCGGTCTGGTGGTACTGGTCTTCCTGGCCGGCGGCCTGTCCATGACCCCGGTGTACGTGGCGCTGGTCGCCCTCGCCGTCCCCTCGATCGTCACCAACACCTACGCCGGGATGACCGCCGTCGACCCCGATGTGAAGGACGCCGCACGCGGCCAGGGCATGCGCGGTCCCCAGGTGCTGTGGCACGTCGAACTCCCGCTCGCCCTCCCGCTGATCATGACCGGGCTGCGGCTGGCGCTGATCCAGGTCGTGGCCACCGCCACCATCGCCGCCTATGTCAGCTTCGGCGGTCTCGGCCGCTATGTCTTCGACGGTCTCGCACAGCGCGACCTCGTTCAGGTGCTGGGCGGCGCGGTCCTCGTCGCGGTCGTCGCCGTCGTACTCGATCTGGCGCTGTCCGGGCTCCAGCGCGTCCTCTTCCGCCACCGCTCCGCCTGAGGAGAACCACCGATGACTCGCATGTCCCGCACATCCCCCATGAACCGAAGGACCCTGCTCGGCGGCCTCCTCGCCGCGGCCTCCGTCCCCGCACTCGCCGCCTGCAGCAGCGGAATCACCTCGCTCGACGGACAGGGCGGCGGCAGCGGCGGTGGCGGTGGCGGTTCGAGCTCCGGCGGCATCACCATCGGCACCGCCAATTTCACCGAGAACCAGATCCTCGGCCATCTGTACGCCGCGGCCCTCGGCGCCGCCGGTGTGAAGACGACGGTCCGCGCCAACCTGGGGACCCGCGAGATCCTCATCCCCGCGCTGAAGGGCGGCGACATCGACCTCATGCCCGAGTACCAGGGCGCCCTGCTCCACTACCTCGACCCGAAGGCGACCGCCACCGAGGAGGGCGAGATGCAGAACGCACTCGCCGTCGCCCTGCCCGCCGGTCTGCAGATCCTCCCGTACGGCATGGCCGAGGACTCCGACGCCTTCGCCGTCACCCGCGAGACCGCCCGGAAGTACGGCCTGTCCTCCCTCGCCGATCTGGCGAAGCACAACGGAAAGCTGGTCATCGGCGCGGCCCCCGAGGTCAAGAAGCGGACCGTCGGGGCCGTGGGTCTGAAGGACGTGTACGGCGTCACCTTCAAGGAGTTCAAGTCGCTGGACTCCTCCGGGCCCTTGGTGAAGGGAGCCCTGCGGAAGGGCGATGTCGATGTCGCCAACCTCTTCACCACGGACACCGACATCGCGGCCGAGGGCTGGGTGGTCCTCTCCGACCCCAAGAACCTGGTCCCCGGCCAGCATGTCGTCCCGCTGATCGCCGACCGGGCCGCGGACTCCACGGTCCGCAAGGCCCTGGCCCGGCTGGGCGCCGCACTCACCACCGAGGACCTCACCGAGCTCAACCGCCTGGTCGACAAGGACAAGAAAGACCCCGAGGACGTCGCACACGACTGGGCGAAACAGCACGGCATCGTCAAGAAGGGAAGCTGACCGATGGCAGGCCTGCTCGAACAGCGTTCCATCGATGTCGTGCCGGACAACGAACGTCACGGCACCGCGTTCAGTCAGTTCACGCTCTGGCTCGGCGCGAACCTCCAGATCACCGCCGTCGTCACCGGCGCGCTCGCGGTCGTCTTCGGCGGCGGCCCGTTCTGGTCGGTCATCGGCCTGGCGCTGGGCAATCTGCTCGGCGGAGCCGTGATGGCCCTGCACTCCGCCCAGGGCCCGCGCCTGGGACTGCCGCAGATGATCCAGTCCCGCGCACAGTTCGGGGTCAAGGGCGCAGTGGTCCCGCTGGCCCTGGTGATCGTGATGTACGTCGGCTTCTTCGCCAGCGGCAGCGTGCTGGCCGGTCAGGCGGTCGGGGAGCTCACCCACCTCGGCGAAACGCCCGGCATCATCATCTTCGCCCTGGTCACCGCCCTGATGGCAGCGATCGGCTATCGCGTCATCCATATGCTCGGCCGGGTCGCCGGCGTGATCTGCGCAGTCGCCTTCGTCTATCTCGGCATCCGGCTGCTCGACCGCATCGATCTCGGAGCCGTCCTCGCCGACCGCGCCTTCGATCTGCCGATGTTCCTGCTCGCGGTCTCGCTCGCCGCGTCCTGGCAGCTGGCGTTCGGCCCGTACGTCGCCGACTACTCCCGCTATCTGCCACGTACGACCAGCGCCCGCGCCACCTTCTGGTGGACGCTCTCCGGCTCGGCGCTCGGCTCCCAGTGGTCCATGGTCTTCGGCGTGCTGGTCGCGGCCACCGCCGGGGACGCCTTCCTGGCGGGCCAGGTCGGCTATGTCGTCGCCCTGGGCGGGACCGGCCTGATCGCCTCGTTCCTGTACTTCGTGATCGCGCTCGGCAAGCTGACCATCAATGTCCTCAACACCTACGGCGGCTTCATGTCGTTGGTGACCAGCATCAGCGGCTTCCGCGGTCAGAAGACCCTCTCCCCGCGCGGCCGGGCTCTCTACATCACGGGCATCATGCTTGTCGGCACCGTCGTGGCCCTGCTCGGCAAGGACAGCTTCCTCGCCTCCTTCAAGGACTTCCTGCTCTTCCTGCTGACCTTCTTCACCCCGTGGTCGGCGATCAACCTGGTCGACTACTACCTGATCTCACGGGAGCGGTACGACATCCCTGCCCTTGCCGATCCGCGCGGCCGGTACGGCGCATGGCGCTGGGACGCGCTGGTGGTGTACGGGATCGGACTGGTCGCCCAGCTGCCGTTCCTGGTGACGCACTTCTACACCGGCCCGCTGGTCGGGCCGCTGGGCGGCGCCGACATCTCGTGGGTGGTCGGCCTGGTCGTACCGGCACTGCTGTACTGGCTCCTCGCCCGCCGCGACACCACGCACATCCCGGAACACACGATCCTCCCCGCCCAGGTACCAACGGGCGAGAACAGCGGGGCCGGCACCACCGGCACGGCGGCCGCCCGCACGTAGCCGCAACGAAAGAGGGGGGTTAGCCCCACTGCCCGGAGCGCTCCCGATTCGTACCGTAAAAGACATGGAAACCCGTGACCCTGAGCTCAAGAGCGAGCTCGATGCCACCCTGCATGCCCGTAGTGAGCTGGGTTCGGATTACGAGTCCGCGCTCGTCGAGTCGTTCCTGGAGAAGGTCGAGCAGCGTCTCGACACCACGCTCGACCGCCGTGTCCGGCGCCATCTCGCCGAGCAGCAGGTGAGCGTCGCCAGGGGTGCGCGCCCGCCGCAGCCCATGGGGAACTTCGGCGAGCGCTACGGCTTCGGGATCATCTCGCTGATCCTGGCCATCCCGCTGTCGGCGATCGGCGCCGCGGCCGCCCACACCGGGGGCCTGGTCGTCGCCTGGCTCGGGATCGTCGCCGTCAATGCCGTGCACGCCGCCCGGGGCTGGCCCTGGTTCCGGCACCGTTCCGGGCGCACTGAGTCCGACTGGGAGGACTGAGGGCCGCGGGCCGGGCCCCGAGGACACGGGGCGCTACGCCTGGCGGGTGGGCAGCACGACCAGCTGGCGCAGGTTGATGTGGCGTGCACGGCTGGTGGCGTAGGCCACGAGGTCGGCGATCTCCTCGCTCGACAGTGCCCCGAGCGCGTCGAACATGCCGTCGAGCTGCCCGCTCAGCTCGGCGTTGTCGATGTGGCCGCCCAGTTCCGTGTCGGTGAGACCCGGCTCGATGTTCGTGACGCGAACGTCGCGCGGTCCGAACTCCGTGCGCAGCGACGACGACAGGTAGGTGAGCGCGGCCTTCGTCGCCCCGTACACCGCGTAGTTGGGGAACGTGACGTGCGCGCCGATGGACGAGATGTTCACCAGGTCCGCGGTGCGGCCGTCGGCGGCCGCCGCCACCAGGTCGGATGTGAAGGCCCGGATGATCCGAAGGGCGCCCGTCACATTGGTGTCGATCATCCGCTGCCACTCGTCCGTCCGGCCCTCGTCCACCGGGTTCGGCAGCATCACACCGGCCGCGTTGACCACCAGGTCCACCTGCCCGAACGTGCTGTGCACCCGCTCGGCCGCGGCGTCCACGGACGCCTGGTCGGTGACATCGGCGGTGACGGCGAGCGCCTCACCGCCCTCCGCCTCGATCGTGGCGGCCAGCTCCTCCAGCCGCTCCGCGCGCCGGGCCAGCAGTGCGACCCTGACTCCCTGGGCGGCGAGCAGCCGGGCGGTCGCGGCGCCCATTCCGCTGGCGGCTCCGGTGATGACGGCGGTGCGGCCTGCGAGGGTCTCGTACGACATGTCCGTACTCCTTGCGCTCTCAGGACCGGGGCGTTTCCCCGGGCCCGGTCCCACTCTGCGCGGCTGTCGCCCGGCTACCCAGGGCTGCGTCGTTCCTGGGTCTGCCAGTACCAGGTTCGGCGGCCGCGCTTCTTCTACGATCGGTGTCATGGACGGCGACCTCGGTGATTTCCTCCGCTCACGGCGAGCCCGCATACAGCCCGAGGACGTGGGGCTGAACGCGTACGGCGGCCGACGGCGGGTTCCCGGACTCCGGCGCGAGGAGGTCGCGCAGCTCGCGGGGGTGAGCGTCGACTACTACATCCGGCTGGAACAGGGGCGCGGCCCGAGCGTCTCGGACGCCGTGCTCGACGCGATCGCCCGGGTGCTCCGGCTGGACGAGACGGAGCACACGTATCTGCGTACGGTGGCACGCCCGGGGCCGCGCGCCTCGGCCCCGGCCGCCACCCAGCGGGTCCGCCCCGGCCTGCGCCTGCTGCTGGACACGCTCGGCGGGGCCCCGGCGTTCATCCTGGGCCGCCGGATGGACGTACTGGCGTGGAACGCGCTGGGGGACGCGGTCGTCGGCTACTCGCGGATGCCCCCGGCAGAGCTGAACATCCCGCGCCAGGTCTTCCTCGACCCGGCAACGCGCGAGCTCTATCCGGAGTGGGCCGCGGTGGCGGCGGAGACGGTCGCACATCTGCGACTGGACGCGGGGCTGCACCCCGATGACAAGCAACTGGCCACGCTGGTGGGCGAGTTGTCCATGAAGAGCGAGGACTTCCGTCGGCTGTGGGCGGATCACCAGGTGAAGGCGAAGACCTACGGCGTCAAGCGCATCGACCACCCGGTCGCGGGCGAGCTGACCCTCCCGTACGAGACGCTCGGCGTGCCCGGCGACCCCGGCCAGTCCCTGGTGGTCTACACCCCGGAGCCCGGCAGCGAGACCGCGGAACGCATCGCGCTGCTGGCGAGCTGGGCGGCCGCACCGGCCGGATGAGGCGCCGCCGGGGGCACGAACGGCGCCCCGGCGGTCCAAGCACTTGCCCGTCGCACGGTTCTGCGCGCATGACCGTCGCACACGTCCGCGCAGATGACCGTCGCACATGGATGTATCGCGGGGACCGCCGCACCCCCGGTTTCCCAGGGGGCGGGACGACGGCGGCCCCCGCGAGGGACACGGTCCGGGTCAGGGCCGGTCACCGCGTCCTGGCGACGGTGGAGGTCCGGGAGCCGCTCCGTAGTCCGTGTCGCCGTATCGGGTGTCGGCGGGTTTCCCTGCCGACACCCATCAATCTGCCGGACTCGTGTTAAGCCGGTGCTGCGCGTACGTGTCGCGCTCGTACCGTTTTCGCGAAGCCCGGCCTCCGAGCCGGCTACGGCTTGCCGGTCGCCGCGTCCTTGGCGAGGAACGCCAGCAGGTCCTGCCTGCTGACCACGCCCGTTGGCTTGCCCTCCACCAGCACGATCGCCGCATCCGCCGCGTTCGTGCCGCCGAGCACCGCCATCAGGTCCTCGACCGGTTCACCGGAACCGACCTGCGGCAGCGGCGGCGACATGTGCTTCTCCAGCGGGTCGGAGAGCGAGGCGCGCTGCGCGAACAGGGCGTTCAGCAGCTCCCGCTCCACCACCGAACCGATGACCTCGGCAGCCATCACGTCCGGGTGGCCCGCGCCCGGCTTCACGATCGGCATCTGCGAGACGCCGTACTCGCGCAGGACGTCGATCGCCTCGCCGACGGTCTCCTCGGGGTGCATGTGGACGAGCCTCGGGATCGGGCCGTCCTTGTGGTCGAGTACGTCCCCGACGCGTGCGGACGGGCCGGTGTCCTCCAGGAAGCCGTAGTCGGCCATCCACTCGTCGTTGAAGATCTTGCTCAGGTAGCCGCGGCCGCTGTCGGGCAGCAGGACGACGACCACATCGTCCGGGCCCAGTCGCTTCGCGACCTCCAGGGCGGCGACGACCGCCATGCCGCAGGAGCCGCCGACCAGCAGGCCCTCCTCCTTGGCGAGGCGGCGGGTCATCTGGAAGGAGTCCTTGTCGGACACGGCGACGATCTCGTCCGTGACCGTACGGTCGTACGCGCTCGGCCAGAAGTCCTCGCCGACCCCCTCGACGAGGTACGGGCGTCCGGAGCCGCCGGAGTAGACCGAGCCCTCCGGGTCCGCGCCGACGATCTTGACCGAGCCGCCGCTGATCTCCTTCAGATAACGGCCGGTGCCGCTGATCGTGCCGCCGGTGCCGACACCCGCGACGAAATGGGTGATCTTCCCGTCCGTCTGCTCCCACAGCTCCGGACCGGTGGTCTCGTAGTGCGAGCGCGGGTTGTTCGGATTGGAGTACTGGTCGGGCTTCCAGGCTCCCGGCGTCTCGCGGACCAGCCGGTCCGAGACGTTGTAGTACGAGTCGGGGTGCTCGGGGTCAACGGCCGTCGGGCAGACGACGACCTCGGCACCGTAGGCGCGCAGCACATTGATCTTGTCCGTGGACACCTTGTCCGGGCAGACGAAGATGCACTTGTACCCCTTCTGCTGCGCGACGATCGCCAGGCCGACGCCCGTGTTGCCGCTGGTCGGCTCGACGATCGTGCCGCCGGGCTGCAGCTCGCCGCTCTGTTCGGCGGCCTCGATCATGCGCAGGGCGATGCGGTCCTTGACCGAACCGCCGGGATTGAAGTACTCGACCTTGGCCAGGACCGTCGCCTGGATGCCGGCCGTCACACTGCGCAGCCTCACCAGCGGGGTATTGCCTACGAGACTGATCATCGAATCGTGGAATTGCACCGTGTACTCCGGGGTCTCCGAGATGGTGCGGCAAGCGTATGCGTACGGGCACGGGATTGGGCGAAGCGATTGAGCGACGGTCGCCGCGGGGCAGTTAGCTGTATGTACGGCGGTACGGCAACAAGGAGGTGGACCGGACTGTGTCGAGGGCAAGGGTGGCACGGCGGATCGCAGCGGGCGCGGCCTACGGCGGCGGCAGCATCGGGCTGCTCGGCGCGGCGGCTGTAGGCGTACTGCTGGCGGAGGTCCAGCTGGCGAAACGGCACGTGGGCGGCGGTATCGCACCGGTTCCACCGAGCGCGGACGGACGGTACGGGGTGGCGTTCGCCGGCCCTGCGGAGCCATTGCGGCTGGGGTTGCTCGGTGACTCGACGGCGGCCGGGCAGGGGGTACGCCGGACCGGGCAGACACCGGGGGCGCTGCTCGCATCGGGGCTCGCGGCGGTGTCCGAGCGGCCGGTGGATCTGCGCAATGTGGCACAGCCTGGCGCCCGGTCGGACGATCTGGAGCGGCAGGTCTCGCTGCTGCTCGCCGACCCGTCCCGTACGCCCGACGTGTGCGTGATCATGATCGGGGCGAACGATGTGACGCATCGGATGCCCGCCACCCAGTCGGTGCGCTGTCTGACCACCGCCGTGCGCAGGCTGCGTACAGCGGGTGCGGAGGTGGTGGTCGGCACGTGCCCGGATCTCGGCACGATCGAGCCGGTCTACCAGCCGCTGCGCTGGCTGGCCCGGCGGGTGAGCCGGCAGCTGGCGGCGGCCCAGACGATCGGTTCGGTGGAGCAGGGCGGGCGGACGGTGTCGCTGGGCGACCTGCTGGGGCCGGAGTTCGAGGCGAATCCGCGGGAGCTGTTCGGTCCGGACAACTACCACCCGTCGGCGGAGGGGTACGCCACGGCGGCGATGGCGGTCCTGCCCACGCTCTGTGCGGTGCTGGGACTGTGGCCGGAGTCCGACCGTCTGGACGGCGCCCGGCGCGAGGACATGCTGCCGGTGGCCAAGGCGGCCTCCCAGGCGGCCAGGGAGGCCGGTACGGAGGTCACGGGGGCGCGGGCGCCCTGGGCACTCCTCAAGCACCGCAGGCGGCGGCGTCTGCCCGCGGCCACGGAGCCCCAGCCGCACCCGGAGGCGCATGGAGAGGCACCCCCCAGGACGCGCGGGGAACCACAGGGGAACTCGCACGAGGAGGCGCACCACGAGGAGGCACACGAGGCACACAAGGACACACACAAGGAGCCCTATGGAGAGTCGCACGGGGAGTCGCACAACCTGCCCGCCAATTGATCGACTGAGCGGTCGCTTAGAAAAGAGGTCGGCGTCACATGCGCTGCCCGGTGACCCAGCACCTACGTACAGGTAACTTCCAAGTCAGCACCTGCCAGAACCCGCCTTCCAGCCCTCATGGAGCCGCGTGATGCCCGAAGCCGTGATCGTCTCTGCTGCCCGTTCCCCCATCGGCCGGGCCTTCAAGGGTTCGCTGAAGGACCTGCGCGCGGACGACCTGACCGCCACGATCATCCAGACCGCGCTGGCCAAGGTGCCCGAGCTGGACCCGAAGGACATCGACGACCTGATGCTCGGCTGCGGCCTCCCCGGCGGCGAGCAGGGCAACAACCTGGGCCGCATCATCGCCGTACAGATGGGGATGGACCACCTTCCCGGCTGTACGGTCACCCGCTACTGCTCGTCCTCCCTCCAAACCAGCCGGATGGCGTTGCACGCCATCAAGGCCGGCGAGGGCGACGTCTTCATCTCGGCCGGTGTCGAGATGGTGTCCCGCTTCACGAAGGGCAACTCCGACAGCCTCCCGGACACGCACAACCCGCTGTTCGCCGACGCCGAGGCCCGCACCGCGGCCCGCGCCGAGCGGGGCGGCGACGACTGGCACGACCCGCGGGAGGACGGCCTGGTCCCGGACGCGTACATCGCGATGGGGCAGACCGCGGAGAACCTGGCCCGGCTCAAGGGCGTCACCCGCCAGGACATGGACGAGTTCGGCGTCCGCTCGCAGAACCTCGCCGAGGAAGCCATCAAGAACGGCTTCTGGGAGCGCGAGATCACCCCGGTCACCACCCCGGACGGCACGGTCGTCTCGAAGGACGACGGCCCGCGCGCGGGCGTCACCCTGGAGGGCGTGCAGGGCCTGAAGCCGGTCTTCCGCCCCGATGGCCTGGTCACCGCGGGCAACTGCTGCCCGCTCAACGACGGTGCCGCCGCGCTCGTGATCATGTCCGACACCAAGGCGCGCGAGCTGGGCCTGACCCCGCTGGCCCGGATCGTCTCGACCGGGGTCTCCGGCCTCTCCCCCGAGATCATGGGATACGGACCGGTGGAGGCCAGCAAGCAGGCGCTGAAGCGCGCCGGGCTGACCATCGACGACATCGACCTGGCCGAGATCAACGAGGCGTTCGCCGCCCAGGTGATCCCCTCCTACCGCGACCTCGGCCTGCCGCTGGAGAAGGTCAACGTCAACGGCGGCGCCATCGCCGTCGGCCACCCCTTCGGCATGACCGGCGCCCGGATCACCGGCACGCTGATCAACAGCCTGCAGTTCCACGACAAGCAGTTCGGTCTGGAGACCATGTGCGTGGGCGGCGGCCAGGGCATGGCGATGGTCATCGAGCGGCTGAGCTGAGCTGCAGCGGAGGGCAGGGGTCGCCTGAGGTACGAAGGCGGCACCTGCCCGCAGCGGAAGCGAAGCGAACGCGACCACAAGCCCGAGCGGCTGAGCTGAGCTGAGCTGACCCCGGCATAGCCGCCGGCCGGTTCCAGACCGGACATGTCCGGTTCCGAGCCCCGACCGTGACCGAATCTCCCCCAGGATGTGACCTATCTCCTGGGGGAGAGTCATTCCCGCAGGTCACACCCGCAACAGGGTTAAACCCCAGGCTCAAATACCTGTCCAATTCGTGACGTAATGCACTGACACCGGGCGCAGGTAGAGGACAAGCTGAGGTAGGAAGTCGGGGGATCGATTGAAACCGGGAGTATGTCAGTGAGCGTCATGTCTCTTGCCCTGTTGCTGACCACCGCCGCTGCCACGGCCGTCGGCGCTGCCGCTCTGCACGCTGCTCACGGGCTGCGCAAGCAGATCACGGCCCTTCGTACGGAGCTGACCGCGGCCCGCGTCCATGGTGCCGCCGTGCCCGCGCAGAGCCGCAGCGACGTGACCCCAGCCGCCGAGATACGCGCGGCCGTGGCCGAAGCACTCGCCGAGGAGCGGGAGCGCGAGCTCGCCGAGGCCCGCGCCTTCTGGGCCACCCAGGAAGCGCGCGATGCCGCCGACGCCCCCTCCCTGCTGGGCGGACTGACCGGGATCGGCGAGGACGCGCCGTTCTTCATGCCGCGCCAGGCCGACTTCGCGGGCCTTGAGGCGATGGACCTCGACGCCACCGAGGCGCTCGAAGAGCTGACCGAGCTGGCGGACATGACCGAGCTGCCCGAGACGGCGGAGTTCGCCGAGGACTCCCCCGAGCTGGCCGCGGCCCGTCGCCGTCACCCCTCACACCCCGACTTCGTTCCGGTGCAGACCCCGGTCGTCACCGACCACGAGCGCACCGTGAACCGCCTCGAAGAGCTCGCCGACAGCCGTACGGAACTCGCCGATGTGCGCCCCGGCCCGCTCGGCACCCTCGACGTCTATGTCTTCGCCGACGGCACCACGCTCTGTATGACCCCCGGCCACCGCGAGACGGCCGAGCGCCTCGCCGAGTCGCTGCTCGCGGGTGAGCACCCGGTACTGCTGGGCGGCTCCGGCGTCTCCGGCGCGTACGCCCTGACCTTCTCCTGCGGCGAGGAGAACGTCTACATCCTCGCCGACCGCGTCATCGCCTCGTTCTAGCCCTCGGCGCATCCGGGCAGAGCGGCTCTCGTCGGCCCCTGCCCCCGGGCCACCGCCCGCCCGCCGCTACGCGAACGCCCGCGCAGCGGCCTCCGTCACGAATTGCACGGCCTCGTCCAGCTCAGCCGACGGGGCCGTTTCCAGTGTCACCGCCAAGTCGCGCCCTGCTACGGCAAGTTGGTCGCCGACCGCGAAGATCCCGGCGTCCGGCATGATCCGCGGTTCCCGGTCCGGCGCCTCGATGCGCTGGGCCCGCAGAGCCAATTCCCTGGCCGTGGCCAGCCCTTCGGCAGCCGCGCCGCGCTGCAGCCGGCTCTGCGGCGCGGCGCGCAGCCGGTCGGCGAATCGGTCCACGGCGGTGATCAGCGGGGTCGTATCGAGCACTCCGCGACCCTACGCGCCCGCCCGGGATGGTTGCCAACGGGCCGATGCTCGGGCACGGTGTCGGGAAGGACCAGCAACGCGCAATGCGTCGGAGGCGCCGATGTCCCAAGTCTTCTCCGAAGAGACCCATCGCAATCTGCTCTCCCGAATCCCCCGCTGCACCGGTCGTGAAGTCTCCGACTGGCTCCGCACCGTAGAGGAAGGCCCCGCTCTCCGCTTCGAGGAGAAGGTCAGCTGGCTGCGGAGCGAACACGACCTCGCCTACGGACACGCGAAGGCCCTCATCCACGAGTACGACCTGAGAAGGGCCGCGCGCAAGCTGCTCTAGGCACACGTGAGAAAGGGGAACGGCCCGCAGGCACAGCTTGAGTGCCTGCGGGCCGTTCCGTTCCCGTTGCGGGGCGGTTCGTCAGTCGTCGCCGCTGAGGATGGAGAGCAGACGCAGCATCTCCAGGTAGATCCACACCAGGGTCATGGTGAGGCCGAAGGCCGCCAGCCAGGACTCCTCGCGCGGGGCGCCGAACGCGATGCCGTCCTCGACCTGCTTGAAGTCCAGGGCCAGGAAGCACGCACCGAGGACGATCCCGATGACTCCGAAGAGGATGCCGAGGCCCCCGCTGCGGAAGCCCAGGCCGTCACCGCCGCCGAAGACGGCGAACAGCAGGTTGACCACCATCAGCAGCATGAAGCCCATGGCGGCGGCCATCACGAAGCCGTAGAAGCGGCGGGTGACGCGGATCCAGCGCATCTTGTACGCGAGAAGCACACCGGCGAAGACACACATGGTGCCCATCACCGCCTGCATCACGACGCCCGGCCCGATGTACGTGCTGACCGCGCTGGAGATCACCCCGAGGAAGACACCCTCGAAGGCCGCGTACGCGACGATCAGCGCCGGGACCGGCTTGCGCTTGAAGGACTGGACGAGCGACAGGACGAACGCCACCAGGGCGGCGCCGATCGCGATGCCGTAGGACTTGCCGAGGTTGGCTTCGTCGACCGGCAGCAGGGCCCAGGCGAGCGCGGCGCCGAGCACCACGGTGCCGAGCGTGAGCGCCGTGCGCGTGACGACATCGTCGATCGTCATCGCACCGGAACGCGCCGGCGCCTGCGGGACGCCGTACTGGGTGTCCTGCTGGGCGTAGGGGTTGGTGGCGTACGGGTTGGCGGCGGTGCCCTGCGCGTACGGGTTGGCACCCGCTGCGGGGGCCCCGGCCTGCGGCGCCGCGTTGAAGCCCGCGTATCCGTTGTCGCGGCTGAAGCCCCGTCGCGAGAAGACCGGGTTGCTGCTCCTCATCTCACTCCTCCATGGCCACCCTGCGCGGCCTTCCCACAAGAGTAATGGGTAGGCAAAAGAATCAGGCTCGTGCTTGGGGAGGATCTTTACGGAAGCCGGCGGCCGTCACGCTCTCCCGCCCGCTCGGTCTCATGCGCGAAGTGGTGCCCGGAACCGGACTCGAACCGGTACGCCCCCGAGGGGCAGCGAGGTTTAAGCTCGCCGTGTCTGCATTCCACCATCCGGGCCTGGCGCGCGGCTCCGCGTTGGCACATGACCCTATCCGGGGGCTTCCTCCGATCAGTGGATCAGTGGCGCGATGTTGTCTTATTTTATTGACCGTTTGAGGGGTCGTCAGCACTCGCAAGAGGGCATCGGCACATGCCTGGGCGGGGTAGCGGGCGCGGCGACCGGTAATCCGGATTGACGTAAAGTCGCCGCACCCGGACGGCGCATTCGCCAGGCGCGCGCCAGTGATCGCCATGGGCACGCCACCCCCGGCCGGGCAACGGGAGCCGTGCCGATGCCCTCAGGGTCGGTGTCATACCGCAGGAGGACACAGGGGTCCCCCGGTGCGACTCAAGACGGCCTCTGGAACGGGCACGGGGTCTGACGACCTGCGGCGAAACGGCGGTGACGATGGAGGGGTTCCAAAGGCAACCGATCGCAACCCCGGACGAAGCCCTCGGCCGGAGCCCCGAATCAGGAGATTCCCGTGACCACCACTTCCACCGAACACCGCGTCACCACGGTGGCTGCCCGCGCCACGGATCTGTCGAAGGTCTACGGAGAGGGCGAGACCAGGGTCACGGCCCTGGACCGGGTCTCCGTGGACTTCCCGCGGGGCGAGTTCACCGCGATCATGGGCCCGTCCGGCTCCGGCAAGTCCACGCTGATGCACTGCGTGGCCGGCCTCGACAGCTTCAGCAGCGGTTCGGTACGGATCGGTGAGACGGAGCTGGGCTCCCTCAAGGACAAGCAGCTCACCCAGCTCCGCCGGGACAAGATCGGCTTCATCTTCCAGGCGTTCAACCTGCTGCCGACGCTGACGGCCCAGGAGAACATCACGCTCCCCATGGACATCGCGGGCCGCAAGCCCGACGCCGAGTGGGTGCGCAAGGTCATCGACATGGTGGGCCTCTCCGACCGGCTGACCCACCGGCCGACCGAACTCTCCGGCGGCCAGCAGCAGCGTGTCGCGGTGGCCCGAGCCCTGGCCTCGCAGCCGGAGATCATCTTCGGTGACGAGCCGACCGGAAACCTGGACTCCCGCTCGGGCGCCGAGGTCCTCGGCTTCCTGCGCAACTCGGTGCGCGAGCTGGGGCAGACCGTGGTGATGGTGACCCACGACCCGGCGGCGGCCTCCTACGCGGACCGGGTCATCTTCCTCGCGGACGGCCGGATCGTCGACCAGATGATGCACCCCACCGCGGACGGGGTCCTCGACCGGATGAAGGCGTTCGACGCCAAGGGCCGCACCAGCTGAATCCCGCCCTTCCCCGCGCCCTCTTCCGGAACCCCTCCCCATCCCAGGACTGACAGACATGTTCCGTACTGCCCTGCGCAATGTGCTCGCGCACAAGGCCAGGCTGCTGATGACCGTCCTCGCCGTGATGCTCGGCGTGGCCTTCGTCTCCGGCACCCTGGTCTTCACCGACACCCTCGGCAACGCCCTCCGCAACCAGTCGGCGAAGAGCTACGACGACGTCGCCGTCGCCGTCACCACCTACGCCGACCAGCGCGACGACAAGACGTCCGGCATCACCGCCGCCACCCTGAAGAAGATCCAGGGCCTGGACGGCGTCGACACCGCCACCGGCCGGGTCTCCGGCTTCGCCGGGGTCGCCGACCCCGACGGCAAGCTGATCGGCAACGGCTGGTCGAACACCGGCGGGAACTACTCCCCTGGCAAGGACGGCAAGGACTCCGCGTACACCTTCGTCGACGGTGCGGGACCGGCCTCGGCCGACCGGATCGCGCTCGACAAGGAGACCGCGAAGCGGGGCGAGTACCACGTCGGTGACCAGGTCCGGGTCGCCACGAACGGGCCGGTGAAGGAGTACACCCTCTCCGGTGTCTTCACCACCGAGGACGGCGCGGTCAACGCGGGCGGCAGCCTGGTCCTCTTCGACACCGAGGTCGCCCAGAAGCTCTACCTCAGGCCCGGCGTGTTCAGGGACGCCAACGTGTCCGCCGCGCCCGGCGTCTCCGCCGAGAAGCTGCTGGCCGGAGTGAAGCCGCTGCTGCCCAAGAACGCCGAGGCCCAGACCGGCCAGGCGCTCGCGGACGATCAGGCCAAGCAGATCGAGAAGGGTCTGAGCGGTCTCAACGGGATGCTGCTCGCCTTCGCCGGCATCGCCCTGTTCGTCGGTGTCTTCCTGATCGCCAACACCTTCACCATGCTGGTGGCCCAGCGCACCAAGGAACTGGCACTGATGCGCGCCGTCGGTGCCTCCCGCCGCCAGGTCAAGCGCTCGGTGCTCCTCGAAGCGGCCGTCGTCGGTGTGATCGCCTCGGTCGTCGGCTTCGGCATCGGTCTCGGCCTCGCCATCGGGCTGCGCTCCGCGATGGGCCTGTTCGGCGGGAAGATCCCGGCCGGACCGCTGATCGTCTCGCCCACCGCGGTCCTCGCCGCGTTCGCCGTCGGTGTCCTGATCACCGTGCTGGCCGCCTGGCTGCCCGCCCGCCGGGCCGCCAAGATCCCGCCGGTCGCGGCGATGAGCAGCGTGCACGCGACGGCCACCGTCAAGTCCCTGGTGCTGCGCAACTCGATCGGCGCGGTACTCACCCTGCTGGGTGGGGCGGCGATCGTGGCGGGCGCGTCCAAGTCCGGATCGACCGGCCGGACCGTCATCGCCGTGGGTGCCTTCCTCACGCTGATCGGTGTCATCGTGCTGATCCCGCTGCTGTCGCGGCCGGTGATCGCACTGGTCCGCCCGCTGCTGAAGCGGCTGTTCGGGGTCTCCGGCAAGCTGGCCGCGCAGAACGCGGTGCGCAACCCGCGTCGTACCGGTGCCACCGCCTCCGCGCTGGCGATCGGCCTCACCCTGGTCACCGGCATCTCGGTCCTCGGCGTCACGCTCGGCCAGGCGGTCGACCGGATGACCACGGACAACATCAAGGCCGACTACATGGTGACGATGGCGAGCGGCGGTTCGCTCGACGAGTCGGCGCTCACCGCCCTGCAGAAGGCCGACGGCGTCTCGGCGGTCTCGCCGCAGCAGGCCACCTCGCTGGAGGTCAAGGGCGAGTACCACTCCGCGTCCGGCGTAGCCCCCGGCGATGTGCAGCAGCTCTTCGCGCTGCCGATCGTCTCCGGCTCGATCGACGCGCTGGGCAAGGGCGAGATCGCCGTCGACGAGAAGACGGCGAAGTCGAGCGGCTGGAAGACCGGCGACACCCTGCGGGTGAAGTTCGACGACGAGAAGAACGGCGAACTGAAGGTCGGGGCGGTCTTCAAGGGGAACGAGATGCTCTCCCCGGTCCTGATGCCGAAGGACGTCGCCGATGCGCACGGGAGCCGGGCGGACATCCGGGAGATCTGGCTGAAGATGGACGGCGGCGCGTCCGAGGCCAACGAGCAGGCCCTGGTGAAGGCTCTGGGCGACAACCCGGCGATGAGCATCATGGACCGTCAGGACATCCGTGACATGTTCGGCGGCTCGGTCAACCTCGCGATGAACATCATGTACGGGCTGCTGGCGATGGCCCTGATCATCGCGGTGCTCGGGGTCATCAACACCCTGGCGATGTCGGTCTTCGAGCGCCAGCAGGAGATCGGCATGCTGCGGGCGATCGGCCTGGACCGGCGCAGGGTGAAGCGCATGATCCGGCTGGAGGCCGTGGTCATCTCGCTCTTCGGTGCGGTGGTCGGTGTCGTGCTCGGCATGTTCCTCGGCTGGGCGATCGGACAGACCCTGTCGTCGGACATCCCGGACTACGCACTGGTCATCCCGTGGGACCGGATCGCGGTCTTCCTGGTGCTGGCAGGGGTCGTAGGTGTGCTGGCCGCGCTCTGGCCGGCCCGCAGCGCCGCGAAGCTGAACATGCTGACGGCGATCAAGACCGAGTAGCGAACCGGGCGGCATTTCGCCGGACGCGCCCGAGGGCCGGTACCCGCAGCACGGAGCTGCGGGTACCGGCCCTCGGTCCGTGCCGGTGTCAGCCGGTCGCCGACGCCGTCCAGTCGCGGGCCCGCAGCGGCATGCGGGCGGCCCCGCCCTCCGCCGGGCGTACCACGAGGACCTGGTTGACGCCGATCTTGTTGTGTTCGAAGGAGAGGGCGGAGGCGGCCATGTAGAGACGCCAGACCCTGGCCCGTCCCGGCGAGGTCATCCGGACCGCGCGGTCCCAGTTCTTCTCCAGGTTGGCGACCCAGCTGCGCAGGGTCAGTGCGTAGTGCTCGCGGATCGACTCGACGTCACGTGCCTCGAAGCCGGCTTCCTCGAGGGTGGCCACGGTCCGTCCCACCGGGGCCAGTTCGCCGTCCGGGAAGACATAGGCGTCGATGAACTCGTCCACGTGGTACGCGGACTCGTCCCTCTCGGGGCGGCGGGCGATCTGGTGGTTGAGCAGCCGGCCGCCGGGCTTGAGGAGTGCGTAGAGGTCGTCGGCGTATTCGCGGAAGCGGACCGATCCGACGTGTTCCGCCATGCCGATGGACGAGATGGCGTCGTACGGGCCGTCCCTGACGTCCCGGTAGTCCTGGACCCGGATCTCGATCCGGTCGGTCAGGCCCTCTTCCGCGATGCGCTTCCTGGCGTAGGCGGCCTGTTCGACGGAGATGGTCACTCCGGTGACCCGGGCACCGTACTCGCGGGCCGCGTGGATGGCCATGGAGCCCCAGCCGCAGCCGACGTCGAGGAGGCGGTCGCCCTCCTTCAGCGCGAGCTTGCGGCAGACCAGGTCGAGCTTGTCGCGCTGGGCGCCCTCAAGATTCCCGTCGTCCTCCCAGTAGGCGCAGGAGTAGACCATGGACGGGCCGAGGACCAGTTCGTAGAAGTCATTGCCCACGTCGTAGTGGTGGCTGATGGCCTCCTTGTCGCGGCGCTTGGTGTGGAGGGTGCCGGTGCGGCGGCGTACCTCCTCGGGCGGCGGGGGCGGCGGGAGCCAGGGCCCGGCGAGCTGCAGCAGCCCTTTGGCGAAGGCCCGCACCTTCGGGTCGCGGACCGGGTGGACGCTGTCCTTGGCCTCCACGCCCCGGTCCCAGATCAGCGAGGCCATCAGATCCAGGGCCTCGTACAGATCACCTTCGATGTCGAGTTCGCCCGCCACCCAGGCGCGGGCCAGGCCCAGTTCACCCGGCTTCCACAGCAGCCGGCGCAGCGCGCGGCGGCTGTGGATGACGAGGACGGGGGCACCGGGCGGTCCTGATTCGCTGCCGTCCCAGGCCCGGATACGGACCGGCAGCCTTTCTCCCAGCAACTCCTCGGCGAGAGCGGTCAGCCGCAATGCGGCGTCTGCCATGGCGCACACCTCCGTGATGGTGTTCCCAATGTGCCCAAACATGTCCAAACATGCCTGCAACCACGCCGAGCACCCGCGGCGCCACGACGAGGTACTACACCGTCAACAGTCTGCGGAGCGCGCACCATCCCGCTACAGCGCAACGGAACGGCAAAATACCTGCATGACACACGTATTCATTGGTGCTCCGCCATCAGGCCCCGTACCGTGCCCCGCCACGCGGCGGCCGGACGCGCCGAAGGGGCCGTCCGCACCACGGATGGCGGACGGCCCCTTCGGGGGTTGTGCACGTACTGCGCGGGCGAGTGGACCCGCGGGCGGACTAGGAGGCCTTGGCCTTCTCGCCCTCGGCCTTGACGACGGCCGGTGCCGGGGCCGGCTTGGCGGCCTCGTAGAACTCCTCGCGCGGCGTCTCCATGGCGCCGAGCGAGACGACCTCGCGCTTGAGGAACATCGCAAGGGTCCAGTCGGCGAAGATCCGGATCTTGCGGTTCCAGGTCGGCATCGCCAGGCCGTGGTAGCCACGGTGCATGTACCAGGCGAGACGGCCCTTGAGCTTGATCTTCATCTTGCCCATGACGATCATCGCAACGCCCTTGTGCAGCCCCAGACCGGCGACCGCACCCTTGTTGGCGTGGCTGTATTCCTTCTGCGGGAAGCCGCGCATCCCGGAGATGACGTTGTCACCGAGGACCTTGGCCTGACGCAGCGCGTGCTGGGCGTTCGGCGGGCACCAGGCGTTCGGGTTGCCGGCCTTGCGGCCGACCATGTCCGGAACCTGGGCGTTGTCGCCTGCGGCCCAGATGTAGTCGGTGCCCTGCACCTGGAGCTTCTCGGAGGTGTCCACGTGACCGCGCGGACCGAGCGGCAGACCGAAGCGGGCCAGCGCCGGGTTCGGCTTCACGCCGGCCGTCCACACGATCGTGTTGGAGTCGACCTCGAGGCCGTTCTTCAGCACGACATGACCGTCGACGCAGGAGTCCATGGAGGTCGAGAGGAAGACCTCGACGCCACGGGACTCCAGGTGCTCCCGGCCCCAGGTACCCAGCTTCGGGCCGACCTCGGGAAGGATCTTGTCCGCGGCGTCGACAAGGATGAAGCGCATGTCCTCGCGCTTCACGTTCGTGTAGTACTTCGCCGCGTCGCGGGCCATGTCCTCGACCTCGCCGATGGTCTCCGCACCGGCGAACCCGCCGCCCACGAAGACGAACGTCAACGCCCGGCGGCGGACGTCCTCATCGGTCGTCGAGTCGGCCTTGTCCAACTGCTCGAGGACGTGGTTGCGCAGGCCGATGGCCTCCTCAATGCCCTTCATACCGATGCCCTGTTCGGCGAGGCCGGGGATCGGGAAGGTGCGGGAGACCGCGCCCATCGCGATGACCAGGTAGTCGAAGGGCAGCTCGTAGGCCTCGCCGACGAGCGGCGCGACCGTGGCGACCTTGCGGTCCTGATCGATGGTCGTGACGCGGCCGGTGAGAACCTCGGCCTTCGGCAGTACGCGTCGCAGCGGGACGACGACATGCCGAGGCGAGATGCTGCCGGCGGCGGCTTCGGGGAGGAAGGGCTGGTAGGTCATGTACGACCGGGGGTCGACGACCGTGACGGTCGCCTCGCCGTAGCGCATCTTCTTCAGAATGCGCCGAGCTGCGTACAGGCCTACGTACCCACCGCCTACTACGAGGATCCTGGGACGCTCCGTGGTGCTCATGCCATCGAGTATCCACCCCCCTCGGAGGGCATGCTCGTGAGCCCCTTCACAAGGTATGGCCCACCCTCTGCTACACTTCGCCGCCCGCGTGACCGAGGTCATGGCGCCGGAGGGGAACCACGGCGTAGTGGCGAACGTTGTTCACCGCCTGTGAGCTGGCCCTTGAGCCTCCGAACCGGGTGAACCACCGCCCCGATTCACATGCCGGCAACGCGTCCGGAACAGTCCCGTATCGATACGGAACGACCCCGCGAGCGGCCCTGGATGCCCATACGGACCAGAACTGCCCCCCACGGGGTCGAATTCCTTGTGAAGAAGTTCACGAACTTCGTTGCGACGTGTCTCGCGAGGCACCCCCCGGGTGGTCCACGAAGGCTCAAAAGTGCAGGCCGGAGTGCGCATGAGCATCGCTCTCCCGCCCTGCGGAAGGCCCGCCGCACGCCTCCCCCGCACGAGCAGACCTACGCGATCGACCAGCCGATTCCGTCGAGGATGTCGTGCTCGCTGACGACGATCTCCTGGGCCCCGGTCCGCTTCATCACGGCGAGCAGGATCAGCGCTCCCGAAGTGATCACATCGACCCGTCCCGGATGCATCGCGCCGATCGCGGCACGCTCGGCGTGGGTGGAGGTGACGAGCCGTCCGGTGATCTCCTGGACCTGGTCGAGGGAGATCCGGGAGTGATGGATCGCCTCGGAGTCGTACGCGTCGAGCCCCAGGGCGATCGCGGCGACCGTGGTGACCGTCCCGGCGAGGCCGACGAGGGTGGCGGCCCCGGTGAGCGGGACACTCTCCTCGGCGAGATCGAGGGCGGCGTCGATGTCGGCGCGGATCGCGGTGATCTGACCGAGGGTCGGCGGATCGCTCACGACACCGTCGTGCACGAGGTGCCGCTCGGTCATCCGTACGCAGCCGATGTCCACGGAGCGCGCGGCCCGCACATGGTCGTCGCCGACGACGAACTCGGTGGAGCCGCCGCCGATGTCCACGACGAGATACGGCTTCGCGAGGTGATCTCGGCCCGCGAGCTCCTTGGTGGCGCCGGTGAAGGAGAACTCCGCCTCCTGGTCGCCGCTGATCACCTCGGGCTCGACGCCCAGGATGTCCAGCACGCCACGGACGAACTCGTCCCTGTTCTCCGCGTCGCGGGAGGCGGAGGTGGCGACGAAGCGTATCTTCTGCGCCCCGTACTCCTTGATCACCTCCGCGTACTGGCGGCATGCGGAGAACGTCCGCTCCAGGGCCTCGGGCGCGAGCCGGCCGGTGCGGTCGACGCCCTGGCCGAGGCGGACGATCTCCATCCGGCGGTCGAGCTCGACGAGCTCACCGGTGGACGGGTCCGCGTCGGCGACGAGCAGACGGATGGAGTTGGTACCGCAGTCGATGGCGGCCACGCGAGTCATGAATGCTCCTGTGGGATCAAGCCCCTCCGGCGATCGAGGAGCGGGGGCCGGGGGCGGAGCCCCCCGGAACGGTCAGGCCTCGTCGCCCGCGTCCGCGGACTGGCAGGGCGTCACGCACGGCCCCTTGCGCCACCACTGCGGCAGCATCGCGATCGCCTCGTCGCCGAGCGGGTTCACCCCGGGCCCCGCGGCCAGCGAGTGCCCGACCAGCACGTGCAGACACTTCACCCGGTCCGGCATGCCCCCCGCACTCGGAAAGCCCTCAAGGACCTCGATGGCATCGCGCCGGACGATGTAGTCCTCGTGCGCGGCCCGGTACGCGGCGGCCAGCTCGGGGTCCGTACCGAGGCGCTCGGTCATCTCCTTCATGACGCCGTTCGCCTCCAGCGTGCCGATCGCGGACGCGGCACGCGGGCACGTCAGGTAGTACGTCGTCGGGAACGGCGTACCGTCCTCCAGCCGGGGCTGCGTCTCGACCACGTCCGGGTTGCCGCACGGGCAGCGGTGCGCGATCGCGCGCAGCCCGCGCGGCGGGCGGCCCAGCTGCTGCTGGAACGCGGCGATGTCCGCCTCGGTGGGCGCGGTGGACTCGGTCTGCGGAGGGGGGGTTTCCATGCCTGCCTAGGTTCTGATCGGGCTGCGGTTCTGCAGATGGATGAAGAGAGTCAGTCGCGGTCGGCGCTGTCGACGCCGTCCCAGAGATTGGAGTGCCACGGCCGTCCGGACTTGTCCGTCTCGCCGTTGCGCTCCTTGACGGCGTCGGGGTCGATCACCGTGTAGCCGGTCTCCCCGGGGAGAAGGTAGTGCAGGTGCTTGCGGGCCAGCTGCCTGATGTACGCATCGTCCTGGAGGCGCGCCTTCTCGTCGCGCAGCTCCTCGGTGCGGGCCGCGGCCTCCTGCGCCATACGCTCCTGGTCGGCGATCTCGTCCCGCTGCGACACGTACTGCCGCATCGGGTACGCGAGCGCGACCACCAGGGAGCAGACGACGAGGGCGAGGAAGGCCGCCCGGCCGGTGAGCCGGGAGCGGCGGGCCTGACGGCGGCTCTGCGACCGGTAGACGCGGGCGGCGGTCTGCTCGCCGAGCAGCCGCAGCCGGGTCGCGGTGGAGAACCGGTCCCGGTCCTTCGCGGCCATGTGTCCGCCTCCCCATTACGCACGTCCGTCCCCGCACACGGTACGGGACCGAGTGCGGGGACGGACGGAGGCCGAGGCCTTCGGCCCTCGAAGGGCCAGTGCTCAGCCCTTGAAACGCGGGAACGCCGAGCGGCCCGCGTACACCGCGGCGTCGTCGAGGATCTCCTCGATGCGCAGCAGCTGGTTGTACTTGGCGACGCGGTCCGAGCGGGCCGGGGCACCGGTCTTGATCTGACCGCAGTTCACCGCGACGGCGAGGTCTGCGATGGTGACGTCCTCGGTCTCGCCGGAGCGGTGGGACATCATGCACTTGAAGCCGTTGCGCTGGGCCAGTTCGACGGCGTCCAGGGTCTCGGTCAGCGAGCCGATCTGGTTGACCTTGACGAGCAGGGCGTTGGCGGAGCCCTCCTCGATGCCGCGGGCCAGACGCTCCGGGTTGGTGACGAACAGGTCGTCGCCGACGATCTGCACCTTGGCGCCGAGCTTCTGGGTGATGACGTTCCAGCCGGCCCAGTCGTCCTCGTACAGCGGGTCCTCGATGGAGACCAGCGGGTACGCGGAGATGAGCTCCTCGTAGTACTCGGTCATCTCGGCGGCCGAGCGGGACTTGCCCTCGAACTCGTACTTGCCGTCCTTGTAGAACTCGGACGCGGCGACGTCGAGCGCGAGCGCGATGTCCTTGCCCGGGGCGTAGCCGGCTTCCTTGATGGCCTCGAGGATGAGGTCGAGGGCGGCGCGGTTCGACTCCAGGTTCGGCGCGAAGCCGCCCTCGTCGCCGAGACCGGTCGAAAGACCCTTGGTCTTCAGGACCTTCTTCAGCGTGTGGTAGACCTCGGCGCCCCAGCGCAGGGCCTCGGAGAAGGACTCCGCGCCGATCGGGGCGATCATGAACTCCTGGATGTCCACGTTGGAGTCGGCGTGCGACCCACCGTTGAGGATGTTCATCATCGGAACGGGCAGCAGGTGCGCGTTCGGACCACCGAGGTAGCGGAACAGCGGCAGGTCCGAGGCCTCGGAGGCGGCGTGGGCGACGGCCAGCGAGACGCCGAGGATGGCGTTGGCGCCGAGCGAACCCTTGTTCTCGGTGGCGTCCAGGTCGAACATCGCCTGGTCGATCAGCCGCTGCTCGGTCGCGTCGTAGCCGACGAGCTCCGGGCCGATCTGCTCGATCACGGCGAGGACGGCCTTCTCGACGCCCTTGCCCTGGTAACGGTTGGGGTCACCGTCGCGAAGCTCAATGGCCTCGAACGCACCGGTGGAGGCGCCGGACGGCACGGCAGCACGACCCGTGCTGCCGTCGTCGAGGCCAACCTCGACCTCGACCGTGGGGTTCCCCCGGGAGTCGAGGATTTCCCGGGCTACGACGACGTCGATGGACGGCACGAGGCATCTCCTTCTGGGATATGACACTGGTTGTGCAGGGTCACTTTGGCCTTGCGACAAGAGCCTAACCGGCCCGGCCCGCTCAGTCGGACGACCGCCCGTCCCCTGGGACGAAAAAGGACCCAAGAGCGAGCATTGCCGGGCAAACGGTCAGAATTTTACTGATCAGCAACTACAACAGTTGAACGATCACCCATAGCCAACACCCCCTGTGCGGCACACGGGGCTCCCTCTGTACAGGGGTGACGCACCACACGTGGAGGCGGCGTATCGGACAGAGGTGCCGCGTCACGCAGAAACCCCGGCCCGGCGCGTACGGGGGATTGCGCGCCGGGCCGGGGTGCTCGGGGGGAGTGAGCCTGAACTACTTCGTCAGGTGGAGCTGCTGACCCGGGTAGATCAGGTCGGCGTCCTTGACGATGTCCTTGTTCAGCTCGAACAGCTGCTGCCAGCCGCCCTTGACCTTGTGGTCGGCGGCGATCTTGCTCAGGGAGTCGCCGGAGGCGACCTTGTACTCGCCGTCGCCCTTCTTGACCTTCTCGCCGGTCGGGGTGGTGACGGTCTTCTCGGCCTGCGGGGCGGCGGAGCGGTCCGAACGGGAGGCGGCCGGGGCCTCGGTGCGCTCGGTCTTCTCCGGCTGGGCCTGCCGCTTCGGCGCGGCCGGGGTGCTCTTCTGCTCGGTGGCGTTGGAGCTGGAGGTGGAGTTCGAGGAGGAGCCGGTGTCGACGCCCGGGTCGACACCGTCGTTGGTCAGGTTGCCGGCACCGGCGCAGCCCCAGGCACCCGGCCCCTGCATGTCGAGGAGCTTCTCGGCGGTGGCGATCTGCTGAGCCTTGGTGGCCAGGTCGGCACGGGAGGCGTACTGCGTACCACCGGCGGCGGCCCAGCTGGACTGCGAGAACTGCAGACCGCCGTAGTAGCCGTTACCGGTATTGATGGACCAGTTGCCACCGGACTCGCACTGGGCGACGGCGTCCCAGGTGGCGACAGAGGCGGCGGAGGCGCCGGTCGCGCCCATCAGCGGTACGGCGACAGCGGTACCGGCGACACCGGCGAGCGTGGCGATACGGACGGCCTTGGACGGGCGGCGGTGCTTGCCCTTGCTGGAAAGCAGCATGGAACTTCTCCTCACCGACGCCTACGAGGTGAGCTGTCGGGTTCGGGCCAAGTGAGTTGCCCGGTCGCACGTCCTAGCACGCGACTTCACCCCAAGCCGGTCCTGATGCGTCTTTCGACGATCGGGCCCGGCGCTTACCTGGGTCCCCCGCTCCTGCCTACGGCGCTTTACGCGTCTGTTCCCTTCGACCGACGGCAGGATTCGGCGTGACGGTCGACGGGGCCCGCGGTGCGAGCGGTTCCGACCGTAAACATACGCAACCCTCACATTCAAAGACGGACACATCGGACAATCTTCCCCTACTTGCATCTGAGGAACCGTCGTTTTCGCAGGTGGGGGCGGTGCAGAAGGGTTACCCGGACGCGACACGCCAGTTGACGCAAAGAGACCCATGTCTCACTTACACATAAGCGGACATAGGTCTCTGAACTACCCCAGTTTTTGAGGCCTTTTTAACCGATTTTCAGACCGACCTCACTCGGCCTTCACATCGAGATCGAGGCTCTGGCCAGGGAGGATGAGGTCCGGGTCGGAGCCGACGGCATCCTTGTTGGCCTCGTAGAGTGCGGGCCAGCCACCGGAAACCTTCTGTGCGTCAGCAATCGCCCAGAGGTTGTCGCCGGGGTGCACGGTGTACGTACCGTCGGCGACCGAAGCGCCCGCGTCGCGCGCGTCGGCGTCACCGCGGGAGGCGTGGCGGCCCGACTCGCGGTCAACGCCGTACGCATCCCGGCTCCCTTCGGGGGCCGGCGCGCCGCGGTGCTTGCCACCGACACCGTCGGACGAATCGGATGAACCGGATGAGCCGGACGAATCGGGCACCCCGGAGGACGGAGTGGCCGGCGCGGTGGCCGGAGGCTTCGCGGACGTCCTGGCCTTGTCGGCCGACTTGTCGGCGGCGCTCGAGCCCTTCGAGCCGCCCGTACCGTCCGAGGCCCTGCCCGACGGCGCGGCGTCATCGGACGGGGCCGCCGACGCACCGTCAGCCGGCTCCGCGCTCTGTGTCGGCTCGGAGGAGGGTGCGGACCCCGGGTCGACACCCGGCAGCGTCCCGTCCACCGCGAGGCCGGAGATGACCGCACAGCTGGGCCACGCCTGCGGGCCCTTGTCGTCCAGGACCTTCTGGGCCACGGCTATCTGCTGCGCGCGGCTGGCGAGGTCGGCACGCGGGGCGTACGTCTCGCCGCCGTACGCCTTCCAGGTCTCCTGCGAGAACTGCAGACCGCCATAGAAGCCGTTGCCGAGGTCGGCGCTCCACATGCCGCCGCTCTCGCACTCGGCCACCCGGTCCCAGGTCGTGGCGTCGGCCGCGTGCGCACCGGACGCGCCGAGCAGCGGGATGGCGATGGCCGATCCGGTCACGCCCGCGGCGACGACGATGGCGGGTGCCTGACGAGGGCGACGGTGTCTGCCGTTCGCGGAGCCCATGGGGTTGCCTTCCGTGTGACTGACGAGTGACTGGTGAGTCGAACGGTGAACCTAGCGGGACTCGAACGTGTGTCACAAGTCGATGCAGCACAGATCACGTGAAAGTCACAGAGTTGACGGATCGTCACTTCATGCCGGGGGCGGACCCCGGCGCGAACTCCACGGGCAGAGTGCGCAGTCCACGCATGATGAGCCCGCCACGCCACCGCAAATCGGTAGGTTCCACCGCAAGCCGCAGATCCGGAAGGCGCCTCAGAAGCGTCGCGAGCGCGGCCTGTCCCTCCAGTCGGGCGAGCGGTGCTCCCAGGCAGTAGTGGATGCCGTGCCCGTATCCGAGGTGCTGATTGTCACGCCGTGCGAGGTCGAGCGTGTCGGGGTCCTCGAAGCGCTCCGGGTCGCGGTCGGCTGCGGCGAGTACGACGAGTACGGGGTCGCCGGCCGCGATGTCCTGTCCGCCGAGCGTCAGCGGCTCGGTGGCGAACCGCCAGGTCGCCAGCTCCACCGGGCCGTCGTATCGCAGCAGTTCCTCGATCCCGGTCTCCAGCAGATTGCTCTCCCCCGTGTCGAGGGAGTGCTGCAGCCGCTCGCGCTGTGCGGGGTTGCGCAGCAGTGCGTACACCCCGTTGCCGATGAGGTTGACCGTCGTCTCGAACCCGGCGAAGAGCAGGATGAAGGCCATGGCCGCGGCCTCGTTCTCGGTGAGGTGCTCGCCGTGGTCGCTGGCCCGGATCAGCCCCGAGATCAGGTCGTCCCCCGGGTTCTCCCGCTTGCGGTGGATCAGTTCGGCGAGATAGCCGCGCATCTTCTTCACCGACCTGGCCACCCCGCCGCGCGGGCCGCCGCCGTGGCGGATCATCATGCCCGCCCAGTCCCGGAAGTCGTCCTGGTCCTCGCGCGGGACGCCGAGCAGATCGCAGATCGCGTAGATGGGCAGCGGGAACGCGAAGTCGTGGATGAGGTCCGCCTTCCCCTCCGCGATGAAGCGGTCGATGAGGCGGTCCGTCAGTTCCTGCACCCGCGGCGCGAACTCGGCGACCCGGCGCGGAGTGAACGCCTTGGAGACGAGGCGGCGCAGCCGGGTGTGGTCGGGCGGGTCGATGTTCAGCAGATGCGTCATCAGCTCCGCCTTGCGCTCGCCCGGGATGCCCGTCTTCCCCTTGGCGTGCGCCGGCTCGGCGTGGTGCGCCGGGTTCTTGGAGAGCCGGGTGTCGGCGAGCGCCTGCCGGGCGTCGGTGTACCGGGTCACGAGCCAGGCCTCGACACCGCTGGGCAGCGCGGTCCGGTGTACGGGACTGTGCTCGCGCAGCCAGGCGTAGGCCGGGTACGGGTCGGTGGCGAACTCCCAGGTGAAGAGTTCGGGGGCGCCGGCGGGGCAGGCGGGGTGATCGGCTGGGCGGTCGGCGGGGCTGTGGTTCACCCCCCGACGTTATCCGTTGCCCTCCGCCGCCCGGATGGCGTCCCGGTAGGCGCGGCCCGCGGCCCGCAGTGCGGCTTCGGGGTCGACGCCGTCCTGTTCGGCGTGTACGGCGAGGGCGAGGAGCTCGTAACCGATGCCGTCGCCCGTGGGGAGCGCCACATCGAGCCCTGCGGTACGGACCCGGCCGGCCAGTTTCGCCGCGAGCGCCAGTCCGGGCTGGCCGAGCGGGACTCCGTCGGTGACCGAGTCGCGCTGCTTCTCGATGGCCTTGGTCCGCAGCCAGTGGGCGTGCACGTCCTGAGGGGTCTCGGCGGTCTCGTCGCCGAAGACGTGCGGGTGGCGGTGGATCAGCTTCTCGACGAGGGTCGCGGCCACGTCGTCGACGGAGAACGGCTCGTCCTCGGCCTCCTCGGCGATCCGGGCGTGGAAGACGACCTGCAGGAGTACGTCCCCGAGCTCCTCGCGCAGCTCGTCGCGGTCGCCGTCCTCGATCGCCTCGACGAGTTCGTACGCCTCCTCGATGGCGTACTTGGCGAGGCCCTTGTGGGTCTTCTGCGAGGTCCAGGGGCATTCGATCCGGATCCGGTCCATGACCTGGACCAGATCGAGGAGC
Source organism: Streptomyces sp. NPDC037301 (assembly GCF_055602785.1). Classification (NCBI taxonomy): domain Bacteria; kingdom Bacillati; phylum Actinomycetota; class Actinomycetes; order Kitasatosporales; family Streptomycetaceae; genus Streptomyces; species Streptomyces sp. NPDC037301. The sequence continues at coordinate 109,919 of NZ_JBVJWD010000020.1, forward strand.
CGGGCGCCCGGCAGATCGTACGAACCGGGCAGCAACTCCAGGTCCGGCATCTGCACCCGGCCCGAACCGGCGAGCCGGGCCAGCCCATCGGTCAGCGGCTGGCTGCCCTCGCCGCCCGTGAGAACGACGACGCTCCGGCCGCCCGCACAGGCGTCGACGAGCTCCTGCGCGGTGGGCGCGGAATGCTCGACGCCGACGCCCGCCTCGCGCAGATACGGCAGCTGCGGGTGGTCCGGCTCGGCGCAGAGCACCCGGTCGGCGGCGTGCAGCGTCTGCCAGGCGGGCCAGGACAGCAGTCCCGGCGCGACACGGTGGCTGGCGGTGAGCAGGACGATGCGGCCGGGGTCTTCAGCGTTCACCGTTCGAATCTACCTCGGTCGGTCCGGCCGCCGTTTTCCACGGTCTAGGCGCCGGACCCGTCGCCCGTCTCCGCGGGCTTGGTGACCTGGGTGATCCAGGGAGCCTTGTAGTTGGCGAGCTGGGTCTGCTTGTTGTCCCAGGCGCCGTAGCGCGGATTGACGTCGACCTTCAGTGCCTTCGACGCCTTGCTGAGCGCATCGCCGACGGCCTTCTGCCCCTCGGGCTGCTGCAGGTCGGCGCCGAGCGCCTGGGCCAGCTTCGTCAGCTGGACCTGCTCGCGCAGGACGGCATCGATCTGGCCGGGGGCGACCCAGCTCTGCTGGAGCATCGCCATCCGCAGCTGCGCCTCTCCGCCGGACTGGGCGGCCGCCGCCTTCCGCATCTGCTGGATCTCGTTGCGGCTGACGGTCACGCCCGCGTCCTGCGCGGCCCGGTCCAGGACCCGGTCGAAGATCATGCCGTGCAGCTTGGCCCGGCTGAGCTGCCCGGACTTGTCGATGAGCTGGGACGCGTCCTTCGAATCGCGCTGGGCCTCGCGTACGGCCGCCACCTGGCCCTGCAGCGTGGACACCTCGATCCGGTCCCCGCCCACGAGGGCCGCGGCGCCCGGGTGGGCCTGGCCGCCGCAGGCGGTCAGGAGTGGGGCTCCGGCGAGCAGGGCGGCGGAGACGGTGAGCGCGGTGCGACGGCGGCGGTGCAAAGGAACCTCCCGGGGAGAGTTTGTGCATCAGTGCACAAGACCTTGCGGTGATCGATGTTAGGCAGTGGATGTGGTTGGGGCCACTGGTTCGACCAACGATTCGGAAGGAGTTGGGGATGTGGGCCCGCTCAGGGGTGCCCGGCGGCGCTCAGGACACGCGTTCGGCCGCAGGGACCTTGCTGTCCGGGCGCAGCATGATCGTGCGCGAGACGGCGAATGTGATCGGGATGGCCGCCGCGGCCGCGATCAGCGGCGCGTACCGGCTGCTGAACCCGGCGAGGTCGACCAGCAGATAGACACCGCCGGTCGTGATGACGAAGTTGGCGGCGTTGGTGAGCGGGAAGAGCAGGAACTTCCGCCAGGTCGGGCGGGTCCGATAGGTGAAGTAGGAGTTCAGGAAGAAGGAGCCGGTCATGCTCAGCGCAAAAGCGACCACATGGGCGGCGATGTACGGCAGCCAGGTCAGCAGGACGAGGTAGCAGCCGTAGTACGTGCCGGTGTTCACGACTCCCACGAGGGCGAACCGGGCCATCTGTGCCTTGACCGTCATCGGCGTGCGAACTCCTGGGGCTCCCGTATCGACTGCGGCGCCGCTTGGGTGTTCGTGGCCTTCACCAGGAAGTGCGGGCGTCGCTTCACCTCGTAGTAAATACGGCCGACGTACTCACCGACCACCCCGACCATCACCATCTGGACCCCGGCAAGGGCGGTGACCACGACGAGCAGGGTGACATAGCCGGGGGTGTCGACCCCTCTCACCAGCGCGACGCCGACGATCCACGCTGCGTAGGCGAAGGCGACGGACAGCAGCAGCATGCCCAGATAAAGCGCTGCGCGCAGTGGCTTGTTGTTGAAGGAGAGAAGCCCGTCGAGACCGTAATTGAGAAGCTTTCCGAAGGTCCAGGCGGAACGGCCCTGCTCGCGGACGGCATTCTCGTAACTGAAGGTCGTGGTACGGAATCCCACCCAGGCGAAAAGGCCTTTGGAGAACCGGTTGTATTCGGTGAGTTCCAGTACGGCGTCGACGGTGCGGCGGGACAGCAGCCTGAAGTCGCCGACGCCGTCGACCAGTTCCACGTCCACCAGGCGGTTGATCAGCCAGTAGTAGGCGCGTGCGCTGACGGTGCGGGTGACGCGGTCGCCCTTGCGGGTGCGGCGGGCGATCACCTGGTCGTAGCCGTCCTCGTACTCCTGGAGCATCCGGCCCACGAGCTCCGGCGGGTGCTGGAGGTCGGCGTCCATGATGACGACCGCGTCGCCCTCGGCGTGCTGGAGGCCGGCCAGCATGGCGGCCTCCTTGCCGAAGTTTCGGCTGAAGGAGACATAGCGGGCCCGCGGGTCGGCGGCGGCCAGCTCCTGAAGGATCGCCAGGGTCCGGTCCGCGCTGCCGTCGTCGACGTAGACCAGCTGGAATTCATGACCCAGCCTGGTCATTTCGTCCGTGACGCGTTCATGGAAGCGTTCGAGGATCTCTTCCTCGTTGAAACAAGGCACCACCAGCGAGATCAGCACGCATGCACATCAACCCGTCCACATGTCGGAATCCGATGCTTCATATGACCGATGGGCGTCCATCGCGTGAACTGACCTATTTCGACAGGGGTTTGTGCGATCGAGGCTGGCATATTCCTGCGTATGCCGACTTTCCGTCCCCGCCTGCGTGCGGGCTCGCTCGCCGCGCTGCTCACCGTCGCCGCCGTCTGTGCGGGTGATGCCTGGGCGCGCAGCTTTCCGTTCGGGCCGCGCACCCGGAGCGTCAACGACCTGGGCAATCAGTTCGTGCCGTTCCACGCCCGGCTGTGGGACCTGCTGCACGGGAGCGCCGACGGCGGGGTGCTGCTCAACTGGTCGTCCGGGTACGGGACGAGCTTTCTGCCGGATCTCGGCACCTATCTGACCAGCCCGTTCGCCCTGCTCGTCGGGGTCTTCCCGCGCGACCGGTTGGATCTCGCGGTCTATGTGGTGACGGTGCTGAAAATGGCGTCGGCCGCGGCGCTCATGGCCCTGTTGCTGCTGACGCTGCGCGGCGGTCGCTGGTGGGCGGCGGGCGTGCTCGGTGGTTCGTACGCACTGTGCGGCTGGTCGGTCGTCGAGGCGTCGTACAACCCGATGTGGCTGGACGGTCTGGTCGCCCTGCCGCTGCTCTGCCTGGCCGCTGAGTGGGCCCGGACGGGACGGCACCGCATCGCCGCGCCGTTGCTCGTCGCGGTGGTGTGGGTGGCCAACTTCTACACGGCGTACATGGCGACACTCGGGGCCGCTCTGGTCCTTGCGGTCCGGCTCTTCACGGAGCGGGAGGACCGACGGGCGGTGGGCCGGGGGCTGGTGCGGGCGGTCTGCACGGTCGGGGTGGGTATCGGTCTCGCGGCGCCCGTCCTGATTCCCGTCTATCTGGGGACGAAGCACGCCTACCCGGGCTGGGACCGGACGTTCGCACCCGCCGCCTGGCCCGATGTACTCGCCCGGCTGCTGCCCAACACGTACAGCTTCTTCACCCCGGCTCTCTTCCTCGGCACGGGCACCCTGCTCCTGGCCTGTGCGCTGGCCTTCCAGCAGTCCGTGCCGCGGCGCGAGCGGTGGGCGTGGGCGGGGCTGGTGGCAGGGGTCGCGCTGTCGTTGCAGTGGGGGCCGACGCATCTGCTCTGGCATGCCTTCGCCACACCCAACGGAAGTCCGTACCGGCAGACGTTCGTACTGGCCGGGCTGGTGGTGATCGCCGCCTGGATCTCGGTCTCGTACGACTGGCCGGGGTGGCGGGCACTGCTCGGCGGGGGCGCGGTGCTGGTACTGATCGCGGCCGGAGCCGGCTTCAGCGACCTGGTCACGCGGTGGACGTATCCGCTGTTCGCGGCCGGCCTGGTGGCGGCGGTGGGCGCTCTGCTGCTGGTCGGGCGTGGCCGGAGGTTCGCGGTGCTCGCCGCCGTGCTGCTGATCGGCGCACAGGCCGGGCAGGCCGCCGCGACCACCGCGTTCGCCGACCGGCAGAAGCTGAAACGGCTCGACCACTACGCGCCCTGGGGCGAGCGGCAGCGGATACAGGCGGCGGCAGTCGCGGGCGCCGACGGCTGGCCGCGCTATCGCACCGACCCCGGCCGGGAGCAGACCACGGCGAACGATCCGCTGCTGGTGGGCGGGCAGGGCGCCGCGTACTACAGCAGCCATACGCCGGCTGTGCTGACCCGCACGCTGCGGGCGCTGGGCGGCGGGTGGAAATCGAACGGCCGGGCCTTGCAGAGCCTCGACAACCCCGTCACGGACGCGATCTTCTCGGTCGGTGCGCGGGTGCGCGGGCCGCGCGATCCGCATCAGGTGTGGAACGCCCCCGACGACCGGCCGGTGACGGTGAGCCGCCAGGAGGCGCCGCCGCTGGTGACGGTACGGCGGCCGGGCGGGCCCGTGGCCTTCGGCCGGTCGCCGTTCCGGAACCAGGAGGAGTTGCTCGGCTCGGCGGTCTACACGGTGCCGACGACGGTGCTGCGCGCGCGGGACGGTGGCGCGGTGGCGGACCGGGGTGCGTACGACTACCGGGTGGGGCGCGGTACGTACACGCTGACCGCCCACTGTCCGGCCGCCTCGGAGGCGTATCTGTGGACGCCCGACCTGTTCGGCTCTGCGCGGCTCGGCAAGGGCCCGGAGGTCGAATTCAAGGGGCAGCTCCCGGCCCGCCGCGCCCCGATGGAGCGCCTGGGGGCGGCGGGCGGGAGCGCGCCGGTGGTGGTCACGCTGACCGCTGTACACGAGGGGACCGTGCCGCACGAGGCGATCGGCTGCCTGGACCGGTCCCGGCTGGCCTCGGTGGTCGCCGGTCTGAAGCGCACAGGTGCGACCGCCGTCCATGTCACCACCGACGGCATACGGGCCGAACTGCCGCCCGGCAGCACCGGAACGGTCGTGATCGCCGCGCCCCGGATCGCGGGCTGGAGCTGCCAGGGGCGGCCCGCGGACAGCTATCTGGGCCTGGTCTCCGCACCGGTCCCCGCCCACGGCACCTCCGTCGACTGCACGTTCCGCCCCCCGGGCCTGCGCGCGGGTGCGACGGCGGGCGCGGGCGCGGTGCTCGCCCTGCTGGTGACGGGGGTTTGGGGGGCGCGGCGGCGACGGCGGGGTCCGGCCTCCGGGAACTAGCCCACGATCGCGACCGGGGCGTCCCAGGCGTTCCGGTCGATCGTGAGCGTGCCGCCGGTGTGCGTCACCTTCTTGTTGACGGCGTACTGGTGGCCGCGCCGGTGCCCGGTGTACAGCGTCGAGGCGTACGGGAAGCCCGTGGTGGTGGAGTACACATCGTCGTAACGGGCGTACCAGAGGATCTCCGGCAGGTCCGTACGGTCCACGCTTCGCCGCCGACCCGCACCCGATCACCCGACCCTGCCCGGCCCTCCTCCGTCCCCGCCCGCGCAGGGGTTCCCGCGTCATGCGGGGGCGGCAGCGGCTTTTACGGGCGCTGGTTGGTCACACGTCAAGCCGCTGTGGAGCGGTTGCCCGGGGGCGCTTCGTCAGGCTCGCGGCCGTCGTGCGGGGTGAACACGAAAGTTGAGGTATCGCCGTCAAGGTCGATGGTCAGCGACGCGTCCAGGGCCTTGGCGAGGCGAGTGAGCAGTTGCAGGGTCGGCACGGAGTCGCCGCCCTCGATGTGAGAGATCTGCGGCTGGGTCATGCCCGCGCGCCGCGCCAGTTCGGTCTGCGACAGACCGAGTGCGACACGGCGGTCGTAGACGGCCTGGCCGAGTGCGAACGCATACCCGGCTTCCCGGTAGGCCGGGGACTCCTCGACCGACTCTCCCAGGAGCCTCCTCGTCCGGCGGGTCTTCCACTGGGAGTGGTTCACGGATTCTCCTCCTTGATCCGGTCGTAGCTGTGCTCCGCAGGACCGTGGTCCGCCTCGCACGACTTCTGTGCCTGCTGCGCACGCTCGACCTCGGTCGTCTCGCGCTGCCTGGTCTTACGGAACACCGTCAGCAGCACGATGTGCCGGTCAGGAGCCAGCCAGTACGTAATGCGCACGGCGTTGCCGTCCATGGTGAAACGCAGCTCGCGTACTTTGCCGCCGAGGTGGCGCGAGTACGGCTCCCCCAGAGTGGTTGGCTGGGCGGCGAGCATGTCGGCCGCCCGTTCGGCCTTGTCGTACTGGGCGTCCGAAAGGAGCTCCAGCCAACGCCGGACTTCCGGCTCGACCTCGATCTGCCAGGGACCACTCACGGAAGCGACTATACAGAAATCTATATGAACCCGCAGCGCTGTCCAGACTGCACGCCGCAGCGGGACGGCGGCGCCTTCGATCCCATGGAGGCGAATCCGCCTGCCTTCCGGCCAGGCAAGGGCCCGGAGGTCGAATTCAAGGGGCAGCTCCCGGCCCGCCGCGCCCCGATGGAGCGCCTGGGAACGGCGGGCGGGAGCGCGCCGGTGGTGGTCACGCTGACCGCTGTACACGAGGGGACCGTGCCGCACGAGGCGATCGGCTGCCTGGACCGGTCCCGGCTGGCCTCGGTGGTCGCCGGTCTGAAGCGCACAGGTGCGACCGCCGTCCATGTCACCACCGACGGCATACGGGCCGAACTGCCGCCCGGCAGCACCGGAACGGTCGTGATCGCCGCGCCCCGGATCGCGGGCTGGAGCTGCCAGGGGCGGCCCGCGGACAGCTATCTGGGCCTGGTCTCCGCACCGGTCCCCGCCCACGGCACCTCCGTCGACTGCACGTTCCGCCCCCCGGGCCTGCGCGCGGGTGCGACGGCGGGCGCGGGCGCGGTGCTCGCCCTGCTGGTGACGGGGGTTTGGGGGGCGCGGCGGCGACGGCGGGGTCCGGCCTCCGGGAACTAGCCCACGATCGCGACCGGGGCGTCCCAGGCGTTCCGGTCGATCGTGAGCGTGCCGCCGGTGTGCGTCACCTTCTTGTTGACGGCGTACTGGTGGCCGCGCCGGTGCCCGGTGTACAGCGTCGAGGCGTACGGGAAGCCCGTGGTGGTGGAGTACACATCGTCGTAACGGGCGTACCAGAGGATCTCCGGCAGGTCCGTACGGTTCGTGGCGTTGGCCACGACGGCGGCGCTGGAGTTGCTGAAGCCGTAGAAGCCGGACCAGTACCCCTTGGCCTTGACGGTCTTGTCGAACGACCGGATGTAGGCGAGCACCGTGTTCACACAGGAGGTGTTCTTCGGGTCGAAGTACTCCATGTCGAGGTAGACGGGGCTGCCCGGCTTCATGCCGAGGGCGGCCTCCTTCGCCACGGCGTCGTTGGCGTCGGTGACGGCCAGTGAGGTGGCGTTGGCGGCGGTCATCTTCTCGGGGTTGGCGCTCGTCTGGCACGGCGGCTGCGCGCCGACGTACAGCGGGACCAGTTTCCATCCGGTGGCGCTGACGGACTTCACCCAGGAGGCGGTGAGGTTGGGCTGGGCGCAGCCGCGGTTCTTCCCGCCGACGTACACGGCGGCACCGTGGTAGACGGAGGAGCTGTACCAGCCCTTCATTGTGGTCAGCGACGGCGCGGTGCAGGTATCGAAGACATGCCCGGTGTAGATCTTCGGCGCGGGCCTGGAGACGGTGGTGGCGGTGGCGGCCTCGGCGGCGAACGCGCCACCGGCGAGAACGGCCACGCCTGCCACGGCCATGGAGATGCGGCGACGCTTCTTGGATATGCGGTGAGAAGGCACAGAGACCTCAACAGTGCTCGAAAGAAGTGAGGGGCCGACGGGGCAGGCGAGTCGTCAGCCGCCCCGGCGGCAGATCACGGTCTCACGCCGGAGGCGGCCTTCGCCCCCTGCTGCGGTCTCCGCGACAATCCATTGCAGAAGCTTGGCGTGTCCATTACTCGCCCTCGTCGCGACCGTCGCCGGCTCCGCCGCCCCGTCAGCCGCCGTGCACCTCCACCTGGCGGTCGAGGCGGCGGCGCAGCTCCACCGGCAGCGGATGGTGCGGTCCGTACGCCCGCTCCGTGTCGTACAGCAGCCCCTGCAGCTGTACGCGCGCCGCCACATGGTCGCCGACCGCGAGCAGCAGGTGCCCGATGCGGTTGCGGATCTCGAAGGAGCGGGCCGGGTCGTTGCCCATGGCGTGGTGGTTCTCGTAGTACGGGAGAACCGCGCGGTACTCCGCAAGCGCGGCGGCCGGTTCGCCGAGCTGCTCCAGGCACTGGGCCGCGTCGTAACGGAACTGGAGGGTCTGGGCGTCGGCCGGGCCGGCCTCCGCCGCGCGGTCGTCGGCGAGGCGGCGCAGTTCGGGCAGGGCGCGGCGGTACTGGCCGTCGTCCATCAGTGTCGCCGCGTACTGCTTGCGCAGGATGCGGACGACGGCGGAGTCCTCACCGTGCTGTTCGGCCGCGACCGGGAGGATGGAGCCGAGGATGTCCACGGCCTGGGTGATGCGGCCCTCGCCGAGCAGCTTCTTGACGTCGTCGACGGCGGCGGCGACATCGGGCCGGGCTGCGGCCGGGGCGGGCGGGGCCGGAGGCGGGGGCGGGGTGGTCGCGCGGTCGGGCCACGGGGCGTGCGGGCGCAGGAAGGGGCGGGTCGGGTCGAGCGGCCCTGTCGGGAGCCCTGCGCCCCGGGCGGGGAGCAGCGGGGCGAGGTGTTCGTACACCTCCTGGGCGCCGGACGGGCGGTGCTGCGGGTCCTTGGCCAGCAGCCGCAGCACCAGCGCTTCGAGCGGTTCGGGGATGTCCGGCCGGATCCGGCGGACCGGGAGCGGTGGCTCGTAGAGGTGGCGGTGCAGCACGCCGAGGGCGGTCGACCCCGCGAACGGCACGTCGCCGCTGAGCAGTTCATGAAGGAGCACACCGAGTGCGTACAGATCGGTGTACGGGCCGACAGCACCGCCCATCGCCTGCTCGGGAGCCATGTATGCCGGGGAGCCGATCGGTGAACCGGTGTGGGTGAGACGGGTGGTGTCGGTGTCCAGGACGGAGGCGACGCCCAGGTCGAGGACGGTGACGGTGCCGTCCGGACGCACCATCACATTGCGGGGCTTGAGGTCGCGGTGGACGATCGGCACCGCGTGCACGGCACAGAGGACGGCGCAGAGCTGGGCGGCGACCGCGACGGACCACTGCCAGGGGTACGGGTCGTGCTCGGCGAGATGGTCGGCGAGGTCGGCGCCCTCCACGTACTGCATGACGAGGTACAGGTCGTCGCCGTCGCTGCCCGCGTCGTGGACGGTGACCAGGCCCGGATGGTCGACCTGGGCGGTGACCCGGCACTCGCGGACGAAGCGGCGGCGCAGCTCGCCCGCGGCCTCGCTGCCGATGGGGCCGGTGACCCGGTCGGGGCGGAGCAGCTTCACCGCGACCCGGCGGTCCAGTCGCTGGTCGTAGGCCGTCCAGACCTGGCCCATGCCGCCCTGGCCGAGGATGGTCGCCAGCTGGTACCGCCCGCCGATGAGGCGCCCGCTCACCGTCCCTCCTCCTTGCGGAGGTAGTCGCTCAACTCGTCGAGCTCGGCGCGGACCTGGTCGATGCGCTGGGGCTGGGCGTGCGGTTGAGGGTTCGGCTGGGGATGCGGTTGAGGGTTCGGCTGGGGGTGCGGTTGAGGGTTCGGCTGGGGGTGCGGTTGAGGGTGAGCCGAAGGGCGCGGCTGTGGCTGCTGGTACTGCTGCGGCGGTGCGGCGGGCGGCTGCATCCGCTGCCTTGCCTGCATCGGCTGACGCAGCGGCGGCTGTTGCACGGGAATGGGCGCGGGGGCGGGCACACGCATCGGCACCGTGGGCGCGTATCCATACCCCGGCGCCGAGGGTGCGTAACCGCCCATGAGGTTCCGCTTCGTGAGCTGTTCGTAGTGACGGATGTCCCCGACCAGGTAGTAGGCGGAAGCGGCCGCCATCGCCAGCAACAGCAGCGGTATGAGGACGTTGTCGATGCCTGTGGGCTCGTCATTGCCGTCCCTGCCGAGGATCGGCAGGAGCACACAGACGAGCACGAACCCGGCCCCGGTCAGCCACCAGTCGGACGTCCGGCGGCGCACGATCGCGAGGCGGAGCAGCGGGCTCCACAGCAGCAGTCCGAGCGAGCACACCGAGAGCACGACGAACAGCACACGCATCGAGACGATCCAGGCCCGGCTGGGAACCCGGCGCGGCGGCGTCGGCGGATGACCCGGGGCGTACATGGCTGCTCCTGGAGACCTGGTCGTGAACGTCCGCGCACACGCTCCGTGTACGCAGATCAGAGCGTAAAGGGCGACACCGACAACCGGCCCCGGTTGGTACGGAACCGTTGTGGTTCAGCTCACTTCGGCGCGACCGTGCCGTCCGTCAGTCCGTCGTACATCCCCTGGACCAGTTGTCCGCCGAGCCGGCCGGCCAGCCGGAGCGCGTCCTCGAACTCGGCCAGGGCGCGGAACCGTCCCCCGTACCTCTGCTGCTCCGCGAGCGGCAGCCTGGGCAGTTGGAGGCGACGGGCGTCCAGCCGGGTGGCGGTGGAGGCGTAGCTGCTGGCCTGGCGGTTGTTGGCGGTGCCGCGCAGGAAACCGGCGAGGAACCAGGGGTCGAGGGCGGCCGGATCGGGGCGCAGCAACTGGAGGTTGCGACCCAGTGCGGCGCCCGCGGTGGCGTCGTCGATGACACGGGCGACGGAGCCGCCGCCAAGAACGGGGACGACGACATCGCCCGGTTCGACGAGGACCGGCTCCTCGGGGGGCCCGTCGACGGGAAGACTTCCCGAAGGGGCGGTGGAGCCGAGGACGTCGTGTTCCGTGAGGACGGGGACCGGGCCGGTGCCGGAGCCGCCGGTGCGGAGCTGGAGGGCGCCGGCGCGGGCGAGTTCACCGACGGTGGTGAGCGGCCAGTGGGCCGGGTCGGAGAGGGTCACGGCCGGCGGGGTGAGGGTGCCGGTGAGACCGAGCGTCTCGGTGAGCCGTTCCCGTACGCGGATCAGTTCGGCCGGTCCGCCCGCGGCTGCCGGGGGCGGCAGATGCCGGGCGGGGGCCAGGTCCACGTCGTCGTCGAGGAGTTCGATGACGGGGACGGCGCGGCTGACGCCCGGGCGACCGCCGAGCGGGTGGCCGGGGTCGGTCCGGTCCGCCCGGCCGGGCCTGCGCGTGCCTGCACCCTCGCCCTCGCCCTCGCCCTCGCCCTCGCCCTCGAACGACTGCCAGGCGTCGAGTACGGCGCTGCGCACCGCCTGCCAGTCGAGCCGGTCGCGTCCGCCTGACGGGGCGGCGGCCGTCGGACCCGCCGAGGGGGATTCGGCGGGTTCGGCGGTGTCGACGAGCAGCAGTTCGGGCGAGGGATGCAGGCCGCTGCCCGGCTTGCGCAGCACCCAGAGGTGGAGCGGGATGCCATACGGAGGTGCGGCGCCGGCGGGGAGCGCGATGACGGCGCGCAGGGCGCCGCGGCGCAGCAGATCGGCGCGGATCCGGCGGCCGGAACGGCGTGACGCGGCGGCCGGGGGCATCAGGAGTACGGCGGTACCGCCCTCGCGCAGATGCGCCAGGGCGTGCTGGACCCAGGCGAGTTCGGACTCGGTACGGGCCGGGAAGCCGTACTCCCAGCGCGGGTCGTAGGCGAGCTCGTCGTGACCCCAGTTGCGCTCGTTGAACGGCGGGTGGCAGAGCACGGCGTCGGCGGCGAGCTGCGGGAAGGCGTCGGCGCGCAGGGTGTCGCCGGTCCGTACCGCGAGGGCGCAGCTGTTGTCGGGGTCGGCGTGCAGGGCGAGCCTCAGTGCGGTGAGCGCGGCGAGGTCGGGGTCGGTCTCCTGCGCGTACAGGGCGGTCGGGCGGCCGACGGCGCGCAGCAGGGCGCCGGTGCCCGCGGCGGGGTCGAGGACCGTGCGGGCGGGCTGTTTCCCGGTCTCCACCAGGGCGGCCATCAGTTCGGCGAGTCCGGGCGGGGTGAGCGTGTACTGGCGCGGGTTGGCGTCCAGTTGGCGGCCGAGCAGGAACTCGAAGGTCTGCCGGGCCCCTCTCTCGGCAGCGAGTTCCGCAGCGCCGCGGAGCAGCGGAATGGACGGAAGCAGTTCCGCGCGGCCGGGGGTGTGAACAGTCCGTCCGGCTTCCGCGGCCGGTCCGAAGCGGGCGGCGAGCACGTCGTTCAGGGCGAGGGACAGCACACCGGCCATCCGCTCGTCCGACACGGCGGTGATCTCGGGCCAGACGGTGGGGCTGTTCCGCAGGAGCAGCAGGGCGCAGCCCGCGTGGACCAGGGCCGGGACCGCGCCGGCCGGGTGTCCCGCGAGTTGCTGCCAGACCCGTTCACGGAGTGGGACCTCGGCGAGTTTCCCCTGGTCGCGCAGCCACTGCTCGACCTCGGGCAGGGCGAAGGACGGGCTCGTCTCAGTGCCGCCGACGGGCTTGGGGAAGTCGGCATGGCGGCGGCGCCAGTTGCTGACGGCAGCGCGCCCCACGCCCGCGAGCCGGGCGATTCCGGCCGCGGTCACCTCTGTCGAGTTCTCCGGCACTGGCTGTCTCCCTGGTCCGTCCGCGCTGTGGCGGCGAGCATACCGACCTCCGGCCGACCACATCAGTTCACACCACAATCGAACCCATCAAGCGTGAACAGTGTTGACTCGGTTCACAAGCTCTGTTGTTATTGACCTGTCGCCGCATCCCATGGATGCATGCAAATGCTCACACCTGTCCTCGACTTCACCGAAGGGCCCAGCCATGTCCGGGTACTCCGAACCGTCGCCGCAGCGGGCGTACACCCCCGCTCGCCCGCCGGGGGAGCGTCCGGCGCACAACGGACTGGGCACCATGGCACTCGTCCTCGGGATCACCGGCAGCGTCGTGGGTCTGATCTGGGCGCTCTTCTGGCTCGCGGGGGCGCTGGGTCTGCTTTCTCTCGCCCTGGGTCTGGTCGGCCGGGGCCGGGCCGTTCGTGGCGAGGCCACCAACCGTGGTGCGACCACCTTCGGAGCCGTGCTGGGCCTGGTCTCGCCGACTCTGTCGGGGGTCGGCGCGGTGCTCGTGACCAAGGCTGCCGCCGCCGACGCCACGCCGACGCCGGCCAGCGCTCCGTACCTCCCCGCCGACACGCGCCCACCCCTCCGCTGACGCACCCGCGGAGCCCGCCGACCACGTTCCCGACCCCCGTCCCCGTCACGTCCCCCGCCTCACCCTCCTCACCTCACCTCACGGAGACCCCTGCCATGCGCCTTCTCGCCCGTACCGCCGTCAACACCCTCTGCGCGCTCTCCGTGCTCGGCCTGGCCGCCTGCGGCACCTACACCTCGCCCGCCAAGGCGACCGGCCCCTTCGCGGGCATGTCGGGCCCCGAAGTCGCCAACAAGGCGCTCAAGACCACGAAGAAGGCGAAGTCCATGAAGATCGCCGTCGACATGAAGACGGCCGACGGACCGATCTCCGCCCACTTCGCCATGAGCACCTCCGGCGCCTGCACCGGGACCATGTCCATCGGCCCGGCAGGCACGATGGAGATCCTCAAGACCGGTGACACGGTCTACACGAAGTTCGACGAGGCGATGCTGCGCGAGCAGTCCAAGGGCGAGCCCGCCGCGGACGTCGACGCCGCGGTCGACCTGCTCGTCGGCCACTGGATGAAGTCGAAGGCCTCGGACGCCGACAACAAGGACATGCTCGAATTCTGCGACCTCGGCGCACTGCTGAAGGACTTCGAGACGAACGACAATGCCGCCCGCAAGGACGGCGGGACCACCGTCGACGGTCAGCACGCGCTGCGCCTCACCGAGAAGGACAGCGAGGGCACCTACACGATGCTGGTGGCCACCGAGGGCGCCCCGTACGTACTCAAGGTCGAGTCCAAGGGCGGCAAGGAGCCGATGACGATGACGCTCTCCGACTTCGACAAGCCTGTCGTGGTGAAGGAGCCGGCCGCCAAGGACATCGTCGACCCGGACAAGCCCACCGGCTGACCCCCACCCGCACGCCCGGACGCCCGGAGGGCTGCGCCGTCATGGGCGACTGCCTTCCCGGCGTCCGCAACCGGCGTCTACCGGCGGGTGTACTCCCCCCGTCGGGGCCGAGGCGTCCAGGTGTTTGACACTCGGCCGCACCGGGGCGACAAGATCCGCGAACCCCGGTCTTCCGGCGCTCTCCCGCATCGCCGCGACCATCCGTGCCGAAATCCCCTCGCCGGCGCCCATTGGCGACCGCGATCCCGATCGCGCCGACGGTGTCCGGCGTCAGCTTCATCCGCCCCACGCCAGGCGGCGGCGCTCCCGGTGCCAAACCGTTTTTCAGCAGGTCACAGCCTTGGACAAGGACAGCGCCGGAGCGGGCCGCCCGCTTGTCATCCGCCGCACTGCGCCAGCATCGCCTGCTTGTCCGCGGTGGTGACCGGAAGCGCGTACTTCAGCGAGACCTGCGCGAACCGCACCGCGTACGAGCAGCGGACCGGCTTGTACGGCGGCAGCCAGGAGGCGGGCCCCGAGTCCCGCTTGGCGTTGTTGGCCGGGCCGTCGACCGGGATGAGGTTGAGCGGGTCGTTGGCGATCTGCTGCCGCTTGGCCTCGTTCCAGCGTGCGGCGCCCATCTGCCAGTCGTACGAGAGCGGCATGACGTGATCGATCTGGACCTTGGTGGCCTGCTGCTTGCGCCAGTCGATCGTTGAGCCGGTGTACGGGTCCTTGAGGGTCATCGAGACGACGACACAGTCCGAACCGGAGCGGAACTTCACGTCCTTGCCGTCCCTGGCGAGGAGGTCGTTACGGGTGTCGCAGCCGTTCCTCGCGAGCGGTATCCCGTCGACCGAGTCCTTCCACGCATAGCCGAACTTGTCGCGCGCGTACCCGGTCTTCGGCCCCCGCCCCTTCGTCGCCACCTTCTCGATGATCTTCCGGCCGGCCGCCTTGTCCGCCTCGGAGGTGAGCGGCGCGAGCCCCGGCTTCGTACCGTCGGCGTTGTCGAGCGGACTGGCCCCGAACCCGGTGACGGCCTGTCCACCGCCGTGCTGCCCGGCCCCGGAGGACGTCTGCTCGGGGTCACAGCCGGCCAGGGCCAGCACCGCCGCCGCGCTGAGGGCGGGCAGCATCACTCGGTACGTGCGGGGAGATATCACTCGGGGCCGTCCTGACGGGGAGAAAGCCGAACTCAAGAATCGTACGGATGTCTTCCCCGCTGACGGGCCTTCATGAGTGCGCTTCCGTCAGGATGCGGCCGGAATCACACCGCCCGGCCCGCCCGTCCGCTCACACCTTCCCGATGCCCAGCGTCGTTTCGGACGGCAGCAGTCCGGAGCCGATCGCCGCCACCCACAGCGGCCCCAGCAACTCGACCAGCCGCTCCCGCTCCTCCTCACGGAGCGCCCGCCACGGGGCGGCAGCCGCCTCATCCGTACGCCGCTCGACCTCGGTACGCAACGCCCGCCCCGCCTCGGTCGCCGTGCCGTCCTGCGTCAACAACCCGCGCTTCACGAGCCGTTGACAAGCCGCCTGCCACTCCTCGTCACCCCACCCCCGGCTTGCGAACACCTCCGGGCGCGCCGCACCGATGGCGGCGAAGGAGACCAGCGACTCGACCGGATCGAGCCCGGCCCCGGCAAGCGCGGCAACATGCCCGTCCCCGCGATGCTCCCGCAGGATCGTCGCCACCTGCCAGAGCACCAGATGCGGCTCTTCCGGCCAGGACAGGGCGGCGTTGGCCGCGGCGAGCGGGCGGCCGCCCGTATTCGCAGCCTCCGCGACGCGTCGTACGAGCGCGGCGGCCTCGGCAAGCTCCGCACCGGCGACCTGCTCCCCCAGCAAAGCCCGGTACGCACGGTCGACCGCCCGCGTCCGGGCGGCGAGCACCGCGCCGGAAGAGGCGACGGACCAGGCGGCGGGGACGTACTCGCGCACCATCGCCGGGCTGAAGCTGTAGAAGGTGTCGACCACCCGGCCGGTACCTACTTCCCCGAGCGGCGCGGCGCGCCAGGCGAAGTAGCTCGGCCAGCGCTCATCGGTGCAGTATCCGAGCACGGCAGCCTCCTCGAAGGACTCCGGCGCGTAGTACAGAACAGCGTGCAGGGGCTCCAGCAGGTGCCACATCTGCCGCACCCGGCCCAGCTCCTCCTCGGACATGTCTCCGCCCTCCACAACGTCACATATCTTGTCACTGACTAGATCCCCTAGGGTGCTCCCTCCTACCTAAACTTGTCAATGGCTAGATCCCGCGTAATCTGTTGCACATGACCAGCGAGCGCACCTATCACCACGGCGACCTGCGACGCGCCGTCCTCACGGCCGCACTAGACGTCATCCGCACCGAGGGCCCAGGTGCGCTGAGCCTGCGCGACCTGGCACGCCGGGCCGGCGTCTCCCACGCGGCGCCCGCCCACCACTTCAAGGACCGCACGGGCCTGCTCACCGCCATCGCCGCCGAGGGCTACACCCTCTTCGCCGACACACTGGCCGACGCCCCGGACCTACGGGAGCGTGGCGTGCGGTACGTACGGTTCGCCACCGACCACCCGGCACACTTCCAGGTGATGTTCCAGCCGGACCTCTACCGCACCGACGACCCCGAACTGCTCGCCGCGAAGGCCCGCGCCACGACGGAACTGCGTGTGGGCGTCACCGACCTCCCCGCCGCCGGACGCGGCGACGACACCCGGCTCGCGGGCGTCGCCGCCTGGTCCCTGGCCCACGGTTTCGCCACCCTGCTGCTCAGCGGCAACCTGAGCGGCCCGGTGGGCGACCGGGACCCGGAGGAGGTCTTCCGGTCGGTCACCGGGCTGTTGTTCAGGCCGGACATCGCACACCAGAAGCAGCCCGCACCATCGTCACCGCCCCGCAAGCGCAGTTGAGTCGCCTCAGGTGCGCTCGGCCGTGAACTCGTACTGCAACTCGTACAGATGGCCCGCCTTGACCATGACCGTCGCCTCGATCGGCCGCTCGTCGTCGCTGTAGACCACGCGCAGCGTACGGAGCACCGGCAGGTCACCGGGCAGCCGAAGCACCTGGTACTGGTCCTGCGTGGGCACCCGCGCGGAGACCCGGTCCACGCTCAGCCGCGGCGGGTAGCCCAGCTCTGCCAGCAGGGTCGGCGTCCCGCCGGGGATCTTTCGGCGCTCTGTCATCGCCGTGCCCCGGGCGACGTCCAGCGGGTAGTAGGACGCGACCAGTTCCACCGGCTCGTCGTCCATCACGAGAAGCTGGCGCCGCAGGAGTGCGGTGCCGGACTTCGGGAGCCGGAGCGCTTCGGCAACGTCCGCGGGCGGCTCGGCCTCGGCGACCTCAAGGAGTGTGCTGTGCGCACGGGAGCCGTTCTTTGCAGCCTCTGTCAGCCAGCGGTACGGCTCGCCCGAACCTGCCGGAGCCATGTACGAAGCCGGGCGGACGGTTCGTTGACGATGCTCGCGGACCGTCACCGCGGCGCCCGGCCTGCCGACCACCAGTTGTTCGTCCTTGAGCAGTTGCAACGCCTTCTGCACGGTCGCGTTCGAGGCGTTGAACCGTTCCTTGAGCTGCACGGTGGACGGAAGGCTGGCACCAGGGGCGAGGTCCCCGCCCATGATCTGATCCCTGAGGTCGGCCGCGATGCGCTCGTGCAGTGAACGGCGGTCGACAGCATCCGCTTCGGGTCTGGGCACAGTCATCCGATCCTGATCTCGTACCGCAATTTCTGGCGCCGTGGAGGCATGGCCATCACGTCGACCTGAATGGGCCGGTCCGCGTCGTCCAGCGTGACCCGGGTCAGTTGTAGTACGGGTTCACCGGCCATCAAACGCAGTTGCTCCCGCTCGCGCTCGGTCGCCTGCCGTGCGGTCACGTCCTCGCGTACGCGGACACCGACATGACCCAGGTCCGCCAGAAGCCTGATCGCCCCGCCCGGGATCTTGGCGGTCCCGGCCAGGCCGGTACCGCCCGCGATGCCCACGGGGTAGTACGTGTCCGTCAGCTCGCACGGCTCGCCGTCGAGATACATGATCCTGCGCCGGGCAATAACGCTCTGCCCGGCGGGCGTGCCCAGCAACTCCGCGACCGGCCCCGGAGCCTCCACTTCGCCTGCCTGGACGATGCGCTGACTGCCCCGGCGGCCCTCTGCGGCAGCCTCCGCAGCCCAGGCGTCACCTCGGGCTCCGGGGGACGCGGCGAGGTACGGCACCGAAGTGCTGATCCATTCACTGCCGCCCATGTCCTTCTCCTCCGCAGCCAACGCCCGTACCAGCCTGCCGCATCACACGGTAGGCGACTCAAGCGCACCCCCACAGAGTAGACCTTGCCGCTTTTCGTGAATAGCAGTACAGTCCTCCTCACGTTACAACCCGCGAGCAAGGCGGTGAACCACCGTGTCCCTGTCGCAGCAACGACGCTTTCCCCGCAGGCGCACCTCCGTTGGTGCCTCACGCGACTTCGTCGTCGATGTCCTTATCGAGTGGGATCTTTATCCTCTGATCGAGAACATAAAGCTGTGCGTCTCGGAGCTCGCCACCAACGCGTTGTTGCATGGCGCGCCACCCGGGCGCGAGTTCTGCGTCGGCCTCCACCGGGGCGAGGAGCTGGTGCGCCTGGAGGTCCGTGACAGCGGACCCGGTCAGCCGACGGTTCAGCGCCCCGACGACGACGCCTGCTCGGGGCGCGGGTTACGCCTCGTGAGCGAGCTTGCCGACGACTTCGGGGTCGATGATCACGCCGTCGGCAAGACCGTGTGGCTGGTGTTCAAAACCGCGCCCGCACCCCTCAAGACCCCAGAATCGTCGTGAGGAACTCCCCCGTCCACGCCAGCAGTTCGCGGCCGACGACCGGCTTGCCGCCGATCCTGCCGGTGGTGGGGCGCGGGACCAGGATCTGGTGGACGGCCGGCTTGATGATCGTCTTCGGGTAGAGGCGCTTCAGGCGGAGCTCCTGCGATTCGCGGAGCTCGACCGGGGCGAACCGGATGTTCGAGCCCTGGAGCACGATCTCGCCGACGCCGCAGGCGCGGGCCAGCATGCGCAGGCCCGCGACCAGGAGCAGGTTCTCGACCGGCTCGGGGAGCTTGCCGTAGCGGTCGGTGAGTTCCTCTCGGACCGCCCTGATGTCGTCCTCCGTGTTGGCGGAGGCGATGGCGCGGTACGCCTGGAGGCGCAGCCGCTCGCCGGGGGCGTAGTCGTGGGGGACGTGTGCGTCGACCGGGAGCTCGATCTTGACCTCCAGGGGCGGCTCCTCCTCCACGCCGCCTTCGAGGGACGCCCGGTAGTCGGCCACCGCCTCGCCGACCATGCGTACGTACAGGTCGAAGCCGACGCCCGCGATATGGCCGGACTGTTCGCCGCCCAGGAGGTTTCCGGCGCCCCGGATTTCGAGGTCCTTCATCGCGACGTACATGCCCGCGCCCATCTCGGTGTGCTGGGCGATCGTGGCCAGGCGCTCGTGAGCCGTTTCGGTGAGCGGCTTCTCCGGGGGGTAGAGGAAGTACGCGTAGCCGCGTTCCCTGCCACGGCCCACACGGCCGCGCAGCTGGTGGAGCTGGGAGAGGCCGAAGTTGTCGCCGCGCTCCACGATCAGGGTGTTGGCGTTGGAGATGTCGATGCCGGACTCGACGATCGTCGTGGAGACCAGGACGTCGAACTTCTTCTCCCAGAAGTCCACCACCACCTGCTCCAGAGACTGTTCGGACATCTGGCCGTGGGCGGTCGCGATCCTCGCCTCAGGGATAATCTCGCGCAGGCGCGCGGCTGCGCGGTCGATCGATTCGACGCGGTTGTGGATGTAGAACGCCTGGCCCTCGCGGAGCAGTTCACGGCGGATCGCCGCACCGATCTGCTTCTCCTCGTACGGGCCGACGAAGGTGAGGACCGGGTGGCGCTCCTCGGGGGGCGTGGTGATCGTCGACATCTCGCGGATGCCCGTCACGGCCATTTCGAGCGTACGGGGGATGGGCGTCGCGGACATGGTGAGGACGTCCACGTTGGCGCGGAGCTTCTTCAGCTGCTCCTTGTGCTCGACGCCGAAGCGCTGCTCCTCGTCGACGATGACCAGGCCCAGGTCCTTGAACTTCGTCTCGGAGGAGAAGAGGCGGTGGGTGCCGATGACCAGGTCGACGGAGCCCTCGCGGAGCCCTTCCAGGGTCGACTTGGACTCGGATTCGGACTGGAAGCGGCTCAGCGCCCTTACGCTGACCGGGAATTGGGAGTAGCGCTCGGTGAACGTGCCGTAGTGCTGCTGGACCAGGAGGGTCGTGGGTACGAGGACGGCGACCTGCTTGCCGTCCTGGACCGCCTTGAAGGCCGCCCGTACCGCGATCTCCGTCTTGCCGTAGCCGACGTCGCCGCAGATCAGCCGGTCCATCGGGACGGACTTCTCCATGTCCTCCTTGACCTCGGCGATGGTGGTGAGCTGGTCGGGCGTCTCCGCGTACGGGAAGGCGTCCTCCAGTTCGCGCTGCCACGGGGTGTCGGGGCCGAAGACATGGCCGGGGGCCGCCATCCGCGCCGAGTAGAGCTTGATCAGGTCGGCGGCGATCTCCTTGACGGCCTTCTTGGCGCGCGCCTTGGTCTTGGTCCAGTCGGCGCCGCCGAGCCGGTGCAGGGTGGGCGCCTCGCCGCCGACGTACTTGGTGACCTGCTCCAGCTGGTCGGTCGGGATGTAGAGGCGGTCGCCGGGCTGGCCGCGCTTGGCGGGGGCGTACTCGACGAGGAGGTACTCGCGGGTGGCGCCCTGCACGGTGCGCTGCACCATTTCGATGTAGCGGCCCACACCGTGCTGTTCGTGGACGATGTAGTCGCCGGTCTCCAGCGTCAGCGGATCGATCGTCTTGCGGCGGCGGGCCGGCATCCGGCCCAGGTCCTTGGTGGCGGTGCGCTGGCCGGTCAGATCCGTCTCGGTGAGGACGGCGAGTTTGAGCGCCGGGTCGACGAAGCCCTGGTCGATCGCGCCGCAGGAGACGTGGACCAGCGACGGGGAGATCTCCGCCAGGTCGGGGTCCAGGCGGGCGGCGATGCCCTCGCCGCTCAGCACCTCGACGGTACGGGAGGCGAGCCCCTGGCCCTCGGTGACGTACACCGTGCGCCAGCCGTCGGCGATCCAGCCCTTGGTGTCGGCGAGCGCGCGGGCGGTGTCGCCGCGGTACGACTCCGGGGCGTGCATCGTGAGCTTGAGGGTGTCCTCGTCGAGCTCGTCGTCCGCGGCGAACGGGGAGACCGACCACCACATCATCTCCAGCTCGCGGGCCCGGTCACGGACATCCGCGATGCCCCACAGGGAGGCCGCGCCGACATCGATCGGGGCCTCGCCTCCGCCCGCGGTGGCCGCCCAGGATGCCTGGAGGAACTCCTGGCTGGTGGCGACGAGGTCTGCCGCCCTGGTCCGGACCCGCTCCGGGTCGCAGACCAGCGCCATCGAGCCCTTGGGCAGCACGTCGAGCAGCAGCTCCATGTCGTCGACGAGAACCGGGGCGAGGGACTCCATGCCCTCCACCGCGATCCCCTCGGCGATCTTGCCGAGCAGTTCGCCCAGCTCCGGGTGGAGTTCGGCGAGGGCGGCGGCCCGCTCGCGCACCTCGTCGGTCAGCAGCAGCTCGCGGCAGGGCGGCGCCCACAGCCCGTGCTGGGCGATCTCCAGCGACCGCTGGTCGGCGATCTTGAAGTAGCGGATCTCCTCGACGTCGTCACCCCAGAACTCCACTCGAAGGGGGTGCTCCTCGGTCGGCGGGAAGACGTCCAGGATGCCGCCGCGCACGGCGAACTCGCCGCGTTTCTCGACCAGTTCGACCCTGGAGTACGCGGCCGCCGCGAGCGCGTCGACCGTCTTGCCGAGGTCGGCGCTCTGTCCGATGCGCAGCGCTACGGGTTCCAGGTCGCCGAGCCCCTTGACCTGCGGCTGGAGCACGGAGCGGACCGGCGCGACGACGACCTTGACCGGGCCGGTCTCCGGGTCGTCCTTCCTCGGATGCGCCAGGCGCCGCAGCACGGCGAGGCGGCGGCCCACGGTGTCGGAACGGGGCGAGAGCCGCTCGTGCGGCAGGGTCTCCCAGGACGGGAACTCGGCGATCGTGTCCGGCGGCAGCAAGGTGCGCAGCGCGGCCGCCAGGTCCTCGGCCTCCCGGCCGGTCGCGGTGACGGCGAGCACGGTCCGTCCGGCCTCACGGGCCAGCGCGGCCACGGCGAAGGGGCGGGCGGCGGGCGGACCGACGAGGTCGACGTGCATCCGGTGGCCGTCGGTGGCGGCCTTCACCGCTTCGGAGAGTGCCGGATCACGTACGACGACATCCAGCAGGCCGTGCAGGCTCATGAAGGGCTTCCGTCCGGGTAACGAGGGCGAGGTCTGACAGCCGGCTGCTGCCAGGGGGCAACGCGAAGGGCAACACGAAGGACCCGACACGTCTCACGGGCCGGGGGTTCCCAGCGTACGACTCCGCTGTGACAGCCGCGCCCGCAATCCGGCTCCGCGGGTCGGATCCGGCCCGGTCCGTGCGCCGGGCACGCGCCGGGACCGCCGCCCTGCCCCGCGCGCCCACGGTCCGCGCCCCGCGCCGTACGGACACGAGTCCGGCCCCGGAGTGTTTGGAGGAACACCCCGGAGCCGGATCGGTCATCTTACGTCGGTCGTCACCCTCGCTATTCCGTGGCGATCGCGTTCAGGACGTTCATCCTGCCCGCCCGGAACGCAGGGACCAGGGCCGCGAACAGGCCGACGAATGCCGAGGCGACGAAGACCGTGAGGATCGTCGGCCACGGGATCTCCAGGACGCCGAGACCCTCCAGGGCCAGCAGCTTCTGGGCCGCCGTGCCCCAGCCCATGCCGAGGCCGAGGCCGAGCAGGGCACCGAAGACCGCGATGACCACCGACTCCAGGCGGATCATCCGGCGCAGCTGGCGGCGTGAGAGGCCGATGGCGCGCATCAGGCCGATCTCGCGGGTCCGCTCGACCACCGACAGGGCCAGGGTGTTCACCACACCGAGCACCGCGACGATGATCGCGAGCGCCAGCAGGCCGTAGACGATGTTCAGCAACTGGCCGATCTGATCCTTCAGCTGCTGCTTGAAGTCGGCCTGGTTCTTCACCTCGTACTGCGGGTACTTGACGAGGGCGTCCTTGAGGGCGGCGTACGCCTCCTTCTCCTTGCCGTCCTCGGCCTTCGCGAACATCATCATGTTCTTCGGCAGACTGTCGGCGGGGACATACCGCGCGGCGGTCGCGATGTTCGTGTACATCGCGCCCTTGTCGATGTTCACGTCGTCCGAGGTGATCGCGGCAAGCCTCAGCTTCGCGGTCTCGCCGCCCTTGAACGCGACGGTGAGCCGGTCGCCGACCTTGAGGTGGTGCTTGGTGGCGTACGTGTCGCCGACGGACATGGCGTCCTTGCCGTACGCGTCGGCCAGCTTCCCGGCGACCGTCTCGCGTCGGACGTCCTCCTGGTATGTGGGATCGACGGCGGCCAGGGCCTTGTTCTCGGTGGTGCCGTCGGGGGCCGTGAGCCCGGCGCCGACGACCTTGTAGCCGGTGAGGTGCTCGATGTCCGGCACGGATTCCAGGGACTTCACCGCCTGGTCCACGAGGGGCGTCGGGTTGCCGCCGGACGGCTGGACGATGAAGTCGGCGCCGACCGACCTGTCGAGCTCCTCGGTGGCCGAGGCGACCATGGAGGAGCCGACGACGGACAGGCAGGCGACCAGGGCGAGGCCGATCATCAGGGCGGCGCCGGTCGCTCCGGTACGGCGCGGGTTGCGCAGGGCGTTGCGCTCCGCGAGCCGTCCGACGGGGCCGAACATCCGCAGCATGACCGCGCTCAGCACCCGGACCACGAAGCCGGCCAGCAGCGGGCCGATCACGATGAAGCCGATCAGGGTGAGGACCACGCCCACACCGAGGAAGAGCGAACCTTCGCTCGACTTGTCGGCCCGGGTCGCGGCGAGGAGCGCGGCACCACCGGCGAGGGTGAGGACCAGCCCGATCGCGGCCCGGACCCGGCCCGCGCGGCCGTCCGCCGGGGTTCCGGCGTCGCGCAGGGCGGCCATCGGGGAGATCTTCCCGGCCCGGCGGGCCGGGATGTACGCGGCGACGACCGTGACGACGATGCCGAGCGCGAGGCCGACCACCGGGGTCGTCCAGGCGACCGTGAGGTCCTTGGTGGACAGGTCCATGCCCATGGCGCCCATGAGCTTCATCAGGCCCACGGCGAGGCCGACACCGGCGCCGACGCCGAGGACGGAGCCGAGGATGCCGAGGAACAGTGCCTCGATGAGCACGGAACGGTTGACCTGCTTGCGGCTGGAGCCGATGGCCCGCATCAGGCCGATCTCGCGGGTGCGCTGGGCGACCAGCATCGAGAAGGTGTTGACGATCAGGAAGATGCCGACGAGCAAGGCGATCCCGGCGAAGCCGAGCATCGCGTACTTCATGACGTCGAGGAAGGAGCCCATCGAGTCCTTGTTGGCGTCCGCGGCCTCCTTCTGCGTCTGGAGCTTGTACGCGGAGGTGTCGCCGAGCGCCGTGGCGACGTGTCGCTTCAACTGTGTGTCGGTGACGCCGGATTCGGCTGTGACGGAGATGAGGCTGAAGACGTCGGGCCTGCCGAGCAGCTTCGTCTGCGCGGTGACGGTGTCGAAGTAGACGACCGCCGCCCCGGGGTTGGTGACCTTGAAGGTGGCAATGCCGCTGATCTTCGCGTTGATGTCGCCGGTGGCGGCGATGGTACGCAGCTCGTCACCGATCTTCAGGTCGTGCTTGTCGGCGGTGTCGGCGTCGACCATCACCTCGGTCGGGCCGCGCGGTGCGTGGCCGGAGGTGATCTCCATCGAACGCAGGTCGTTCTTCGTCCAGTTGCCCGCGATCGTCGGGGCGCCCGTCGTCGAGCCCATGTTCTTGTTGTGGCTGTCGACGACGGTGACGGACATGCTGCTGACCGCGCCCTCGGCGTCCTTCACACCGGTGGCCTTGCCGACCTGCTCGACGGCGGAGGCGGGGAGCGTGACGGGCTTGCCGTTCCCCGGGAGCCGGTCGTTGTCCTCGGGACTCTTAGGGCTGACGGTGACATCGGCCGACGTCGCGGCGAAGAGCTTGTCGAACGTGGTGTTCATGGTGTCGGTGAACACGAGCGTGCCGCACACGAACGCCACCGACAGCAGGACCGCGACGGCGGAGAGCGCCATTCGTCCCTTGTGCGCGAAGAAGTTGCGCCTCGATGTCTTCCAGACGGTCATGACGTCCGCCCGCGCGAGTCGAAGTCCTTCATACGGTCGAGTACCTGGTCGGCCGTCGGGCCCAGCATCTCGTCGACGATGCGTCCGTCGGCGAGGTACAGCACCCGGTCCGCGTAGGAGGCGGCGACGGGGTCGTGGGTGACCATGACGATGGTCTGGCCCAGCTCGTCGACGGACCTGCGCAGGAAGCTCAGCACCTCGGCGCCGGCCCGCGAGTCCAGGTTTCCGGTGGGCTCGTCACCGAAGATGATCTCCGGCCGGGCGGCGAGCGCCCTGGCCACCGCGACGCGCTGCTGCTGGCCGCCGGAGAGCTCGGTGGGCCGGTGCTTCAGCCGCTCGGCGAGACCGACCGTCTCCACAACCTGCCGCAGCCAGGCCGCGTCGGGCTTGCGGCCCGCGATGTCCATCGGCAGCGTGATGTTCTCCAGCGCGTTGAGCGTGGGAAGCAGGTTGAACGCCTGGAAGATGAAGCCGATCCGGTCCCGGCGGAGCTGGGTGAGCTTCTTGTCCTTGAGTCCGGTGATCTCGGTCTCGTCGAGGAAGATCTGACCGGAGGTCACGGTGTCCAGGCCGGCCAGACAGTGCATCAAAGTCGACTTGCCGGAGCCGGACGGGCCCATGATCGCTGTGAACTGCCCGCGGGCGATGTCCACATCGACATGGTCGAGCGCGACGACCCGGGTCTCCCCCGCCCCGTACGCCTTGACGACCTGCCGCGCTCGCGCAGCGACGGCCGTACGCCCTCCAGTACCCCCGTGCCTGGGAATGGTTACAGCCGTTGTCACGGTTTTTCTCCTAAGTCGGTTGTCAGCCGGCTATGTCGGCCGGCGTTCGGGATGTCGCGGGTGTACCTGTGGAGTCTGGTGTTCCGAGGGGGACCGGCGCCCTGGTGCACAGCGCAGTCTTCGGGTGGGGTTTTCCCCACCCCGCCCCCCTGCGGTCAGCCGCATTCGCGGTGGGTATCAGCCGCTTTCTGCGGTGTAGGAACACGCTAAGGAACGGGCCCCCGCCGTCACGTCCTCCGCCGGGAGGAACCACCCCTGGGCAAAACTGAGGAGCGTCCCCTAAGGGTCTCGGCCCGCGGGTGGAGACCCGCCTCAGGGACTGCACCCATGGGTGCAAGCGACGGGGTCCGCAGAGGCCTTCGGACACACCCCCCGACAGCGGCGCCCTCCCCGCCGGGATCCACGGGTGAGACAGTGTCCCGAGAAAATACGTGCAGGGGGAAGGAATCTTGGTGGGCGGCGCGGGCGGCAATACCGAAGCGATGTCCGGGCCCGGGGTCGGCCCGGCCCCCTCTCCCGAGACGCCGCGCGGACGCGGCCCGGTGGTCGCCGCCCTGATGCTCGGGATGGCCCTGGCGGCCATCGACGGCACCATCGTCTCGACCGCCGTTCCGCAGATCGTCGGCGACCTCGGCGGCTTCTCCGTCTTCTCGTGGCTGTTCTCCGGCTACCTGCTGGCCGTGACGGTCTCCCTGCCGGTGTACGGGAAGCTCTCCGACACCTTCGGCCGCAAGCCGGTCCTGATCGCCGGCATCGCCCTCTTCCTGCTCGGCTCGGTGCTCTGCGCCGCCGCCTGGAACATGGCCGCGCTGGTCGCCTTCCGGGTCGTCCAGGGCCTGGGCGGCGGCGCCCTGCAAGGCACCGTGCAGACCATCGCCGCGGACCTGTATCCGCTCAAGGAACGCCCGAAGATCCAGGCCAAGCTGTCGACCGTATGGGCCACGTCGGCGGTCGCGGGGCCGGTGATCGGCGGGCTGTTCGCGGTGTACGCCGACTGGCGCTGGATCTTCCTGATCAATCTGCCGATCGGGGCCCTCGCGCTCTGGCTCGTCGTACGCCACCTCCACGAGCCGGCCCGCACCCACCGGGCGGCCGGCACGCCCCGCCCCCGCATCGACTGGGCGGGCGCCCTCGCCGTCTTCGCCACCGGCACCCTGCTGCTGACCGCGCTCGTCCAGGGCGGGGTCGCCTGGCCCTGGTTCTCCGCCCCGTCCCTCGGGCTGCTGGCCGGCACCGTCGTGCTCGGCGCGCTGACCGTCGTCATCGAGCGGCGGGCCGCCGAGCCGATCAT
Source organism: Streptomyces sp. NPDC037301 (assembly GCF_055602785.1). Lineage (NCBI taxonomy): Bacteria > Bacillati > Actinomycetota > Actinomycetes > Kitasatosporales > Streptomycetaceae > Streptomyces > Streptomyces sp. NPDC037301. The sequence goes on from NZ_JBVJWD010000020.1 coordinate 137,055, forward strand.
TCCCGGCTGGGTCTGGCGGCGGCGGACCATCGCCTCGGTCAATCTGGCGCTGGGCGCGATGGGGCTGCTGATGGTCGCCCCCACGGTCTTCCTGCCGACGTACGCCCAGTCGGTGCTGGGTCTCGGCCCGATCGCCGCCGGTTTCGTGCTGTCCGTGATGACGCTGAGCTGGCCGGTGTCGGCGGCCTTCTCCAACCGCGTCTACAACCGCATCGGCTTCCGCCGCACCGCGATCATCGGCATGAGCTGCGCCCTGCTGATACTGCTCGCCTTCCCGTTGCTGCCGTATCCGGGCGAGCCCTGGCAGCCCGCCCTGATCATGCTGCTGCTCGGTGCGGCGCTCGGGCTGTTCCAGCTGCCGCTGATCGTCGGGGTCCAGTCGACGGTCGGCTGGGCCGAGCGCGGCACGACGACCGCCTCCGTGCTCTTCTGCCGCCAGGTCGGCCAGAGCGTCGGCGCCGCGCTCTTCGGGGCCGTCGCCAACGGGGTCCTCGCCTCCCGGCTGGCCGCCGCCCCGGTCCCCGGGCTGCCGGGCGACCTGGACGCGATCTCGCACGCCCTGGACGACCCGGGCAGGCTCTCGGCCGCGGCGACGGACTATCTGCGGCGGGCCGTCGACGCCGCCGTCGACCATGTCTACCTGGGTGCCGCCGTGGCCGCGGCGCTCGCCCTGCTGGTGCTGGTCTTCGTGGCCCCGCGCCGTTTCCCGGTCCTCACCGAGGAGTCCGGGAACGACGCCCCGGCGCCGTAGACGGCCGCATCGCACTGCGGGGCAAGGAGACTCCATTCGGCAAGACCTCATGCAACTGAGCCATTGCCGTGGGTAGTTCAGGCCAACCTCTCCCCAACCGCCATACCCGCGAGTAATGTTCGCGCTTCCGACAGCACAACCGCACTCCTGCCTTGCCGTCCAGCCCAGGACCCGAGCCATGCAAGGAGCAGCACCCAGATGTCGTACGGAAGCCCGCCTCCGTCCCCGTACTCCTCCTGGCCCGGACGGCTGCCGAAGCCGTCCCGGCGGCATCAGCCCCCGCCTCCGTACGACCCCGAACACCTGCTGCCCTGGCAGAGTTCGGAGCCCTCACCGCCCCCGGAACGGCCGAGCGCTCCCACCGCTCCCGTGTCCGTCCCGGGCCGTCACGGCGATCTGCGCCGGCTGCGCACCGCGTACCGGCTGCTGCGGCGCATCACGACCCTGACCGCACTCGGCTACTTCGTCGTATTCCTGCTGCTCTCCGGATTCGCCAAGGACCTGATGGACCGCCCCCTGTTCGGCGGTCTCAACATCGGCCTGGCGCTGGGGCTCTGTCAGCTCCCCGTGACACTGCTCGCCGTCGTCCTGTACGAGCGGACCGCCCGGAGCACGGTCGATCCGCTCGCCGCACGGCTCCGAAGAACAGGAGCGGCCCAGTGAACGGATTCGACGATTCCGCGCAGTCGATGTCCCTGGTGGCCTTCCTCGCCGTGGCCACCGTGGCCCTGCTGCTCTGCGTGATGACCGGCCCGGACCGCGACGACCTCGACGAGTTCTACACCGGCCCCCGCTCGCTCTCGCCCCTGCAGAACGGCCTCGCACTCGCGGGTGACTATCTCTCCGCGGCCACGGTTCTCGGCACCACCGGCATCATCGCCCTCACCGGCTACGACGGGATGATCCTCGCCCTGAGCATCACCCTCTCGCTCGTCCTGCTGATGTTCCTGCTGGCCGAACCACTGCGCAACGCGGGCGGGTTCACCATGGGCGACCTGCTCGTGCGCCGCGCCCCCGGCCGCGCGGTCCGTATCACCGCCTGCGCGGCCACCATCGCCGCGCTCGTTCCGATGATGGTCGTCCAGCTCGCGAGCAGCGGCGATCTGCTCTCCTTCATCCTGGGGTTCGACAGTTCCGGGTTCCGCACCGGCGCCATCATCGGGCTCGGCATCCTGATGATCGGTTACGCGGCGATCGGCGGCATGAAGGGCACCGCGCTGATCCAGATCGTGAAGACCGTGGTCCTCTTCGTCGCCGCGTTCACCATCTCCGTACTGATCATGAACCGCTTCGACTGGGACACCGGCGCCCTGCTTTCGGCCGCCCGGGCAGGCAGCGGCGCGGGGGCCGCGTATCTGCGCTCGGGGCTCCAGTTCGACGGCAGCGGACTCGACATGGTCAGCTCCGAACTGACCGTGGTGCTCGGCGCCGCCTGTCTGCCACATGTCACCATGCACATGACGAGCGCCCGCTCCACGCAGGCCGTCCGCCGCTCGCTGTCCTGGGCGGTCGCCGTGGTCGCCGGGCTCTGTCTACTGCTCGTCGTCATCGGTTTCGGCGCGGGTGCGCTCGTCGGCCACGACCGCATCACCGCCGCCGGAGCGTCCGGAAACAGCTCGATCCTCCAGATCAGCGGTGTGGTGGCAGGCGGTGGCCGGCTGGGCGCACTGGTCGTCACGACGATGACGACGGCGATCTTCCTGACTCTGCTCGCCTCGGTCGCCGGAATGATCCTGGCCTGCGCGAACTCCCTCGCGCACGACCTCTTCGCCCACGGCCTGCACGGAGTGCGCGACCCGGACAGGAAGCCGCTGCCGGGCCTGTCCGAAATGCGTACGGCACAGGCCGCAGCGGTCGTCGTCGGGCTGCTCGCCACCACACTCGCCGTCGTGGCCAGGCACTGGAACGTACAGGCGCTGGCGACGCTCTCGTTCTGTGTCGGCGCGTCGGCGCTGGCCCCGGCGCTCGTCTACAGCATGTTCTGGCGGCGCTTCACCCGTACCGGACTGCTCAGCACCCTGATCGTCGGCACCGTCACCGTCATGGTGCTGATCACCGGCACCAATCTCGTCTCGGGCTCACCGTCTTCGGTCTTCCCCGAGTACGACTTCAACTGGTTCCCCTTCACCACGACCGGGCTCGTCTCCATCCCGGCCGGTTTCCTGGCGGGATGGCTGGGAACGGTACTCGAGCGGCGCACAGCGGCCGAAGAACGCCGACGGTACGAGGCCGAGGAACCGCGAATCCTGGCGGGCGCACCGCAGAATACGGCGGCCCGCCCCTGAGGAACCCCCGCGTCCGGAGGCGAAGCTCCCGGCGGTCGGACTCAGTCCTCCGCCGGGGCCACCCGCCCGGTGAGCGCCGCGAGTGAGTTCCGCACGTGCGCCATGTGCGCCTGGACCTCCTCGCGGCCCTCCTCGTGCTCCCGCAGGATCCGCTCCGTCTCCCGGACCACCCGCTCCTCACGGACCCTGGCCGCCGCGATCAGCTCCGCACCCTGCGCCTCCGCATCCTCCTGGCCGTGCCGTGCGGCCTCCTCGGTCCGAGCCAGCGCCCGCCGCGCCTCGGCCAGGCGGGCCTCCGCCTGCTCGGTCAGCTCGTCGTGATGCGCGGCCTGCGCGGCCTCGGCCTCCGCCAGCTCGCGTTCGGCCGTCTTCCACCGCTCGGAATGCTCCTGCTCCTGGTGCGCGAGGACGCTCGCGGTACGGCGACGCGTCCCGGCCATCGCGGACTCCGCCTGCTCCCGCACCTCCGCGGCCTCCTTGCCGGCCTCGGCGACGGTCTCCTCGGCGGTGCCCCCGGCCGTGATCAGCGTCCCGTCGGCGTACTCCTCGGCCGCTGCCCGCATCGCCTCGGAGTCCGCGCGCGCCGACTCGCGGAGCCTGCGGCCCGCCTCGTCCGCCGCGTCCCGCAGCGCCTGCGCCTCCTCCTGGGCGGCGCCCCGTACGTCCCGGGCCTCGCTCTCGGCGAGCGCCAGGATCTGCCGGGCGCGCTCACCGAGCGATTCATAGTTCTGCGGGGCGAGCCTGGCGACGGCCTCGCTCAGCCGGACCGACTCGGCGGAAAGCTCCTCCACCAGCGCGGTCAGCCGGGACACCTGCTCCCACGCCTCGTCCCGCTCGGCCGACAGCCCGGCCACGGTGCGGTCCACCTGCTCCGGACGGTAACCACGTCCTCGTACGCCGACGAAGCCATGCGCGGACACCGGTGCAGAACTCATCCCTGAAGCCTCTTTCCGACTCTCCGACCACCTGCAGTACGTCTAAGGATGCGGCAATTGACACAGAAGTCGGAATCGTTTCGCTGCTTTCCGGACGGAAGCGACCGGCATCACAGACCGCACACAGCACGGCGCCCGGCCCCCCTCTCGGGGAGCCGGGCGCCGTCCGCAGAGCCTGCCGGGTCAGATCAGCCCGTCCCACATCTGCTCAAGGAGTACCGACCACCAGCTCTCCGGCGACGCCAGCGCCGCCGCGTCCAGCGCCACCAGCTGGGCCTGGAAGTCGACCGTCCAGCGGCCCGCCTGCTCCGGGTTGAGCCCGAACCGCAGCCGCCACATCCGGCCGAGCAGCGCCATCGAGCGCTGGAACTCCGGCAGCCCGGTGTTCACGAACTGCGGCGCCGCCGACTGGCTGTGCCCGCCCGCGGGGGAACCCGCCTCGACCGGCACCGCCACGATGTTCGCGGTGCCGTACTGGACACAGATCGCCCGCCCGAAGTCGGACCCCATGACGAGGTACGACCCCGCGTCGGGGGCCGCCTGCACCTGCCGCTGTGCGGCCAACTCGGCCAGCGTCGGCACCACCGGCTGGCCCGGCTGCGCCCAGAAGAACGGCCCGAAGTCGGCGGGCAGCCCCGCCCACACCAGCGTCCGCGCCACGGCCTCGGGCACACCCTGACGGGACACCGCGCGCTGATCGAAGCGAAGGATGCCCTGCGGACCGAAGGTCTGCACCATCTCCTGGGCGATGGCCTCCGGCGGCACCGGCGGCGCGGGCGGCATCTGCGGCAGCGGAGCCCGGACCGGCGCGGGACGAGCCGGCCCGTCCGCGACCTGGTGCAGCTCCCCCTGATGGGTGAGCAGATGCTGCATGCCCTGCTGGCGGCTGGCGTGATCGGTGCCGTACGGGGCGACGCTGGTGATCCGCACCTGCGGCCAGGTCTCACGGATCATCCGCGCGCAGTAGCCACCGGGCAGCTCGCACGACTCCAGCTCGGTGTGCAGCTCGATGACCTGCTGCGGCGGCACGTTCATGGCCCGCAGCTCGTGCAGCATCTGCCACTCGGGGTGCGGGGTGCCCGGCGCCGAGCGGCGGATCAGCTGCTGCTCGCTGCCGTCGGGCGCGCGGTAACGCAGCACGGCCTGGTAGCCGGGGCCGACGGTCGGCTGACCGGTCGGCGCCTGCGGATATCCGTACGCCGGGGGCGGCGGGGTGTGCGGATTCGGCGGTACGGGGCCGGGGGCGCCGCCCTGCGGCATTCCCGGCGGACCGGGCGGACCGGGAGGCTGCGGCGCGGACGGCCCGACCTGGCCGGGGCCCGCGAGCATCGTCGCGGCGTGGTGCACCCCGCCACCGGGCGGCGGAGGCGTCGAACCAGGAGGAGCGGGGGGCGCCGGGGGCCCCGGAGGGCCGGGCGGCTGCGGGGCCCCAAGGAGTCCCGGCGGACCCGGAGGCTGCGGCGCACCCGGGCCACCCATGCTCGGGTCCGCGAACATCGTCGCCGCGTGGTGCACCCCGCCACCGGGCGGCGGAGACGTCGAACCAGGAGGAGCAGGGGGCGCCGGAGGCCCCGGAGGGCCGGGCGGCTGCGGGGCCCCAAGGAGTCCCGGCGGACCCGGAGGCTGCGGCGCACCCGGGCCACCCATGCT
>NZ_JBVJWD010000020.1:142769-153692 GCF_055602785.1 Streptomyces sp. NPDC037301
CATACTCGGGTCCGCGAACATCGTCGCCGCGTGGTGCACCCCGCCACCGGGCGGCGGAGACGTCGAACCAGGAGGAGCAGGGGGCGCCGGAGGCCCCGGAGGGCCGGGCGGCTGCGGGGCGCCGGGCGGGCCCTGCTGGGGGACGAGCTGCGTCGGCAGGTACCCGCCCGCCGGAGCGCCGGGCGCACCCGGTCCCGAGGGCGGTGGCACGGGCGCACCTGGCCTGGCGCCCGGGGTGCCGGGAGCACCTGGCCTGGCGCCCGGGGTGCCGGGGGCACCGGGCGGCGGCGGGGTCGTCGAACCGCCCCCGCGCGCACCGCGCGGCGGCACGACGGCCTTACTGGTGGCCGCATCCGCGATGTCACCGGCGCCAAGGCCGGGAGCACTCGGAGCGCTCGGTCCACTCGGGGCAGGTGTTCCGGGTGCAGGTGTGCCGATTCCCTGCTGGTCCAGGCCGGGGACGACCGCCGTCCGGGGCAACTGGCTGCCACCGGACATCAGGGCGGTCGGCGCATCGGCCGGTACGACCGGCGGCGGGGTGCCGTCGTCGTCGGCGCCCGAGAGCGGCGGTGCGAACACCGTGGCCGGCAGGGGCACCGCACCGTCGTCGGAGCCCGCGTTGGTGTCGGTCCCGGCCCAGGGGGTCGATCCGACGGGCACGTTCGGCGGGGATGCCGGAACGCCGTCGTTGGCGGTGGGCTCGTACGCGACCGGCCCGCCCGGCGAACCCTGCGCAGCCGCGGGCGCGGGAGCAGCAGGGGCGACGGGGGGCGGAGTGGTCGAAGGGGCCGAAGGGGCCGAAGGGGCCGCGTCACCGTCCCGGTCCGCCCGACGGTCCGGGATGCCCAGCTTGTCGGCCGCTTCCTGGAGCCACTCCGGGGGGCTCAACAGGAAGGACGTCTGGTTCAAGTCGATGCGCTGCGGCGGCTCCGGAGCGTCCGGTGCCGCATCGTGTGCGCCGTACTCCTCCTCGTACCGCCGTATCACCTCGCCCACCGGCAGCCCCGGCCACAGGGTGGCCTCACCGCTGTCCCTGGCGATCACCAGCCGCTGCCGTCCGCCGTCCGAGACGGGACCCTCGGCACGGTCCTCGCCCCACACCACGAAGCCCAGCTCGAACTCCCGTACCCGCACCTCGCGGTGCTGGTACGCGGGCACGTCGCCGTTGATCCACTCGTCCGCGCGCTCCTGCGCCTGCGCAAAGGTCACCATCGCGCTCACCCCTCCACCGGGACGGCCCGCGCGAAGCCGCCGTCCACCATCAGGTTCGCCACGGTCTCCAGCTCCGGCGGATTGCCCGCCAGACGCTGCAGGAAGGCGTCGAAGTCGCCGCCGCACGGCAGCAGCAGCCGGTCCACCCGCTCCTGCACGTTCCAGCCGTCCTGGTCCCGGGCGTCGTCGTACGCGCAGAACCAGACCGAGCCGACACCGTTGCCCTTCACCTTCACCGCGATGATGCCGCCCTGGACGAAGCCGACGCCCAGGTAGTCCTTGGTGAGGTGGTCCCGCAGGCACTTGTTGACGTACACCAGGTCGTTCACGGCGGCCTCCTCACGCACCGTGAAGAACGGCTGGTCGACCAGGAGACCGAGCTCCGCGTCGAGCGCCGCACCGACCGGGGCCGAGCCACCCGCCGCCTTGAGGAAGGAGCGGTAGGCACCGGGCAGCCGGTAGCCGAGGTCCTCCTCGACGCCCAGGATCTGCTGCTCGCTCACCGCGACGGCGCCCTTGGGCAGCCGGAAGTGCGCGGGCCTGGTCTCCTGCAGCGGGCGGGTGCCGCGCTTGTTCTGGTCGACCGCGGTGGCGGCGAGACCGCCGTGGTGCCTGAGCAGCGCCTTGACCTCGACCGGGACCAGCACCATGCGCCGGCCGCCGGGTACGTGGTGCCAGGTCCAGCCGTGCGGGGTGGCGACGGCGGGAATCGTGTCCCACAGCTCATGGCCGCTCGCCGCCAGCGCCGCGTTGGCCGAGACGTAGTCGGTGAGCCGCAGTTCATCGACGCCGAAGCCCTGCGGGGGCTCGGCGATCTCGGCGGCGGCACGCGCGTACGGCGCGAAGTCCGGGCTGCCGTTCTCGTCCATGCGCACACCTCTGGGGTGGCGGGACGCCCGGACCGGGTCCGGGAAATGCACGAGCTGCCCGGCGTAGGCCGCGTTCGGTGGCGCGGCTTGCTGCCCGAGCCGACCTGTCGTCATGGCGGTTGCCCCCTGCTGCGTCTGACGGGTGAGGACCGACCTGCCCAAGGGGGCGGTCCGGGCACAGCCTATGCGGTGGCGCAAGAGCGGGTCTCGCCCCTACGCCACCCCTCTCCTCTTCCGTCACGAACCGTCACAGCGACGTGACTGACGAGCGATGCTCCTGCCACTGGCGGGTGACACGGAGACGCGTTTCCCCGCCCCAGCTTCCCCACCAGCCGGGACATTTGGCAGGCTGTCACCGAACTCGGGGGCGTGCACATCGCGCAGCTACCGCTGCGGGCACGGGAGGGAAAAGCACCATGCACAGCGCACAAACAGCCACATCCGGGGATCCACGCCTCAGCTGGAGCAACACCGGAACCAGCCTCACACCCCGGCTGCACCACCGCCGCGACGGCATCCTGCCCGCGGTGGCCGCAGCGCTGTCCGTACGCGGTGAGACGCTCACCTGCACGGCGGGCAAGGGCGACCAGCCACCCGTACTGCACCCACTGGTCCAGGACTTCCTCGACACCCTCGCCAGCGGCCAGCGTGAACGCTTCACCGGTCGCTGCCCCGAGGCGATACTGCTCTCCCGGCAGCTCACCGCGGCCGAAGCCGGCCGTTCCAAGCGGGCCCAGCGCAAGCCGCTGACCAACGGCGAGGCCCGCCGCGCCCTGAAGCACTCGCGGCTCACCGCACGGCGCATCCGTGAGGACGGCGACCCGATGCACGGCAGTTACGCGCCGCCGTGCCGCTCCTGCGAGGCGATGCTCGCCCACTTCGGCGTACGCCCCGTCGACCTCACGACCACCGGGGCGGCGACCACCGCCGAGAAGGGCTGACCGCGCGCCGATGCACGACCGAACCGACCTACCCGAACAGGCGGGCCCCGCGGGCCGCGACCGCCACGCCTCGACCCGCTTCCCCGTCGCCGTCGACGCCACCCTGCGCGCCGCGGGCTGGCAGCCCGGCCGATGGGACATCCGGCAGGCCGAGGAGTGGGCCGACGCACTGCGCTCGCACGCGTCGCCCGCCGGTCATCAGCACGCGGTCTTCCCGGCGGCCGTGGAGGCATGGGCGGAGTTCGGCGGACTGCACATCACGGCGTCCGCGCCGGGCCGGCAGATCGCACCGGCCTCGGTGCGCATCGATCCGCTGAGCGGACTGCATCTCGCCCGCACGCTCGGCGACCTCGGCCGGGCACTGAAGACCGAGGTCAGCCCGCTGGGCGAGGAGGGGGACGGGCAGGCCGTCCTCGCGATCGATACGCAGGGGCGGGTGTACAGCATCGATCACACCGGGGACTGGTACCTCGGCCCCGACATCGACCAGGCACTGGCAACGCTGGTCGGCGGCATCCAGCCGGAGCGCCTCGTCCTGGGCTGAGCGGCCTGATATTCCGGCCCGCCCGGCGATCGAGGACAAGACGGCTCCCGGCCGTGCCCGGTCACGAGTCCGCCCCGGCAACCCACCGTCCCGGTTCCGTCCTCGGACGCCGGACGGGCCGGAATCGCCCGCCTGGCGATCCGGGACGAAGCGAGGCCGCAGGGCGGGTCAGGCCGCCCCCCGGTCCGGCAGTACCGCCGACACCCGGAAGCCTCCCGCATCCGTCGGGCCGGAGACGAAGACGCCGCCGAGGCCCAGCACCCGCTCCCGCATGCCGACCAGCCCGTTGCCCCCGCTCGGCAGCCCCGCGTCCGCCGTGGCGGCGTCCGACGGACCGTTCTCCACCTGCATCGCGACTTCCGAGCCCCGGTGCGCAAGCCGCACCCACGCCTTCGCGCCCGCCGCGTGCTTGTGCACGTTCGTCAGGGCCTCCTGCACCACCCGGTACGCGGTCTGCTCGACCTCGGGCGCGTACGGGCGGGCCTCGCCGTCCACCGAGAGCTCCACGGTCATGCCGGCCGCCCTGGATTCCCCGACCAGGGTCTCCACCTCGTGCAGCCGGGGCCCGTCCTCCGCGGCGGCGGCCGCCGCGGCTGCCGCCGCCCGGCCGACCGAGGCGAGCGGCGGCTTCGCGGACCGGGCCGCCACGGGCTCCCCGCTCCGCAGCACCCCGAGCATCTCGCGCAGCTCGGTCAGCGCCTGGCGGCCCATGTCGCCGACCAGGGCGGCGTTCCGCACCGCTTTCGCCGGGTCCTTCGGCGCGACGGCCTGGAGCGCGGCGGCGTGCACGACCATCAGGCTGACCCGGTGGGCGACCACGTCGTGCATCTCGCGGGCGATCCGGTGGCGCTCCTCCGTACGCGCCCACTCGGCCCGCTCCTCGGCCCGGTCGGCGAGCAGCGACAGCTCCCGCTCCAGCGAGTCCGCCCGCTCCCGAAGGCTCTCCATCAGCCGCCGCCTGGCCCCTATGTAGAGGCCGAACAGCACGGGCGGTGCGGTGAGCCCGAGCGACATGAAGAGGGATATCAGCGGTACGTACCAGTCGTCGCGCCCGAAGTCGGTCTGCTGGGAGACGCTCTGCTGCAGCCGTACGTACGTGACGATGAACGTCCCCATGAAGGACATCCCCATCAGCACCGCGGTGATTCTTCGCGGTACGTCGGAGGCGGCCAGCGTGTAGAGGCCGACCAGGCCCATCAGGAAGCCCATCTCGGCGGGCGTCGTCGCGATCGACACCAGCACCACGGCGATCGGCCAGCGCCGCCGCACCACCAGCACGGCCCCCGCGAGCAGCCCGAACACGACGCCGACCGGCACCGGCAGCCCGGTGTTCCCGGCGAACTCCACCCCTTCCAGTGCGCATTCCAGCGCCGACAGGAGCGCGAGCCCCACGTCCAGAGCGACAGCGCGCCGCCGTTCCCACCACCAATAGCCGCGGGTGGTCCCACCCGCGGCTTCCCGGTATGCCCCCGTTGCGGTCATGCGGTCCAGCCTACGGGCGGGCGCACCTCATTTTCGGACGACCTGGACAGCACGTGCGTCTGCCGAACAGAGACAGAACAACCACTTATCGCTTGAAATGGTGAATCGATCAGGCTTTCGCACCGGACGTCCGCATTCCGGACAACGCTTGTCGCATGACGGAAATCACGAGCAAGTACGCCGACTTCGAAGGCCTGCGCGAGCAGGCGATCGCCCTGCGCCGGGAGGGCCTCAGCCGCCGCCAGATCCGCGACCGGCTGTTCGTGGACAACAACGACATCCTGAACCGCCTCCTGGAGGGCGAGCCCGCCCCGGAGTGGACGAAGCGCCCGAACGCCAAGGACGACCTGCGGGAGAAGGCGCGGGAACTGAGGCGCCAGGGCATGACATACGACCGGATCCAGGTGGAGCTGGGCTGCTCGAAGAGTTCGATCTCACTGTGGGTGCGGGATCTCCCGAAGCCGGAGCGCAACCGGACGCGGGAGGAGGCGTCAGCCATCGCCCGGCGGGGCTGGGAGGCGACGCTTCGCAGGCGCGAGGCGGAACGCCGGAAGACGAAGCAGGATGCGACGGACGAGATCGGCACGCTGAGTGAACGCGAGCTCTTCCTGTTGGGCGTCGGCCTGTACTGGTCGGAGGGGTCGAAGTCCAAACCTCATCGCCTCGCAGAGAGAGTCACCTTCATCAACAGCGACCCTCGGATGATCGAGGTCTTCCTGTCGTGGCTCCAACTCCTCGGCGTGAGTGCGCAGCAGTTGCGCTTCCATGTCCACATCCACGAGACGGCAGACGCGACCGCAGCCGAGCAGTACTGGAGGGATCTGACCGGCGCCGACAGTGCGTCGTTCGGCAAGACGTCGATCAAGAAACACAACCCCAGGACGAACCGGAAGAACGTCGGCGAGGACTACCGGGGCTGCCTGGTCGTACGCGTTCTCAAAAGTGCCGACCTATACCGTCGCATCGAAGGCTGGTGGTGCGGCATAGTAGGGGCTGCAAAACGAGCCGATCATCAAAATCGGACACAAAGGGCGAACTATCCCGGGTCGTCTAAAGGCAGGACAAATGGTTTTGGTCCATTGAATGAGGGTTCGATTCCTTCCCCGGGAGCGCTTCGTGCGGGCCCCGACCTCACCGGTCGGGGCCCGCACTCATGTCCGCCCCATACCCCCCCGGTATCCTTCGGGTGTCCACCACCCGAAGCCGAAGGGCATTTCCGTGAGCGCCAACCGCCCGGCAGCCGTCGTCGTCCTCGCAGCGGGTGAGGGCACCCGCATGAAGTCGAAGACCCCCAAGGTTCTGCACGAGATCTCCGGGCGCTCGCTCGTCGGACATGTCGTCGCCTCCTCCCGCGAGCTGGACCCAGAACACCTCGTCGTGGTCGTCGGCCACGAGAGTGAGCAGGTCAGCGCGCATCTCACCGCCGTCGACGACCGGCTGCGGACCGCCTACCAGGCCCAGCAGAGGGGCACCGGAAACGCGGTGCGCGTCGGTCTCGACGAGCTCGGCGGGACCGTCGAGGGAACCGTGATCGTCGTCTGCGGCGACACCCCGCTGCTCTCCGGCGAGACGCTCACCGCGCTCGCCGCCACCCACACGGCCGACTCCAACGCCGTCACCGTGCTGACCGCCGAGGTCCCGGACTCCACCGGCTACGGCCGGATCGTCCGCGACCCGGCCGGCGGTGCGGTCACCGAGATCGTCGAGCACAAGGACGCCACCGACGCTCAGCGTGCGATCCGGGAGATCAACTCCGGGGTGTTCGCCTTCGACGGCCGGCTGCTCACGGACGCCCTCGGCAAGGTCCGTACCGACAACAGCCAGGGCGAGGAGTACCTCACCGATGTGCTCTCCATCCTGCGCGAGGCCGGACACCGGGTCGGCGCCTGTGTCGCCGACGACCACCGCGAGATCCTCGGCATCAACAACCGGGTCCAGCTGGCCGAGGCCCGGCGGCTGCTGAACCAGCGGCTGCTGGAGCGGGCCATGCTCGCCGGTGTGACCGTCGTGGACCCGGCGTCCACACTGATCGACGCCACCGTCACCTACGAGCGGGACGCGATCGTGCACCCGGGCACCCAGCTGCTCGGCAGCACGCATCTCGCCGAGGACGCCGAGGTCGGCCCCAACACCCGGCTCACGGACACCGTTGTGCACGCGGGCGCACGCGTGGACAACACGGTCGCGGACCGGGCCGAGGTCGGCGTGGGCGCGACGGTCGGCCCGTACGCCTATCTGCGGCCCGGCACCAAGCTCGGCCCGAAGGCCAAGGCCGGCACCTACGTGGAGATGAAGAACGCCACGATCGGCGAGGGCACCAAGGTCCCGCACCTGAGCTATGTCGGCGACGCGACGATCGGCGATCACACCAACATCGGTGCCGCCAGCGTCTTCGTGAACTACGACGGCGTGGCCAAGCACCACACGACGATCGGCTCACACTGCCGTACCGGGTCGGACAATATGTTTGTGGCGCCTGTCACGGTCGGGGACGGCGTCTACACCGCGGCCGGCTCGGTCATCACCAAGGACGTACCGTCCGGTTCGCTGGCTGTCGCCCGCGGCCAGCAAAGGAATATCGAGGGCTGGGTGGCCCGCAAGCGTCCGGGAAGTGCCGCCGCGCAGGCAGCTCAGGCCGCCGCCCCGGAGCACGACGGCGAAAGCTGACCGGAAACAGGTGCGCCGTGCACGGCGTACCGTGATAGATGCTCACCCCATTTCGGCTGGCTCGTTGCACATCGGGACACATGCGTGCAGCGCCAGAAACACGTCTGAGGAGACTGTGCTGTGACCGGGATCAAGACGACCGGCGAGAAGAAACTGATGCTCTTCTCCGGCCGCGCCCACCCCGAGCTGGCCGAGGAGGTTGCGCACCAGCTGGGTGTCGGCCTCGTGCCGACGAAGGCCTTCGATTTCGCCAACGGTGAGATCTACGTCCGCTTCCAGGAGTCCGCCCGCGGCGCCGACTGCTTCCTGATCCAGAGCCACACCGCTCCGATCAACAAGTGGATCATGGAGCAGCTCATCATGCTGGACGCGCTGAAGCGCGCCTCGGCCCGCTCCATCACGGTGATCGTGCCGTTCTACGGCTACGCCCGCCAGGACAAGAAGCACCGCGGCCGCGAGCCGATCTCGGCCCGTCTGGTCGCCGACCTGATGAAGACGGCGGGTGCCGACCGCATCCTCACCGTCGACCTGCACACCGACCAGATCCAGGGCTTCTTCGACGGCCCGGTCGACCACCTCTTCGCGCTGCCGATCCTGGCCGACTACGTCGGCGCCAAGGTCGACCGCTCGAAGCTGACGATCGTCTCCCCGGACGCCGGCCGGGTGCGGGTCGCCGACCGCTGGTGCGACCGCCTGGACGCCCCGCTGGCGATCGTCCACAAGCGCCGTGACAAGGACGTCGCCAACCAGGTGACCGTCCACGAGGTCGTCGGCAACGTCAAGGGCCGGGTCTGTGTCCTGGTCGACGACATGATCGACACCGGCGGCACCATCTGCGCCGCTGCCGACGCCCTGTTCGCGCACGGCGCCGAGGACGTCATAGTGACGGCCACGCACGGTGTGCTCTCCGGTCCGGCCGCAGACCGTCTGAAGAACTCCAAGGTCAGCGAGTTCGTCTTCACGGACACCCTGCCGACCCCGGGTGAGCTGGAGATCGACAAGATCACGGTGCTCTCGATCGCCCCGACGATCGCCCGCGCGGTGCGCGAGGTCTTCGAGGACGGCTCGGTCACCAGCCTCTTCGAAGAGCAGTAAGCAGCACAGCACAGAAGATCCACTTTGGGGTGCGGCCTCCCCGCCGGGTAGACTCAGCGAGTTGCTCGGCGAGGGAGGCCGTACTCATGTGTACGGCGGTCCGTTATCGACGCGCTCTTCGTAGCAGGCCTGTCGTGGGCCGGGTGACCGTCCAAGTTTCGTCACCATACGAGGAGTGCAGTCATGGCTGAGGTCAAGCTCGCCGCCCAGGCCCGTACCGAGTTCGGCAAGGGCGCTGCCCGTCGCACCCGCCGCGCCAACCTGGTTCCCGCGGTCGTCTACGGCCACGGTGCCGAGCCGGTTCACATCAACCTGCCGGGCCACGACCTGATGATGGCGCTCAAGACCGCCAACGTCCTGATCGGTCTGGAGATCGACGGCAAGGACGCCCTGGTCATCCCCAAGGCCGTGCAGCGCAACGCGCTCAAGGGCAACATCGAGCACGTCGACCTGCTGACCGTCAAGCGCGGCGAGAAGGTCAACGTCGAGATCGCTGTGCACGTCGAGGGCGAGCTGGCCCCGGGCGGCAACCTCCTGGAGTACGTGCAGAACACCCTGCTCGTCGAGGCCGAGGCCACCCACATCCCCGAGTCCGTCACGGTCTCCGTCGCGGGCCTGGACGCCGGCGACTCGATCCTCGCCAAGGACATCCCGCTGCCCAAGGGCTCCGTGCTGGCCGGTGACGAGGACGCCGTCGTGCTCCAGGTCGTCGCCGCGCAGGCCGAGGAGCCGGCCGCCGAGGGCGCCGGGGCCGAGGGCGCCGAGGCCTGAGCCTCGCCTTCCCTGCTTCACTGACGGGGCGGCGGTTCCTTCTTCGAGGGCCCGCCGCCCCGTTTCCCTGTAACCGGGCCACCCGGAACCATCCGTACGCGAGGAGACCGAGCGCAGATGTCCGACGCCACCGAACCCTGGCTCATCGTGGGCCTCGGCAACCCCGGTCCCGAGTACGCGGCGAACCGGCACAACGTCGGTTTCATGGTCGCCGACCTCCTCGCCGAGCGCATCAGCGGGAAGTTCAAGCGTGCGCAGAAGGCCCAGGCTCAGGTCGTCGAGGGCCGCATGGGCCCGCCGGGACCTGAGAACCGCCGGGTGATCCTGGCCAAGCCGATGTCGTACATGAACCTCTCCGGCGGCCCCGTCACCGCGCTGCGCGACTTCTACAAGGTGCCGACCGACCACATCGTGGCGATCCATGACGAGCTGGACATCGACTACGGAACACTCCGGCTGAAGCTGGGCGGCGGCGACAACGGGCACAACGGGCTCAAGTCGATGACCAAGTCGATGGGGGCCGACTACCACCGGGTCCGGTTCGGGATCGGCCGGCCGCCGGGCCGGATGCAGGTCGCGGACTTCGTGCTGAAGGACTTCTCGTCCACCGAGCGCAAGGAGCTCGCCTACCTCGTGGACCGGGCCGCCGACTCCGTGGAGTGCCTGCTCGCGGAGGGTCTGGAGCGCGCGCAGAGCGCGTACAACTCCTGACGCCCGCAGCAACGGTCGTAGCGCGTACAACTCTGACATTCCCGCCGGTACCCCAGCGATTTTCGGCCATAAGTTGACCGCGGGCGCTGCTCTGCCCAAGGATCGCTCCCCATGAAGCGGAGCTCCTCTCACCGCGCCCTGGTCTACGCCCGCAGCGCCGCCATGGGCTGTGTCGTCCTGCTGCTGCTCGTCGCGGGCGTGCTGTCCTCCTGGAGTTCGGCGCACCACATCGTTCTGGCCAAGGGCCGTGAGCACGGCACGATGACCGTCACGGGCTGCGGCGCCGATGTCTGCACCGGACCGTTCGCGCCGTCCGGTCAGGCCGCCGCGCGCCCCCGGGTGACGATCGAGAAGTCCGTCGCGGCGCGCAGGGGCGATCACTTCCCCGTCGTCGTGAAGCCCGGCACGGACGATGTCGTACGCACCGGAACACCCGGCTTCCTGCATGCCTGGGTGCCACTGGGCGGTGCGCTGTTGCTGGCCGCCCTGATCATCGGCGGCGGTCTGCGGCTTCCCCGGATCGCCTGGGGCACCGGGGCCGGGGGGGGGGGGGGGGGGGGGGGGGGGGGGGGGGGGGGGGGGGGGGGGGGGGGGGGGGGGGGGGGGGGGGGGGGGGGGGGGGGGGGGGGGG
>NZ_JBVJWD010000021.1:0-53542 GCF_055602785.1 Streptomyces sp. NPDC037301
ACGTGCGCGACAGCTCGGCTGCCTGCGCATCAGTCGGATAGAAGCGGTACTTGAACGCCCGCTTCACACGGCTCGTGGTCACGCTCACAAACTAGCGGTGCTGCGAGTTAAGATCAAATCTGCGGGTCACAGCACGGTCTTTCGCTCTGGGGGCGAAACTCCGCTCCTTGCCCTGCTCCGCAGGAGTCCGTTTCCTCTCCGCCCTGAAGGGCTGAGTATCCACGGAGGAATCCGATGAAGACGGCGCGGAGGTATGAGCCGGGCCTGATGGCCCGGCTCGTCAGCACGTTCCCCGCAGGGCTGAAGAATTACGTGAGCCCAGAGCTGTGGGGAAGCGTCAATGCCGAGTCGAGGTTGTACGGCGATGCTGTCCGGCCGACCGCCCCGTGTGCGTACCGTTGGCGCATGGACGTGTTCGACGAGTTGTTGCGTGGTGTGCGGGGGAAGGGGGCGGTCTTCGGCCGTTCGGTGCTGTATCCGCCGTGGTCGCTGAGGTTCACGGACGGCGCGTATCTGACCCTGTGCGTGCCGCTGCGCGGCGAGGGCTGGATCGTCCCGGACGGCGGCAGCGACAACGGTGATCGCGCCGCGCGCCGGGTGCGGGTCGGCGAGGCGGCGATCGTACGGGGGCCGGCCCCGTTCGTCTTCACCGACGACCCGGCCATGGGCACGAGTACGGGTACGGATACGGGTGCGTCCGTACGCGAAGTGCGCTGGGACACCGAGCCCGGAGCCGACCCGCAACCGCCGGACGAACTCAGCGGCCCCACCGTACTGTTGGCCGCCGCCTACGACGTGCACGCCGAGGTCCCGCGACGGCTGCTCCGGGTCCTTCCTCCGGTGCTCGTCGTACCGGACGAAGAGGACTGTTCGCCGCTGCGCGACTATCTGGAGACTCAGATCGGCAGGCTGCGGCCGGGCCGGCAGATCGTGCTGGACCGGCTGCTGGACTGGCTGCTGGTGTGCACGCTGCGCGACTGGTTCGACCACCCGGAGGCGGCCCCGCCCATGTGGTACCGCGCGCTCGGCGACGAGGTGGCGGGCCCGGCGCTGCGTGCCCTGCACGAGGAGCCGGCGCATCCGTGGACGACGGCGGAGCTGGCCGCACGGGCCGGGGTTTCACGGACCACGTTCGCCAAACGGTTCACCGAACTGGTCGGGGAGGGCCCGGTGGCGTATCTGACGGAATGGCGCATGACGCTCGCCGCCGATCTCCTGAGCCGCCAGGAACTGACGGTGGCGGCGGTGGCCCGCCGGGTGGGGTACGCCGACGCGTTCGGCTTCAGCGCGGCGTTCAAACGGGTCCGGGGCATCAGCCCGAGCGCGTACCGCCGCGAGCCCGCGGTACGGGGCGAACCGGACCGGGAGGCCCCGGCAGGCTGACGCCCCCTCCCCCGGGCTCAGCAGGGCCAGGCACCCGCGTCGGCCGCCCTGCGCACGAACGCACCGAAGTCCCGCGGCGCCCGCCCCAGCGCACGCTGCACCCCGTCGACGACCGGAGCCTCCCGGCTCGTACGGATCGGCTTCATCGCGTCCGTCCACAGCGCCGCTTCCTCGGCGGACATCCCCTGGGCGACCAGTCCCGCCACGAACTCCTGCTCGGGGACCGGGACGTACCCGGCCCGCCGCCCGGTGACCTTCGCGATCTCGGCCAGCGCGTCGTCGACGGTGAGCGCCCGCGGTCCGGACAGCTCGTACACCTGACCCTCGTGGCCGGGCCGGGTGAGCGCGGCGACAGCGACGTCCGCAATGTCGTCCGCGTCGACGAACGCGGCGGCCCCGTCCCCGGCGGGCAGAGCCAGCTCACCGCCGATCACCCCGTCGCGGAAGACCCCCTCGCTGAAGTTCTGCGCGAACCAGCCGGGCCGCAGGATCGTCCACGGCACCCCCGAGGCCCGCACCGCGATCTCCCCCTCCATGTGCGGCCCTGTCCCGTCGTAGGAATCCCCGAAGTACCCCGGCACGTCGGCGCCCCGGGCGGACAGCAGCACCAGCCGCCCGACTCCGGCCGCCACGGCCCGCTCCACCAGGGCGGGGGTCCGGGAGGGAGCGAGGTCCAGCGGAACGATGTACGCCGCCGCGACCCCCTCCAGCGCCGCGTCCCAGGTCCCCCGGTCGTCCCAGTCGAACGGCGTCTCCCCGGACCGCGACGCCACCCGCGTCTCCACCCCTTGCTCCCGCAGCCGTTCCACGACCCTGCGTCCGGTCTTGCCGGTACCTCCGATGACGAGTAGGGGCCGGTCTGTGCGAGCGTTCTGTGCTTCCTGTGTCATACGAGAAGCCTGTCCCGGCGCCCCGCCCACCGGCCATGTCCCGGAATCCGGAATGGATGTCCGTGCGTCCGGATCAGCCTTTGCCTGCACACCCATTCCTGACGGGCCGTCAGTTCAGTAACCTGACAGAGCGTCAGCTTTCGGCTGGCCGGGCACGAGCACCCGACGGACTTCGAGCAGGAGTGGGCGGAACGATGCTTGGATCGACTCACGGCACCCTCACCACCGACTTCCGCG
Source organism: Streptomyces sp. NPDC037301 (assembly GCF_055602785.1). Lineage (NCBI taxonomy): Bacteria > Bacillati > Actinomycetota > Actinomycetes > Kitasatosporales > Streptomycetaceae > Streptomyces > Streptomyces sp. NPDC037301. Next base: position 2,511 of record NZ_JBVJWD010000021.1, read on the forward strand.
CCAGGGTGGTGGCCTGCGGCGAAGAGCCGCATGCCATCGTCCACAGCATGGCGGCCGCCGCCGCGGAGGGCGATCTCGATGTCAGCGGCCGCCCGCTGCACGCGCCCGTGCCGGATCTGGACCGGTTCTTCCGGCCCGAGTCCGTCGCCGTCATCGGCGCGTCCGACACCGAAGGGCGGCCCAATACCGGGATCACCCGACAGCTGATCGGCTGGGCCGAGCGGGTCGGGGCGCGGCTGTATCCCGTGCATCCCAGCCGGGAGTCCGTGTTCGGGCGGGTCTGTTCTCCTTCCGTCGCGGACCTGCCGGAGCAGGTCGATCTGGCCGTGCTGCTGGTCGGTGATCCGCTCCCGGTGATCGAGGAACTCGCGCAGTCCAAGGTGAAGTTCGCCGTGGCCTTCGCCTCCGGGTTCGCCGAGACCGGTGAGGAGGGCGCCGCCGCCCAGGCGCGGCTGGCCGCCGCGGTGGAGCGGTCCGGGCTGCGGCTGCTCGGGCCGAACACCAACCTCAACGCCTTCGAGGAGTTCCGGGACGATCTGGACGGGCCGGCCATCGCCCTCATCACTCAGTCCGGTCACCAGGGGCGCCCCGTCTACACCCTTCAGGAGCTGGGCGTGCGGCTCTCGCACTGGGCACCCACGGGCAACGAGGCGGATCTGGAGACCGCCGACTTCATCTCGTACTTCTCGCAGCGCCCGGAGGTCGGGGCCATCGCCTGTTACGTGGAGGGGCTGAAGGACGGGCGCTCCTTTCTGCTGGCCGCGGACCGGGCGGCGCGGGCCGGCGTTCCGGTGGTGGCGGTCAAGGTGGGGCGTACGGAGACGGGGGCCCGGATGGCCGCCTCACACACCGGCAAGCTGACCGGCGCCGACCAGGTGGTGGACGCGGCGATGCGGCAGTTCGGCGTGATCCGGGTGGACGGGCTCGACGAGCTCCAGGACACCGCGGCCCTGCTGGCCCGGGCTCGGAAGCCGCAGGCCGACGGGGTCGTCGTGTATTCGATCTCGGGCGGCACGGGCGCGCACTTCTCGGACCTGGCGACCGGCGCGGGGCTGAAGATCCCCACCCTGTCCGAGGAGAAACAGCGCGAGCTGCACGAGTGGATCCCCGGCTATCTGAACGTGGCGAACCCGGTCGACAACGGCGGCCATCCGGTAGGCGACTGGCGCGGTCGGAAGATCATCGACGCGATCCTCGCCGACCCCGCCGTCGGGGTGCTGATCTGTCCGATCACCGGCCCCTTCCCCCCGATGAGCGACCGGCTCGCGCAGGACCTGGTGGACGCGGCGGAGGCCACGGACAAGCTGGTGTGCGTGGTGTGGGGATCGCCCGTCGGTACGGAGGACGCGTACCGCACGACGCTGCTCGGCTCGTCCCGCGTCGCCACCTTCCGTACCTTCGGCAACTGCATCACCGCCGTGAAGGCCTATCTGGACCACCACCGGTTCGCAGCCTCCTACCGCTCCCCCTTCGACGAGGCGCCGCGCACGCCGTCGCCCTCGTTCCGCAAGGCGCAGGCACTGATGCGCCCGGGCCACCAGTTGAGCGAGCACGCCGCGAAGCAGCTGCTGCGCGCGTACGGAATCCGCGTTCCGCGCGAGCAGTTGGTGACCAGCGCCGCAGCGTCCGTCCGGGCCGCGGGGCTGGTCGGCTACCCGGTCGTCATGAAGGCGTCGGGCGCCCGGCTCGCCCACAAGACCGAGCTGGGTCTGGTCAAGGTCGGGCTCACCTCTGCCAGCCAGGTACGCGACGCCTACCGCGAACTGACCGACATCGCACGGTACGAGGGCATCGAGCTGGACGGCATCCTGGTCTGCCAGATGGTCGAGCGGGGCGTCGAGATGATGGTCGGTGTCACGCAGGACGCGTTGTTCGGGCCGACGGTGACGGTCGGGCTCGGCGGCGTGCTGGTCGAGGTGCTGCACGATGCGGCGGTGCGCGTGCCGCCGTTCGGCGAGGACCAGGCGCGGTCGATGCTGGGCGAACTGCGCGGCCGAGCCCTGCTGGAGGGCGTACGCGGCGGTCCGCCGGTGGATGTGGACGCGCTCGTCGAGGTCGTGCTGCGGGTGCAGCGAATGGCGCTGGAGCTGGGCGACGACCTCGCCGAGCTGGACATCAACCCGCTGATGGTGCTGGGGCGCGGGCAGGGCGCGGTGGCGCTGGACGCACTCGCCGTCTGCCGCTGACCGGCCACCCGGCCGACCGCCTCGAAAGCCGCGCCACCGGCCGACCCACCTACCCAGGAGCTGCCTCATGCCGTCCTCCCCCGAAGACACCACCGAGTCCACCGACCCGCTTGATTCATTGGTACTCCACACCACTGACAACGGCGTCTCCTGGATCACGCTCAACCGCCCCGAGGCGATGAACGCCGTCACCTGGGACCAGCGGGAACGCGTCATCGCCCTGCTCGCCGAGGCCTCCGCCGACCCGGCGGTCCGGGCCGTCGTCCTCACCGCCACCGGCCGTGGTTTCTGCGCGGGCGCCGACCTGCGGGGCGCTCCGGCGACGGGCGCCCCGTCGACGGGCGACCGGGTGCCGGGCGATGTCGCCCGTACGATCCGGCTCGGCGCTCAGCGCCTGATGGCCGCGGTCCTGGACTGCGAGAAGCCGGTGATCGCGGCCGTCAACGGCACGGCGGCCGGTATCGGCGCCCACCTCGCGTTCGCCTGCGATCTGGTGCTGGCCGCCGAATCGGCGAAGTTCATCGAGGTGTTCGTACGCCGCGGCCTCGTACCGGACGGTGGCGGCGCGTATCTGCTGCCGCGCCTGATCGGCCCGCAACGCGCCAAGGAGCTGATGTTCTTCGGCGACTCGCTCCCGGCGAGGGAGGCGGAGCGTCTGGGTCTGGTCAACCGGGTGGTCCCGGACGAGGAACTGACGGCGACGGCCCGCGCGTGGGCCCGGCGCCTGGCCGACGGCCCGACCCGCGCGATCGCCCTCACCAAGCAGTTGGTGAACTCCTCCCTGGACTCCGACCGGGCGACGGCGTTCGCGGCCGAGGCGATGGCCCAGGAGATCAATATGACGACGCAGGACGCCAACGAGGGCGTGGCGAGCTTCGTCGAGCGGCGTGCGCCGAAGTACCGGGGGCTGTGAGCGGCCCCGGAAGCGAACGTGCCTCATAGCGTCACGCACGCCTCATCTGACGTGACACGCACCGAACTCGGTGGACAGAGGGCGCCTGGTGACCTCGCGGCGTGGCCCCGCTTGACCTTGACACAGTGACAAGGTCTTCACTGTGTCAAGGAGGTGGTCCCGATGACCCTGCCGAAACAGGACACGGATACGATTCGAGCTCTCCAGGGGCTGGAGGACAGCCGCTCGTCAGTGCGGCTGCGGGCAGCGCTGGCGGTCGGTACGACCCCTGACCCGCGGTTCATCGACAAGCTCATCGAACGATGCGCGATCGAACCCGAGTTCAACGTGCGCGAAATGCTTACGTGGGCGCTCACCCGCCACTCACCATCAATGACGGTCCCAGAGCTTCTCGATGAAGTCCGCTCGGAGCGTGCGCAGGCACGAAGCCAGGCGTTGCACACGCTGTCCAAGATCGGGGATCGGCAAGCGTGGCCGGCGATCACACGGGCACTTCTGTCCGACGCCAACGATGAGGTGGCGCGGAGCGCTTGGCGGGCAGCGGTCGTGCTCGTGCCCGAAGGTGAAGAGCCCGAGTTGGCCGCAGTGTTGTCGACACAGCTCGGGCGCGGCGAACGTGAGACGCAGCTGAGCCTCAGCCGGGCGCTGATCGCGCTCGGTGAGGTGATTCTGCCAACTCTGCGCGCTGCGATGACGGATCTCGACCCTCGCGTGCGCGCGCACGCGATCGCCACGGAACGGCTGTTGCGCGACCCGGATGCCGGATTCGAGTTCGCGATCGAGGAGGCGAAGCGCCTCGTAGTACTCGGCAGGACCAGCCAGGAGGGGTGATGGGCCGTGTTGATCGGTGATGTGGCACGACGGTCCGGGGTCAGCGCCCGCATGCTCAGGCATTACGACTCGCTCGGCCTGGTGCGGCCAACGGGTCGTACCGACGCCGGCTATCGCGAGTACTCCGGCGAGGACATCCGACGGATCTTCCATATCGAGAGCCTGCGGTCATTGGGGCTGTCGCTGCGTGAAGTCAGGCGCGCGCTCGGTGATCAGGGCTTCACGCCCTCAGAGCTCGTCGACGACCTCATCCGCCAGACGCGAGAACGCATTGCGGGTGAGACGGAGCTGCTCACTCGACTCCGTCGGATCGGTGCCGCGGAACCCGCCGGCTGGGAGGACGTCCTCCAGATCGTCGCACTCCTCCAGGCGTTGGGGTCGAAGAGCGCTGGGACGCGCCAGCGCGCGGCCTTGTCCTCGATCGAAGAGGTTCCGGTGCCAGTGGAAGCACTGGTCGAGGCAGCGCTGAGCGAGACGGACCCGAACGTCGCCGGAGCCCTTCGATGGGCTTTGGCACGATCGGGCGATGGCGCATTGGCACTGCTGGCGGATGGCCTCGGCTCACCAGTGGCCGAGGTGCGGAAACGTGCCGTCCAGTCCATCGCCGAGATTCCGAACAGTGAGGCGACCGCACTGCTGCAGGACGCCCTCACGAACCCCGACATCGTGGTCCGCAGGTATGCAGCTCTGGCGCTCGGGGCACGTGGAGTAGCCGACGCGATCCCGACGCTCATCGACATGGTCGTCGAGGAGACGCATGAAGTCGGTGCAGCCGATGCACTGAGCGCGCTGGCGAGTCGTCCCGCGTTGGCGGAGCAGATCGCTACCGGGCTCGTCGACTGCCTCGCCCACGGCACCGTTGAATCGTCTGTACGTCGACGGCTGGCACAGGCGCTCGCGGACATTCCGGGAATCACAGCGTCACGTGCCCTCGCAGATCTGTCACATGACGAAGACCGTGCCGTTGCGCTTACTGCGGCATACATTCTCGGGATACGCAACGCCCGATAACGGATCTTTCCTGGGGTGCTGTGTGCGCGGGGCCCAGTTGTTGCTGGTCAACGCCAACAGGGCCACGGCATCGCCAAGGACCCAGCTGTACCGCCGGCCACAGGAACAGCCGGCTCAGCGACCAAGATCGATCCCGGCGCTACTTCCGGTACCTCAACTACAAGCGCCGCCAATTGCAGCGGATGCGAACTGGCGACGGTTTGAGTGCCGCCGCCGACGGACACAGGTTTCACCGCTCTTGGGCAGCAGTACTCGCGACAGTTGAATACGCGAGTCCATCAGTAATACGGGCCGTACTCGCCGATCGGCAAGTACGGCCCGACTAACTCCCGCTCCGCATCCGTCAGTTGCGCTCGCGTCATGTAGAACGACTTACCGGATGGGGTCCCGCCACGAGAGCGAATCTCGCAAATTGATCACGCCCCGATACGCGCCCTAGTACCAGCCCTTGCCGGTCTTAGAGGCCACGATCCAGCCCTTGCGGTCGTGGTTGTCCTTGCCGTAGTACCACGTGTTCCCCGCGGAGCTGGTGGCCTGGCACACGGCCCAGAAGTGGCCGGCGAAGTCGAGGCCGTACCGCTTGGAGTACGTCTGGCCGGGGCCGCTGCGGACAGCGGCCCCGGCCAGGTCCTCCACGGTCCGCCACTGGTTGGTGATGTTCTTGGTGCAGGAGCGGCTGTCCAGGGCCGATGCCGTGGGCGCGGTTGCGAGAGTAGTGCCGAGTACAGCGACGGCAACTGCCGCCGACGCGGCGGCAGTACGGCCGAGGCGGCGCGTAGAGCCGCGTGCCTTGAGGTATGTGGACACAAAAGCCTCCTGAAGGAGAGGGTGAGGTAGCCCCCGGAGTGTGGACACAGGGGTTCATGCTGCGAGCGAGAGCTTAGCTGTCCTGTGGTGTTGCTGTTCGAACTCCATCGGGGAGAGGGACCTTCTGACCTGCGGTGGTGTTCGAGATCCTTCTCAGTGCCAATGGCTGTACGCCTGCACCCCAACGCCGTAGGCGGTCGAAACTCGGGTACCGGTGCACAAATTCACTCCGCCCGACACGTAGCGTCCCGGGCTTACCGGAAGGGCTCCCACACCTCCGGGCCGGCACCCCGCCACTCGACGAGGCGGACCGTGATCCCTACTTCGGCAAGGCGTACCAGGCGGTGGTGCGCTACACCAAGAAGTTTGCTGTACCTATGCGATCGCGCGCCAACTTGAGCCCACAGCGCGTAGCTCAGCTCTTCAAGATGTTGGAGAGCGGCCAGTACAGCATCACCGGGGCAGCCGCAGGCGGGACAAGGGGTTCGCCGAGCAACGTTGCCGACCGGCTCGCCGAGCTGCTGGACGACGGCACCGGACGCATCCGCCGCGAACTCGTCCCGCTGGCCGACTCTCTCCGCACCATGGACAGGCCGGTATCCGGCCTTGCCTGGCTGGACAGACATAGAGAACGCTCCGACTCCACCGCCGACTGGTTACGGCGGCTCGCCACGGGCGATATCGAGCTGACCCACGAAGCCTTCCACACCCTCGACCCCTGGCGGGCCGCCGCCCACCTGCGGGAACTCCTCATGTCCTGCGGTGTTCTGCCCATCATCGACAAGCAGATCTGCTCGTTCGAACGGTGGCTCATCGGTCACACCGCCGACATCTGCGACCCCGACCACGCTCAGGTCATCCGCCGGTATGCCACCTGGGAAGTACTGCCACGGCTACGGACCCGAGCCGAGAGGAAGCCGATCACTCCAGCGGCCCGCAGACGTGTCGCGGATCAGGTCAAGCAGGCCACCGCGTTCCTCGACTGGCTTGCCGACCGGGATCACACCCTCGCCACCTGCGGCCAGACCGGCATCGACGCCTGGCACGCTGATCACAACGAGCACGCCCGCAACACCATCCGGAACTTCCTGCTGTGGTGTTCGGCCAGCAAGCTCACCCGGCCCTTCCGGTTGCCGCCGGTCCAGATCCGCCGGGCCACCCCGATGCCGCAGCCCGAGCGACTGGAGCAGATCGGGCGTCTCCTCACCGACGCGGACCTGCCGCTTCGTACTCGGGTCGCGGGTGTGATCGTTCTGCTCTATGCCCAACCACTCAGCCGAGTCGTGCGTCTCACCCTCGACGACGTTGTCCGCAGCGACGAACAGACTCTCCTCCGCCTCGGCGAACCGCCATCCCCAGTCCCCGAACCACTCGCGGAACTGTTGCTTCGATGGATCGACAGCCGGGACAACATGAACACCGCGACCAACCACGCCTCCCGATGGCTCTTCCCCGGCCGCCGCGCAGAACAACCGATGCACCCCGACGTCCTGGCGGCGCTTCTCAACGACATCGGCATCCCCACCACCGCCGGCCGCACCGCCGCGATCCGGCAACTCGTGCTGGAGATGCCCGCCCCGGTCGTCGCTGAGGCTCTGAGCTACCACCGGGTCACCACGGCCAAGCTGGCCTCCGAGGCCGGAGGCACCTGGAGCCGATACGCCTCTGGTGACCACTGGCGGTCACCACCAGGTTGGACCCCACGGAGCACTACCTGAACCTGCAGTCGGCCGATTGCACCTGCTACTCCGCAGGAAGTGGGCTCAACGGAATCTGCATCAACGCCCAGCGCGTGAAGGTGAGCAGTGCCTCACCGGCGATGTCCTCAAGCCGGTCGAAATCCTCCGGCAGCACGTCGAGAAGGAAGTGCTCGACTTCCCGGTCGCTCCGCTTGATCAGGACGAGGGAGCGGTAACAGCGCTTGGGGGGATGCTCAAGAAGGATCGCTCGCAGAGACCCCGTCGCATCGTCGGCCAGGTGGTCATCAAGCCATCCAGGCTCACGTCCCCTACCGAGGTTAAGGCGCTCGCTCTTCGAACTCAGTCCAACGAGGTCCTGCTTGCTCACACGCTTGATCGCTTTGGGCACCTTCATCGGCATGAGAGCAGGTTAGCCATCAACGGCCAGAACGCGAGTTGCTGCCAGCACAGAGATGCCCCTGGGACGCCCCCAGCACACACAGTGACTGCACTGACGCTTGAGCAGCAGTACTCGCGACAGTTGAATACGCGAGTCCACCAGTAAACCGAGGCCGGAAGATGGCGTGAGCCCCGCGCTCGTCCTGGCAGCCGTGTGATCGATGGGCAACCATTCCTGCGACCTGATGGTCATGTCCGTGCCACCGTGTACTGGGTGGGCATTGTCAGCTCCGCCTCGGGACGTTCCTGAGGCGCTGGAACATGGGGGAAACGCCTTCATGCATCACCGCACCACCGTGGCAGGCTTCGCCGGGGCCCTCGCCCTGTCCGCGCTCACGATTCCGGCGGCCGCCCAGGCGGATGACTTCTCGGGCGACATCAGGATCACGAAGGTGGTCGTCAACGGAGGGAAGGACATCGTCCTGGGGACCACGGACGTGAAGACGTTCACCATCGCGGTGACCGCCACGGACGACTCGGGCATCGAGGTCGGAAGGACCTTCCCGGTCATGTGGCACACGCCCCTCCCGAACGGCGACTATTACGGTCTCGTGATCCCCGACAACATCGCGGGCAAGTGCGTGCGCCAGAGCTCCACCACGACCACCTGCACCTACATGCTGAAAATCAACCCGCGCATCCACCCCCAGGACAACACCACAGCTGGGACCTGGACCGTGAGCGCCCACGCCCTGGCCAACGACGGTGACTACATCACCAAGGATTCCGCCGCGAAGGCGAAGGTCCTGCGCAACTCCAGGCTGACGGTCAACGCCTCGCCGGAACCGGTGAAGAAGAACAAGACGATCACCGTCACGGGCGCCCTGACCCGCGCCAACTGGGAGACCTACAAGTACGGGGGCTACACCAAGCAGCCGGTGAAGCTCCAGTTCAAGAAGAAGGGCACCAGCACCTACAAGACCCTCAAGACCGTCACGACGGACAGCAAGGGCAACCTGAGGACGACGACGAAGGCCATGGCGGACGGCTACTTCCGCTACTCCTTCGCAGGCACGTCCACCACCCCGGCGGTCGCCTCCGCGGCGGACTACGTCGACGTGAAGTAACCCTCGGGAGGGTCATCTATCCTCCAGCAAGCGCAGAAGGCTCAGGCCGGAGACCCTTCGGTCTGGGCCTTCTTGAGCCCTGGCTGTTTCCCGGCCGGCGGGCCGGTCAGCCGCTGCGGATGCGACGCCTTCGCTGACACCGTGAGCGAGCTTGGGCCTGTCCTCGACGTCGGCTGCGGACCCGGAACGGTGACCGCCTACCTTGCCGAACGCGGCCTCGACGTGTCCGGGGTCGATCTCTCCCCCCGCATGATCGAGAACGCGCGCCGTCTTCATCCGCAATGCCGCTTCAGCGTCGCCTCTGCCACCGACCTCGACCTTGGTGAAGCGTCCCTCGGCGGCGTGCTCGGGTGGTGGTCACTGTTCAACCTCCCCCGTGACGTCCTTCCTCAGGTCCTCGCCCTGTTCGCGCGCGCCCTGAAGCCAGGCGGACACTTCATCACCGCAACACACGTCGGCGACGAAGACGCGGTGCGCACCGAGGCCTACGGAGGTGTACCCGTTCGTTGGACGACACACAAATGGCGGCCGGAACAACTCGTGGACCTGATCGAGCAGGCTGGACTGCGCCCGGTCGCCGAACTTCGGCTCCCTGCAGATGAGCAAAGCGGGCCGGGTCTGGTCGTCATGGCCAAGCAACCCGGTTGAGAGTCAGGCGTCGGAAGCGGCACAGGGTCCCGCGCCGGGCAAGGCTCCTCCGGACGGTCGCGACGCCGGTTGAAGGTGCTGCCTCCACCCGAAGCCCTCTGGCGTCTGTCCCCCTGTCCTCCCGCTACGCCCTACCGCCGGAGAGGTGCCGGTGCGCTCCTCCCCGCCGGCTGCGGCTACCCCACTGCGAAGACGTCCTCGACGGTTGCGGCAGTGGGGGCGCGCAGGAGCCAACAGCTCAAGGTGTCGAGGTCCGTGCAGCCTCTGATGCGTTCGCGGGCCTCGTCGGGTACGTCGATACCGGCCTGGGCGAGGAGGAGCAGGATGCTCTTCGCGACGCCCTCTGCACGGCCTTCCGCACGGCCTTCCGCACGGCCTTCCGCACGGCCTTCCGCACGGCCCTCGTCCCGGATTTCTTCCGAGAGCGGTGACTTGTAGAAAGAAAGGTCCACGGCCACCAGGTTCCTCCACTGTTGTGCGGCCGGGACTCACCGGTCGGCGGGCCCCGGCCGCAGTCCGCCTACTTCTCGGTGAAGACGTCCTCGACGGATGTCGCAGTAGGAACACGCAAGAGCCAGCGACTCAAGGTGTCGACGTCGGTGCAGCCCATGATGCGTTCGTGGGCCTCATCGGGTACCTCGATGCCGACCTGGGCGAGGAGGAGCAGAATGCTCTTCGCGACGCCCTCTGCACGGCCTTCCGCACGGCCCTCCGCACGGCCTTCCGCACGGCCTTCCGCTCGGCCTTCCGCTCGGCCCTCGTCCCGGATTTCTTCCGAGAGGGGTGACTTGTAGAAAGAGAGGTCCACGGCCACCAGGTTCCTCCACTGTTGTGCGGCCGGGCGATTGCCCAGGCCCTGTGCGGTGAGTTCGACGATGGGGTCGGCGATGGTTTCCGGTGCGTCGCGCAGAGCGGTCGACAGCGTTTTGAGTATGGCACCGATGTCCGGATCGCCTGCGTGTGTGATCGCGGCCAGCGTGGCTAATGCCAGGTCCTTGCGGGCCTGGGCCACATCCGTGATCACCGGCATGTTGTGCGGGCCCGCGACGAGGGCTTGCAGGGTGAGCACGGGCGATTGCGGGTGGCCGACGGGGAACGGGCGCGCGGCCCATTCGGCGGTGGCCCGGTCCTGGCAGACGACCAGCAGCATGGGCGGCAGTTTGTACTTCGCCTGAAGGTACGACAGGTAGTACATCCAGCTCGCCGGCTTGTCCGGGTCCTTCTTGCCCTGGGCCTCGATCGCCAGGAGGTAGGACCGGTCGTCCTCCATGTCGATGCGCAGCAGGGTGTCGACACGGCGTTCGAGGGGCCGGTTCTCGGTGAGGTCGGTGGGCATGACGGTGGCTGAGGCGGGTGAGCCGATCTCAACCCCCAGCACCTCGGAGACGCGGGAGAACAGGCCCGGGTACTCCTGGAAGATGCGGTGCATCGCCTCGTGGGACGAGCTGACCATGTGGTTTTCCTAGAGCTCTTGAACAGTCGGATGGGAGTTGGTCCGGCAGTCGGGGCACTCTCCTGGCTCCGCCGCGCGGAATGCCCGGTCGCAGCCCTCGCAGTTCTGCAGCGGGATCGGCCTGGGCGGGAGCGTGGCCGGGGGCAGGAACGGGGGCGGTGGCGGAAGCCGGGCGGTGAGTCGGTGGGCCAGGAGACCGGCGGGGCGGCGCATCCCTTCGGGCGGGAGGTCGCTGGTCAGGGCGTGCTGTACGGCGGCGGGGCCCACCTCGCGCTCCAGCCATGCGGCGACCCCCGGGGCCAGGACATCCACGTCCTGCGCGGAGAGCAGCAGGCGCGGGTCCTGGTGGTGCAGCCCGGCGAGCAGGTCGGCTGCGGTCCGGAGGAGGGACGCGGCGGGGAAGGCCGGCTTCGGTACGAGCAGGGGCGCGGGTCGGCTACGTGGGGCGCGCTCGCGGCGTGGTGCAGGCGCGGGCTCGCGGCATGGTGCGGGCACTGTGTGGACCCGGGGCCTTGCAGGGCGCGTGTCATCGGGGTCGGGCGTCATGCAGGGCCTGGAAGGCGTGGGCGGACGGTCCGTACGCTGCGGGCGCGGCGGACAGTCACCGCCCGGCAGAGCGTCCGTGAGCCGCCGGTCGGCAGGCTGGTTGCAGGAGACCGTGCGGGTGACGATCCGGCCGTTGGACAGGCGCGTCCGGGTGCGTCGAAGGTAGCCGTGGGCTTCGAGTTCGCGTAACGCTGCGGCGATCCGGGCCTCGCTCTCCGGGAAGCGGCCGGCGAGGTCCTTGATGCCGATCCCTGCCCCGGCGGGCATGGACTGGATGTGCGCGGCGAGCCCGATCGCGGTGAGGGAGAGCTCGCGGTGCTGGGTGAGGTGGTTGCCCACGACCGTGAAACGGCTGGTGTGCCGGGAGTTGTCGTGCACGACACCGGACGAGGCGCGCGAGGGCGCGCTAATCTGCTGGGTATCCATCGGGAAGGGTTCTCTTCCTCGTTGGTCAGGCCCTCGATCGGGATGCCAGTCCCGGCCGGGGGCCGTCGCATGTCTGGGGTTGTTTGTCGCGGCGAGCATATGCCAGCCAACCGGGCCGAAATCCAGCTCAGTTGGACGATCTCACCCGTGTGGGTGACGGCAGGTGGGGTGGGTTCGGGAAGGTTCATTGCCCAAGGTGTTCAAGGCTTTTGATGTCCCACGGCGCCGCGTCGCGGACCACCGGATCGTGGATATCCGCGACCCGGCGGCGGCGGTCACGGCATGAGGTCGAGCTCGGCCCAGACGGTCTTGCGGGGGACGGGACCGGGGCTGACGCCCCAACGGTCGGCGAACGCCTCGACAATCAGCAGGCCGCGCCCGGACTCGCAGTCGTCATCCGGGACGGCCGTGCCGCCCGGACCGGGCGGAAGGCGCTCGCCACGGGCGTCGCTCACCTCGATCCGCAGAAGCGCGCCGCCGTCGTGGATCGTGAGGTCGAGCCGGAAGTCCCTGCCCGGTACGCGGCCGTGCACCATGGCATTGGCGGCCAGTTCGGCGACGATCTGCACGGCCGACTCCGAAGGGATCCCCCACTCGCCCAGATACGCGGCGGTGAGCAGCCGGGCCAGCCTGGCTCCCCGGCGGGTGGGCGAGAGCAACACGGTGAACGTGCGGCTGGGGGCAGGGGGTTGAGGGAGGGTAATTTCTTGTTTCACGTCACTCAGCGTGGCCGGGCACGCATACGCTGACCAGTGATCGACTGGATGCGTACGGTGACTGTCCAGCGGTTGTCCGGAGCTGTCCGCGCTGTCCGGAGGGGGCGTGCGGGTAGAGGGCGTCGAGGTGTGACGGCACGTCGGAGGTGGCGCGGATGCGAGTGGATGCGAACAGTACGGAACGGCCCGGGGGCGAGGCGGACGAGCCCGGTTGGGACGTCGACCCCGACGACGAGTCGGGGGCGGCGGTCGTCGCCACGGTGGGGCGGCAGCTGAGGCTGCGTCGTGAGGCGGTCGGCATGCGGGCGGCCGATTTCGGTGTGGCGATCGGGTACGGGGAGGACCAGGTCTACAAGGTCGAGGCCGGGAAACCGATTCCGCGCCAGGAGTATCTGGACAGGGCGGACGAGGTGCTGGGGGCGGGTGGGCTGATCGCCGCGATGAAGAAGGACGTGGCGGAGGTCCGGTACCCGAAGAAGATTCGGGATCTGGCGCGGATGGAGGCGCGGGCAGTCGAGCTGCTGTCGTACGGGAGCCACAACCTGCACGGCCTCCTTCAAACGGAGGAGCACGCTCGGGCGTTGCTGAGGACGAGGCGTCCGGCCCTGTCGGACGACGAGGTGGAGCGTGGTGTCGCAGGCCGCATGGCCCGGCGCTCCATCTTCGACCGCTCGCCGGCCCCCGAGCTGAGCTTTATCCAGGAAGAGGCGACACTCAGCCGCCCCACTGGAGGCAAGATGGTGCTACGCAGGCAACTGGAACACCTCCTGGAGGTAGGGCAGTTGCGCAACGTCGAAATTCAGGTGATGCCGACCGCCTACTGGGATCACCCTGGGACAGGCGGGCGGATCCAGATGCTGAAGTTCGAGGACGGCACGGCAGTCGGGCGTTCTGATGACGAGTTCGGCGGTCGTCCCGTCTCCAGCCCGAGGCAGCTACGGATCCTTGAACTCCGCTATGGCATCATCCGGGCGGAGGCTCTCAGCGCACGGGAGTCGCTGGCCTTCATCGAGCGAGCGCTGGGAGAGACATGATCCGGAAGACCTCCGCTGGGTACGGCTCCGAGCTGGCGTGGTTCAAGAGCAGCTACAGCGACAGCAGCAACCCCAACGACTGCGTCGAAGTCGCGACCACTCCCAGCTCGATCCACGTCCGCGACTCGAAGAACGCGCAGGGCCCCAGGTTCGCCGTAACCCCCGAGACCTGGACCGATTTCGTGACGTACGCCGCCAGAAGCTGACCGCCGACGCTCGCCCCGATCCCGGCACCGGTTCGGGCGGGCTCGGGGGCCGGTCACCGGCTGAGCATGTACCAGTCCGGCGAGTCGAGATCGCCGTACTCCCGGTTGAGTTCGGGCCGGTCCGACGTACCGCCGATCCGCCAACCGTCGGCGTCGCGGGGTTGACCTGGACCAGCACCGGTTCCACGGCGTGGCAGCGGCTCGGTGCACGAACCGCCTTCGCCCCAACCCTTCCGATCTGACGCTACGTCAGTTTCAATGGAAGACGTGATGGGACACGCAGGCATGGCCGCCACCGCCGTCCGGTACCTCAGGTCCGTCGGCGCCGCCACCACCGCAGGGCCGGCGCCGGTCGATCCGCTGCCGCCCCCGGATCTGCGGGCCGTCGCGGACGACGAGCGGCTGCCGGTCGACCCCGCCGAATTCCGCCGCGTACTGGGGCACTTCGCGAGCGGGGTCACCATCGTCACCGCGCACGACCCGGACGACGCGGAGGGACCGGCGGGCTTCGCCTGCCAGTCGTTCGCGTCGCTCTCGCTCGACCCGCCGCTGGTCACCTTCATGGTCGCCCGTACGTCGACGACCTGGCCGCGCATCGCCCGCGCCGGGGCCTTCTGCGTCAACATCCTGGGCGCGGACCAGGGTGCGCTGTGCCGGAGCTTCGCGGTGAGCGGGGCCGACAAGTTCGCCGGGGTGGCGTACGAGGCGGCCCCCGCGACCGGGTCGCCGCTGCTGGACTCCGTACCGGCCTGGATCGACTGCCGCATCCAGGCCGTCCACACGGGGGGCGACCATCTGATCGTGGTGGGCAGGGTGGAGGCGCTGGGGGCGGCGGACGGGGACGGTCCGCTGCTCTTCCACCGGGGGGTGTTCGGGCGGTTCGGGCCGCTCGGCGGGTGAGCGTTCACCGCGACCCCGGCCCGGACCGGCGGGTGAACACGCACCACGGCCCCGATCGTGCCCGGCGGACGGCGGTTCAGCCGACGGCGTCGCGCAGCAGATCCCGCAGTTTCAGTGCCGCCGGAAGCGGGGCTGCGGGCAACGCGACATGTACGGTCCGGCGCGGGGCGAGGTCGCCGAGCCGGCAGAGGGAGAGTTCGGCCGGGACCGCCCACGAGGCCAGCGAGGGGACCAGCGCGACCCCCAGCCCGGCGGCCACATAGCCGAACTTCCCGGTCCACTCCGCGATCCGGATGGTCTTTCTCGGCCTGAAGCCGGCCCGTGCGCAAATCTCGGCGAGCATCATGGGCCGGTCCGCAGGCGCGTCCTGGAGCCAGGCCTCATTGCGCAGTTCACGCAGATCGATCGCCCCGGATCCGGCCAGGCGATGGCTGCGCGGAAGAGCGACGAGCAGCTCGTCCACCAGCAGAGTCTCCGTGGTGACACCGTCGGCCGAGGGCAGGCCGGACGGGTAGTCGCTGACCACGGCGAGGTCGAGCGCTCCCTCCGCGAGGCGTTGCATCAGCGCACCGCTGCGACCCTCGGCTGCGATGACCTCGACATCCGGTCTGGACTGCACAAACGCCCGCAGAGCGGCGGGCACCAGGGAGATGTTGGCGGTGGCGAACGCCCCCACGCGCAGCGTCCCGCCATGCCCCGCATGGATCACGGTCAGTTCGTGCTCCGCCCTCGACAGACGGTCGAGCACCTCCACGGCGTGACGGTGCAGCGCATGCCCGGCAGGGTTCAGCCGTACGCCCCGGGCGAGCCGTTCGAACAGCGGCCCGCCCGCCTGCTTCTCCAACGAGGCGATGCGCCGGGACACCGCGGACTGCGTGTAGTCGAGCCGGGCCGCGGCCTGCGTGAACGATCCGGTCTCGGCCACCGTCACCAGCAGACGCAGTGCGTCGATCTCGAACACATTCCCCCCAAGCATGGCTCGCATGCAATCTAGTCGCTGGTGGAATGCCTTGTCCCGCCCTAGCGTCAATCGCGTGGTCGCGCTTGCGGGACGGGGCCGGACAGCACCGCCGCCCCGCGGCTTCTGCGGCATCAACTCCGAGGAGGAAACGTGTCATTACCGATAAAGGCCTGTGCGGGGCGGGGCCGGTGACCGCGCGAGCCGCGCTCGCGTTGCCGGCGATGCTGGCCGATCTGGAGGAGCTCGTGGTCTGCGAATCCTTCTCGGCCGACCACGCGGCGCTGGCCCGTAGCGCTGAGGCCGTCGGCGCCCTGGGCGAGAGGCTGTTGGGCCCGGCACCGGAGACGATCGTGATCGACGGGGTGCCCCATCTGCGGTGGACCTTCGGAACACCGCGTGTGCTGCTGGTGGGACACCACGACACGGTGTGGCCCATGGGTTCGCTGGAAACGCATCCCTGGTCGGTGTCCGACGGGATCGCCCGGGGCCCCGGTGTCCTGGACATGAAGGCCGGGCTGGTGCAGATGTTCCACGCGCTGGCCTCCCTGCCGTCCCCCGACGGCGTGTGCGTGCTGGTCAACGGGGACGAGGAAATCGGCTCCCCGACCTCCCGGGCAATGATCGAGGAATCCGCGCGCGGTTGTGCGGCGGCCTTCGTACTGGAGGCGTCCGCGAACGCGGAGGGCGCCCTGAAGACCGCCCGCAAGGGCACCTCACGCTATGAGGTCGTGGTGCAGGGCCGGGCCGCTCATGCCGGTCTGGAACCGGAGAAGGGGGTCAACGCCGCGATCGAGGCCGCCCACCAGGTCCTGGCCGTCGCCGGCCTCGCGGCCTCGCTGGGCACCACCGGTTCCGAACTGGGAGCCCCGACCGTCACGCCCACCCTGCTGTCGGCCGGCAGCACCCTCAACACGGTGCCCGCGCTGGCGAAGGTGTCGGTGGACGTGCGCGTACCGACCCTGGCGGCGCAGGACCGGATCGACGCCCTCATGCACGGGCTGACCGCCCGGACGCCCGGAGCGCGGCTGAGGGTACTGGGCGGCAGAAGACGGCCCCCGATGGAACCGGAGTCCTCCGCCGAACTGTTCGCCCTCGCCTGCGCGATCGCCTCCGAGCTGGGACAGGAGCCGCTGCGGGGAGTCGCCGTGGGCGGCGCATCCGACGGCAACTACATCGCGGGCACGGGCTGCCCGACGCTGGACGGCCTGGGTGCGGTCGGCAGCGGAGCCCACGCGGACACCGAGCACGTCGCGATCGGGCAGATGATCCCCCGCACCCGCCTCCTCGCCCAGCTGATCGCGCGGACCCGGCGATGACCCGACACACCGGTCGTTCCGGCGCGAACGCGAAGGAGAGATTCATGGCAGCAGCACCGACCGCCCTGTCGCCCGAGGCCGCCGAACTGGCCGCCCGTCATCAACTCGGCGCACTGGAAGGCGCGTTCATTCCCAAGCGCCTGGGCAAACCGATCTTCGCCCTCTACATCTTCACGATCGTCCACCTCTTGGCAATCTTCGTGATCCCCGGCCTGCTGTTCTTCTGGTGGCTGCGCAGGTATCCGAACTTCAGCAGAAAGCAGGCCGCCAAGCGTCTCCACCTGTTCGAGCACGGAATGATTGCGCACCCGCAGTCCGGCGACGGCATGGTCGCCATCCGCTGGGACTCCGTGCGGCTCTACCAGAACATCAGCCAGAAGATCATCAACGGTGTCCCCGGCCCCATCACCCACGTCTACTCCGCGGTGGCCCCGGGCCGCGTCAACGCGACGATCACAGATTTCTACGAAGGCCCCCAAACCTGGGGACCTCATATGCAGGGGGCCATCCTCCGTGCCCAGGGACCGACGGTCCTGGAATCGATCCTGGAAGGCCAGAGGGTCAACTTCGGTGACTTCTCGCTCTCCCGCACCGGCATGGCCACCACCAGGAACGGCCACCTCCCCTGGTCCGACGTCCAGGAGATACGGGTCGGGGCGGGCAGGGTGCACGTCATGAGGACCGGCGGATCCGGCCCCTGGTGCAGCGTCGCGGTCAGCGACATCGCGAACCTCCACGTCTTCCTGACGGTCGCCGAGAACCTCTCCGCCTGAGACCGGTCGGCGCCCGTCCGCCTCCGGCACCGTCAGCCGAGTCCGGCGGCGACGCCCGACGGCTCCCGGACCCGCCGGATCACCAGCGCCATCAGGGCCGCCATCGCGCACAGCGCCCCCGACGCGTACCAGACCATGTCGTACGAGCCGAACACATCACGCGCCACACCGCCCAGGAATGCCACCAGTGCCGCGCCCACCTGGTGGGAGGCGAGGACCCAGCCGAAGACGATGGCGCTGTCCTCGCCGTACTGCTCGCGGCACAGGGCCAGCGTCGGCGGGACGGTGGCGACCCAGTCCAGACCGTAGAAGACGATGAAGAACACCATCGGCGGATGCACCGTCGGCGCCATCAGCATCGGCAGGAAGAGCAACGAGACGCCGCGCAACGCGTAGTAGACGGCGAGGAGCCGGCGGGCGTCGAAACGGTCGGTGAGCCAGCCGGAGAAGACCGTGCCGATGATGTCGAAGACCCCGATGACAGCGAGCAGCGAGGCCGCGGCGGTGATGGGCATGCCGTGGTCGTGGGCCGACGGCACGAAGTGTGTACGGATCAGGCCGTTGGTCGAGGCCCCGCAGATCGCGAACGTACCGGCCAGCAGCCAGAACGGCCCGGTGCGGGCGGCGTCGAACAGGACGCGTACGGTGCGCCTCGCCGCCCCGCGTGCGGGTGCCGGCTTCTCCACGTAGGTGCCGCCGTAGGGGGCGAGGCCCACATCCGCCGGGTGGTCGCGCATCAGGAGCCAGACGAACGGGACGACGACCAGGGCGGCGAGGGCCACGGTCACCGAGGCCGGGCGCCAGCCGTGCTCCTCGACGATCCAGGCGCACAGCGGCAGGAAGACCAGTTGGCCGGAGGCGCCGGCCGCGGTGAGGATGCCGGTGACCAGGCCGCGTCGGGCCACGAACCAGCGGTTGGTGACCGTTGCCGAGAAGGCCAGCGCCATCGAGCCGGTGCCGAGGCCGACGAGCAGCCCCCAGTAGATCATCAGCTGCCAGGAGGCCGTCATCCAGACGCTGGCCAGGGCCCCGGCCGCCACCGCGGAAAGGGCCACGACGACGACCCGGCGGATGCCGAAGCGGTCCATCAGCGCGGCGGCGAACGGCGCGGTGAGCCCGTACAGCGCCATGTCGATGGAGACGGCGAGTCCGATCTCCCCGCGTGACCAGCCGAATTCCGTGTGGAGCGGGTCGATGAGGAGGCCGGGCAGGGAGTTGAAGGCGGCGCCGCCGATGATCGTCACGAAGGTGACGACGGCGACGATCCAGGCACGGTGAATGCGCCGGCGGGAGCGCCCGTCGGGGGCTGCGGAGGTGGCCTGCCGGTCGTCGTCCCGGGCGGCGCTTTCGGTTGTCTGGGTCACGTCACTCAGCATCGGGTCATGGCGCGCACTCTCACGAGTGGCCGGAGGGACACGCTTCGCAGGAATCGGGCCATGGCGACCTACGCCTTCCGGCCCGAACGGGCTCGTAGGCGCGTACGATCACCTGTCGGTCGGCGGGCGGTGCGTCCGCCCCTTCGACTGCGTACCGAACCGGGGGGTCTCATGCAGTGGGCAGCACGCCAGCAGTTCCACCACCGCTCCGCACTGATGCAGACCTGGGGCGCCGTGCTGCTGCTCGTCGCCTGCGCCCTGTGGATCTGGCTGGGCTTCCTGCTGGTGGACCAGCAGGACCTGTACTGCTACCGGATCTCCACGCAGTGCAAGGTGGTCACCGAGTTGCCGAAGCAGCTGGCCGTTCTGGGGATCTCCGCCCCCTTGTCCGTCCTCGGTGCGGCGCTGCTCGTCGGCGGCAGTGTGCGCAGGCAGACCAGTGCCCATGTCTTCCAGGTCATCGAGATGCAGAAGTCCGAGGATCGCGACCGGGCGAACCGGCCGAAGTAGCCGAGGCCGAAGCCAGGGCCGCCCAGGCGAACCCCGCCCCCACCACGTACCAGAACAGATCGGGCGCGTTAAAGGTCGAGCCGAACACCAGCCGCGCCACCGCGCTGTGCCGGGAGAACTCCGCGGGCACCCCGGTCAGTTGCAGCAGCTCGACCGACCAGCTGAACGCGAGCGCCGCCCCGGCCTTGACGACCGGCCGGGCGCGGGGTGCGATCACGGCGACCAGGGCGCAGATCAGCACGGTGTAGAGCGCGTCCCCGGCGTACTTGGCGACGTCGCCGCCCATGAACGCCCTGACCCCGAGTCCGGCGGCAACGGTCAGCGCCGCCGCCCCGGCCGCGACCGCACGTGCGCGCACCGCCGTCCGAACCGGCCCGGACCCGCCCACCACCGACGCGTCCCCACTTCCCCGATCCTCCCTCACCCGATCCCCGCTCACCCGATCCCCTCCCATCCGCCCCCGCCCATCCGTCGTGACCGGTCACCCGATCCGCTCCAGCCGCCGGATCGGCCGGGCCACCAGCAGTACCGCCACCACCATCAGGTTGATCACCGCTCCGGCCAGCAGCACCTGCGGTGCGCCCAGCCGGTCCGCGACCGGTCCCGCCAGCGCCCGGCCCGCCGCCAGCATCAGCAGGGAGCCCGCCACGTCGTACGCGTGCAGGCGGTTCAGCGCCTGAGGCGGGACATGGGTCTGCACCGTCGTCGACCACATCACCAGCCAGAACGCGAACGCCGCACCCGCCACGAACTGCCCCGCCCCCAGCGCGGCCACCGGCAGCCCGAGGCCCAGCACCACCAGGTTCACACAGACCGCGGTCAGCGCGACGGCCCCCGCCGCGAGCGGGCGGCGCGGCCTCAGGCGCAGGGCGAGCAGACCGCCGACGACGCTGCCCGCGCCGTTCACCGCCATCATCACGCCGTACGCCCCCGAGCCGTGCGCCTCGGTCACCTCGACCGCGGTGAGCGGCAGCATCGGGCCGAGCACCGTGAAGCCGTAGACCGTCCAGATCGCGATCACCCCCCACAGCCAGCTGCGCGCCCGGAACTCCCGCCATCCGTCGACCAGTTCGGCGACGAAGGTGCCACGCTGCGCGGCGTCCGACGGGGCCGGGGCGAGTCGCAGCAGGAACAGGCAGAGGCCGGAGACCAGGAATGTCGACGCGTTCGCCACGTAGACCGCCCCTGCGCTGGCCAGTCCGACGAGCATGCCCGCGAAGGCCGGGCCCGCCATGGTCATCAGCGCCTCGGAGACCCGGAGCACCGCATTGGCGCGCTGCACGTCCGAGGACACCCGGGGCACGGTCGATGCGACGCCCGGCTGGAAGAGCGCGGCGCCCACACCGGCCACCGCGCTGAGCGCGTACACCGCCCACAGCGGCGGGTTCCCCATGGCGAAGGAGACCGCCAGCACCGAGGCCCCGACCAGCCGCAACGCATCCGCGATGATCATCATCCGGCGCGGGGTGAACCGGTCCGCCAGTACACCGCCGAAGAGCACGAAGAGCGCCAGCGGGCCCATCCAGGCCGCCAGCGCGAACCCCACCGACGAGTGCGGCCGGCCCGCCCCCAGCAGGCCCGCGGTGAGCGCCACCGGGATCATTCCGTCGCCGAAGAGCGCGGCGGTACGGGCGACGAAGAAGAGCCGGAAGTTACGGTTCCAGAGCTCGGCCGGCCGGCCGACACCCAGGCCGTCACCGAGCCCGTCGCCCATCGGCCCCATGCTCGACGAACGAGGCGAAAGGGGCGGCGCGCCCTCGCGGTCCGCGGCGGGAATGCGCACGCGCTCTGCTGACTTTTCCTTCACAGCAGTGACATGTATCAGCTTAAGGTCTATACCAGCTAGGGGTGAAGGGAGTCCGCCGATGCCGCACCGAATCGCCGTCCTGGCCCTCGACGGGCTGCTTCCCTTCGAACTGGGCATCCCCCAAAGGATTTTCGGCCTTTCGCGCGGTTCCGAGCCGCACAACAGGGGCCACAATCTCTATGAAGTCGTGACCTGTTCCGTGCGCCCGCCGGGCCCGGTCCGCACCGACGCGGACTTCACGATCACCGTCGAACGCGGCCCCGAGACCCTGGCCACCGCCGACACCGTCGTGATCCCCGCCAGTTACGAACTCGGCCCCGTCTACACGGAGGGCAGGCTCACCGACGAGCTCGCCGCCGCGTTCGCGCACATCAGGCCCGGCACCCGCATGGTCTCCATCTGCACGGGCAGCTATGTGCTGGCCGCTGCCGGATATCTCGACGGACGCCCCGCCACCACCCACTGGTCGTCCGCCGACCACTTCCAGCAGCTCTTCCCCGAGATCCGGGTCGACCCCGACGTCCTGTTCATCGACGACGGGGACGTCCTGACCTCCGCCGGGGTCGCCGCCGGAATCGATCTCTGCCTGCACATCGTGCGCCGCGACCACGGCACCGCCGTCGCCAATGATGTCGCCCGCCGCACGGTGGTGCCCCCGCACCGGGACGGCGGGCAGGCGCAGTACATCCAACGCCCCGTGCCCGACGCGCAGTTCGCGACCACCACCTCCGCGCGCACCTGGGCGCTCGGCCGGCTGGAGCGCCCGATCCTGCTGCGCGACATGGCACAGCAGGAGTCGATGAGCGTACGGACGTTCACCCGCCGGTTCCGGGAGGAGGTCGGGGTCAGCCCCGTCCAGTGGCTGACCCGGCAGCGGGTCGAACGGGCCCGGCAGCTGCTGGAGTCGACGGACCTGTCGATCGACCAGGTGGCGAGGGACGCGGGCTTCGGGACACCCACTTCGCTGCGGCAGCATCTGCAGGCGGCGCTGGGGGTGTCCCCCACGGTGTACCGGCGCACATTCCGCGCGGGGAGGCCCTGACCGGGCGCTCCGGCCGTTCCCCCTCCGCATCACCCGGATCACCCCGCCCGACGCCCCGGACAACCCCATGAAGTACGTCACAGTGCCGCCCGTGGACCGCGTCCACCGTCGGGGCCCCGGTGCCGGCAACGACCCACTTCTGCCGACCGATCCGAGGGTTCCTCCCTCAGAGGCCCGGAGCCGCTTCGCCTCGGAGCGACTTAGGTCACCCTTCCCTGCCGCCGCTTCCGCCTGATAGGCATGTGGAGTTCCACCGGTACTTCGGAAGTTTCGCCATGAAAAAGGGAAATCCAGACAGCCTCATACCCTTCACGATCGATCTGACGTTCGAGGAAGCTCGGCGCCGGGTCGAGGTCGTGGCCGCACTCGGGCCCGACTGGGACCCGGTCGCCGCCCTCCAGGGCGAGGACGAGGCGTACGCGCTCCTCTACTCGGGCCTGGACGCCGAACAGCAGCGCACCTACGACCTGCTGGTGGCGACCGGCGTCCTGCCGGGAAGGGGGCCGGGCCGTGCGACTGCCGATTGATCCGCAGGCGGACGTGGCCCGCCGCGCCTGGATGCCCTGCCCCGTCTGCGACGACGCCCGTCATTGCGAGAACTGCGCCGGCCTCCGTACCTGCCGTGAGCACTGGCGCTATCTGATATCCAACAACGGACCGGTCGTTCACCTCCAGTGTCCGCAGTGCACCCACATGTGGTCCGTGAACACGCGGCCCGGCGTCACCCCGCGCGACAGCAGCGCCTTCGGCGACTGACCGACGGCAACGCGGCCGGGCGAGGCGCCGGGGCGGCATGCAGCCCCGGCGCGATCCGGACAGGAGGGCCTGGCGGAGGACCCGGGATTCGCCGGTCCGGGAAGACGCCGGCCCCACAAGACCTTCGCAGGGCCTAGAACACCAGCACCCCCCGTGCCACCCGGCCGTGGTGCGCGTCGTCCGCCGCCTTGGCGAAGTCCTCCACCGCATAGGTCTCGGTGACGAGTTCGTCCAGGAGCAGCCTGCCCTCCCGGTACAGGTCCGCGTAGAGCGCGATGTCCCGCTGCGGGCGCGAGGAGCCGTACCGGCAGCCCAGGATCGACTTGTCCAGGAACATCGACGAGACGAGGAACGACGCCTCCGCCGTCGCCGCGGGGACGCCCAGCAGGACCGCCTGGCCGTGCCGGTCCAGCAGATCGATCGCGGTACGGATCAGTTCCGTCCGGCCCACGCACTCGAAGGCGTGGTCGGCGCCGCTCGGCAGGATCTCCCGTACGCCCTCTGCCGACGTCAGGAAGTGCGTCGCGCCGAACTGCCGCGCCACCGCCTCCTTCGCCGGGTTGGCATCGACAGCGACGATCGTCAGGGCGCCCGCGATCCGGGCGCCCTGGATCACATTGAGTCCGATGCCGCCGGTGCCGATCACCACGACCGTGTCGCCCCGGTCGACTTTCGCCCGGTTGAGTACGGCTCCGACTCCCGTCAGCACCCCGCAGCCGATCAGGGCCGCCGAGGTGAGCGGCAGATCGGCGGGGATCTTCACCGCCTGCACGGCCTTGACCAGGGTCCGTTCGGCGAAGGCCGAGTTGGACGCGAACTGGTACAGCGGTTTCCCGCGCCGCGAGAACGGCTGTCCCGGCATCCCGATCGCCTTGCGGCACATCGTCGGCCGGCCCCGGTCGCACTGGGCGCACGCCCCGCAGTTGGCCAGCGTGGACAGCGACACATGGTCGCCGGGCGCCACATGGCCGACGCCCGCACCGACGGCCTCCACCACGCCCGCGCCCTCGTGCCCGAGCACCACCGGCGACGGGAACGGAATCGTCCCGTCGATCACCGACAGATCGCTGTGGCACAGCCCGGCCGCGGCCACCGCCACCAGTACCTCACCGGGGCCCGGGTCGCGTATCTCCAGATCGTCGACGACCTCGGTCCGCTTGCCGTCGAAGACGACGCCTCTCATCTCGGCTCCTTCGGTAGGCCGAGCACCCGCTCGGCGATGATGTTCCGCTGGATCTCGTCCGAGCCGCCGTAGATGGTGTCGGACCGGGTGAACAGGAACAGGCGCTGTGCCTCGTCGAGTTCGTACGGTGTCTGCGCCGACCAGTCGTCCGGGCCGACGGCACCGGCCGCGCCCCTGATCTCCACGGCCAGCTCGCCGAGGCGCTTGTGCCAGCCGCCCCAGAGCAGTTTCGCCACGCTGGGTGCGCCGGGGTCGCCCGTGGAGCCCAGGGTGCGCAGGGCGTTCCAGCGCATGGTCTGCAGCTCCGCCCACTGCCTCACGAGGCGCTCGCGCAGTACCGCGTCGGTGACGGCGCCGCCGTCGACGGCGGCGCGGACCACCCGGTCGAGTTCGGCGGCGAACCCGATCTGCTGCACGAGTGTGGAGACGCCGCGTTCCAGGGCCAGCAGCCCCATGGCGACCGCCCAGCCGTTGCCCTCGCCGCCGACACACTCCTGCGCGTGCGCCCCGTCGAAGAAGACCTCGTTGAACTCGCTGGCACCCGACATCTGACGGATCGGCCGCACCTCGATCCGGCCCGGCTGGTCCATCGGCACCAGCAGGAACGACAGGCCGTGATGGCGGCTGGAGCCGGGCTCCGTACGGGCCAGGACGAAGCACCAGTCGGCATCCCTCGCGAGCGACGTCCAGATCTTCTGCCCGGTGACGAGGTGGCCGCCGCGGCCCTTGTCGGGTACGGCGGCCGTCCGCACCCCGGCGAGGTCCGATCCGGCACCCGGCTCGCTGTATCCCTGGCACCACAGCTCGTCGCCGCGTGCCACGGCGGGCAGGAAACGCTGTTTCTGCGCCTGCGTGCCGTAGGCGATCAGGGTCGGGGCGAGGAGATTCTCGCCGATGTGGCCGGCCCGGGCGGGGGCGCAGACGCGGGCGTACTCCTCGGCCCAGACGACCTGCTGGGTGAGGCTTGCGTGCCGGTTGCCGTGGCCGGCGCCGCGGTTGTCCCAGCCGAGGCCGATCCAGCCGGCCCGGCCCAGCTCCTGCTCCCAGGCACGGCCGCCCTCGGTGGCGCAGGGCTGCGTGAGGTGGGTCTCCAGCCAGGACCGGGCCTCCTGGCGGAAGGCGTCGTCCGCCGCGTCGAATGCGAAGTCCACATCCACTCCTTGGGGTCGGGCGCGAGATCCAGCCCCTCCGGCGATCGAGGAGCGGGGTCCGGGGCGGAGCCCCGGTGAGAGGTCAAGCGTTCGGTCGCGCCTTCGCCGCCGCCGCAGCCGCCATCTCCTCCAGCTGCGCCAGCATCGGCATCGGATCCGTGCCCACCGTCCCCGGCAGGAAGTCCGCGATCCGTTCCGGGGTCCAGGCCCCCTCCGCGTACCCCGCCCGCAGCTCCCTCGGCTGGGCCCAGACCGCGATCTTCGGTCCTGCGATCGTGTACACCTGGCCGGTGATCTTCTCCTTGCGGGCCCGTTCGCTGAGCAGGTAGACGACGAGCGCCGCCACATCCTCCGGCTCGCCGATCTCCTTGAGTTCCATGGGCACATTGGCGGACATCCGGGTGCGGGCGACCGGGGCGACGGCGTTCGCCGTGACGCCGTACTTGTGCAGGCCGAGCGCCGCGCTCCGTACCAGCGAGATGATCCCGCCCTTGGCGGCGCTGTAGTTGGCCTGGGCGACGCTGCCCTGATGGTTGCCGCTGGTGAAGCCGATCAGCGTGCCGCCGTCCTCCTGCTTCCGCATCACCGCCGACGCGGCTCGGAAGACGGTGAAGGTGCCCTTGAGGTGGGTGGCGACCACCGGGTCCCACTCCTCCTCGGACATGTTGAACAGCATCCGTTCCCGCAGGATCCCGGCCACGCACACAACCCCGTCGATCCGCCCGTACTGCGCGAGCGCCGTGTCCACGATCCGCTGCCCGCCCGCCATCGTGGAGATGTCGTCGGCGACGGCCACCGCCTCGCCGCCCGCCGCCTCGATCTCCTTGACGACGGACTCCGCTATCTGGCTGCTCGGCTCGCCGCCCTCGATGGATACGCCGTAGTCGTTGACGACGACTCTCGCCCCCTCGGCCGCCGCCGCGAGTGCGACCGCCCTCCCGATGCCGCGCCCGGCACCCGTCACGGCGACCACTTTGCCTGCCAAGAAGTTCCCCATGTCCGGCCCCTTCCCGCGGTTTCTGACGGACCGTTAGATTTTATGGGTCATCAGGTCCACGAGCACAAGCCCCGGGAGGCTCCATGTCACTGCCGGCCGAGTTCCACGACATCGCCAAGCGGGTCAACAACTGGGGCCGCTGGGGCGCCGACGACGAGATCGGCACGCTCAACCTGATCACCGACGCGGTCGTACGCGAGGCGGTCGCCGCCGTCCGCACCGGACTGCGCATCCCGCTCGCGCTCCCCCTCCAGCAGGACGGCGTCCAGAGCGGACTGATCCCGGGGCGGATCAATCCGCTGCACAGCATGGTTCAGATCAATCAGGAACTCTTCGGCCCCGGCACCGTCGCCACCAGCGACGACACAGCCGTCCTGAGCCTGCAGACGGCCACCCACTGGGACGCCCTCACCCACGCCTCGCACTCGGGAAAGATCTACAACGGCCGCCCGGCCGCCACGATCACCGCGCACGGCGGCGCGCGGTTCAGCGGGATCGACAAGGCACCGCACATCGTCTCGCGCGGGGTGCTCCTCGATGTGGCACGCGCACACGGCACGGACAGGCTGCCCGGCGACCATGCCGTCACCCCCGAGGACCTGGACGCGGCCGAGGAGCTGGCGGAGGTCAGGGTCAGGGCCGGTGACATCGTGCTCGTACGGACGGGGCAAATACAGGTCTATCTGGCGGGCGACAAGCATGCGTACGCCTATCCGTCGCCCGGTCTCTCGATCAGGACGCCCGAGTGGTTCCGTGCGCGCGATGTCGCGGCGGTCGCCAATGACACCCTGACCTTCGAGATCTTCCCGCCCGAGATCGAGGATCTGTGGCTGGGGGTGCATGCTCTGGACCTGGTCGAGATGGGCATGCTGCAGGGCCAGAACTGGAACCTGGAAAAGTTGTCCACAGCCTGTGCGGAAGAGAAGCGGTACAGCTTCCTGCTCTCCGCGATGGCGGAACCGTTCGTCGGCGCGACCGGCACCCCGGTCGCCCCGGTCGCCGTCCTCTGAAGGGGCTCGGGCCGGCGCCGTACCGCAACCCGGACCGACCGCTTCAGCCTTTATCCATGATGCGTAACGACTCGTGACGGCTCGTACGCCTCACGGTCCGCATCCGCCGCGCCCGGTGCGCCATGAGCACCTTGTACGCTCTGCACGCCCGGATGCACCGGCACCACCTGGATCACCGGGGCGCTCCGGTCGACCTCGCACCAGATGCGCTTACCCGCGCCCTCCGGCTGCCAGCCCCAGCGGTCCGCGAGGCCGTCGACGAGCTCCAGGCCCCGGCCGCCGGTGTCCTCGCCCGCCGCGTGGCGCTGCTGCGGCGGACGACAGCTGGTGTCGGCCACCTCGACCCGTACGGTCCCGGCCGTCCCCGCCGTTTCCGCCGCGCCGAACAGCATGCGCAGCACGGCCGGACAGCCGGTGTGGACGACGGCGTTGGTGACCAGCTCCGAGATCAGCAGGATGAGCGTCTCGGCCAGCGGCTCGTCGTCTCTTATCCCGGACCCGACCAGTCTCGATCGCGCCCATCTACGAGCCCTCCCGACCTCCGCGGGATCCGGCCCGACCTCCAGCTGAACCTGAAGCACCTGCACCGCTCACACCATCCGAACCGGCGGACACATCGCCTCGCGCCTCCTCAGGGTCACGGAACGTGATTCCCTTACGAGACAGCATGGTTGACGTACAGTCACCGCAACAAGCGCTTCGGGCATATTCCAGCGCGAAGGAGTACGCGTGGTGCATACTGTGCGACGCGCGCTGCGGAGAGTCGAACAGAGGCGCATCGAGGCTGCGGGAGTCGTCTCCCGGGCAGGCCCGGCGCTTCTGCGTGGAATGCGAGCAGGGCACCTCTTCCGGACCGGAGTCGCCGCACGGGCAACATCCGGATCATCCGATTCCAGAACCTCTCGCATCCAACGGAGCGTACCTGAGCCCGGCGCCGACTCCACCCCGTGACGAATCACGCAAAGGACACAAGCCGGCATCGGAACCCGTCGACTCCACTGCGTAACTCCGCAGCGTGAGGCTCAGCGGCCTGCCTGTCACGCTCGTGCATCCCACATCCACCCGCCGTCGCTCGTCCGAAGCCTCCACGGAACCCATGCGCAATCAGCACAGGTCGGCTGCGAGCGCCTCCTCGGCCGCCGCCGCCGTCAGCCACTGCCCGGACCGCAGCCACGCCCGCTTGAGGTGCAGATGGACGTCTGCCTCCCAGGTGAAGCCCATTCCGCCGTGCACTTGAAGGCAGTCGCGTGCGTTGCGGACCGCCGCGTCGTCGGCGAGCAGTTTGGCGCCCGCGATCTCGGCCCGGTCCGCGGTCACGGCCGCCGCATAGACGGCGCTGCGGGCCAGCTCGGCGCGGACCAGCATCCCGGCGCACAGGTGTTTGACTGCCTGGAAGGACCCGATCGGCGAACCGAACTGTTCACGTTCACCGGCGTGTTGGACGGCCATCTCGGTCGTACGGGCGGCGCTGCCGAGCTGTTCGGCGGCGGCGAGCAGGGCGCCCTCGTCGCGCAGCCGCGCCCCGCCGGACAGGAGCTCGCCGGGCCCGACGGGGCCCGTGACCCGCCACAGGGGCGTGAACGGGTCGAGCGACCGTACGGGCCTGGCGGCCTCCCGTACGACATCCCGCAGCGCCCCGCCGGTCACGGCCCGCGCCTCCCCCGGCTCCGGACCCGAAGCCGGCCCGAGTACGAGCAGGCCGTCCGCATCCCCCAGGTGCCCCACCGGCTGCCCCGCGTCCAGCACCGCGACCACCGTCTCGCCCTCCGCCGCCCCCTTCACCGCACCGGCGGCGAGATGGGTGGCGATCAGCGGTCCGGGCAACAGCGACCGCCCCGCCTCCTCGAAGAGGAGGACCGATTCGGGCAGCCCGAGCCCGACACCGCCCTCCGTCTCCGGCAGCCGCAGCGCGAAGAACCCGGCCTCGCCGAGCTCCCGCCACAGGGCCCGGTCGATGCCCGTGCCGCCGTCGAGGGCCGCCCGCATCCGGTCCCTGCCGAAGCGCCCGGCGAGGAGTTCCCGTACCCCCGCCCGCAGGGCCCGCTGGTCGTCCGAGAGCTGGAAGTCCACAGTCCGCTCACCGCCCCTTCGGCAGGCCGAGGATCCGCTCGGCGACGATGTTCCGCTGGATCTGCGAGGTGCCCGCGGCGATGGTGTACGAAAGCGAGGAGAGCCGGTCCAAGGCCCACTCCCGGTCCAGATCGGCCGCATCCGCGCCGAGCACCTCGGCGGCCGCCTCGTACAGCTCCTGGCGGGCGTGCGAATAGCGCAGCTTGAAGACCGAGCCGCCGGTGCCCGGGACGCCCCCGCTGCTCTGCGCCTCGCTGACGTTCCACTGGGTGAGCCGCCACAGCGCCCGGAATTCGGCGTTCAGCCTGCCCAGCCTGCGGCGCAGGACCGGGTCGTCCCAGCGGCCGTTCGCCCGCGCCTCGGCCGCCAGGGCGGCCAGGGTGCGGCGGCAGGCGACGACCTCGCCGACGAATGCCGTACCGCGTTCGAAGGAGAGGGTGACCATGGTGACCCGCCAGCCGTCGTTCTCCGCACCGATGCGGTGCGAGACCGGCACCCGCACCTCGTCGAGGAACATTTCGGCGAATTCGGTGGACCCGGCGAGCGTGCGCAGCGGGCGGACGGTGACGCCGGGAGCGTCCATCCTCATCACCAGCCAGCTGATCCCGCGGTGCCTGGGCACCGTCGGGTCCGTACGCACCAGCAGCTCGCACCAGTCGGCGACCTCCGCATGCGAGGTCCAGATCTTCTGCCCGCTCACCACGTAGTGGTCGCCGTCGCGCACCGCACGGGTCCGCAGCGAGGCGAGGTCCGAGCCGGCGTCGGGCTCGCTGAACCCCTGGCACCAGATCTCGTCGCCGCGCAGCAGCGGCGGCAGCCAGCGCGCCCGCTGTTCGGCCGTGCCCTCGGCCGCGATCGTGGGCCCGGCATGCAGCAGCCCGACGAAGTTCGCGCCGACGTACGGGGCGCCGGCCTTCTCGGTCTCCTCCAGGAAGATCAGATGCTGGGTCGGGGTGGCGCCCCGCCCGCCCGCGTCGACGGGCCAGTGCAGGCCCGCGTAGCCCGCGTCGTACAGCATCCGCTGCCAGGCGGTGTCGTATGCGCGGCGCCCGGGCCAGTCGTCGGGGCCGGGCTTCGCGGGCAGTGACGGCAGCACGGCGGCCAGCCACTCGCGCAGCCGCGCCCGGAACTCCTCCTCGGCCTCCGTGTACGCGAGATCCACCGCGCGCCTACTTGTCCAGGTCCAGATCGAGCATCCGGATCGCGTTTCCGCGCATCAGTTTGTAGACGGTCTCGTCGTCCAGTCCCTCGACGTGGTCGAGGGCGACCTCCTTGGTGTGCGGGAAGGTCGAGTCGACGTGCGGGTAGTCGGTCTCGAAGGTGGCGTTGTCCCGTCCCACCACATCGAGCGAGGCGACGCCGTGCTTGTCGCGGAAGAAGCAGCAGAACATCTGCCGGTAGTAGTACGTGGACGGCGGCTCGGGAATCAGATCGCGCACCCCGCCCCAGGCCCGGTGCTCCTCCCAGACGTCGTCGGCGCGTTCCAGGGCGTACGGGATCCAGCCCATCTGGCCCTCGCTGTAGGCGAGCTTCAGCCGTGGGAACTTCACCAGCACCCCGCTGAACAGGAAGTCCATCATCGAGGCCATGGCGTTGTTGAAGGAGAGGCTGGCCTGTACGGCGGGCGGGGCGTCGGGCGAGGCGGCGGGCATCTGCGAGCTGGACCCGATGTGCATGTTGACGACCGTGCCGGTCTCCTGGCAGACCGCGAAGAACGGGTCCCAGTAGCCGGTGTGGATCGACGGCAGCCCGAGGTAGGTGGGGATCTCGGAGAAGGTCACCGCCCGCACCCCGCGCGCCGCGTTCCGCTTGACCTCCGCCACCGCCAGGTCGATGTCCCAGAGCGGGATGATGCAGAGCGGGATGAGCCGGCCGCCGCTGTCGCCGCACCACTCCTCCACCATCCAGTCGTTGTAGGCGCGGACGCAGGCGAGCGCCACTTCTTTGTCGTGCGCCTCGGCGAAGGTCTGGCCGCAGAAGCGCGGGAAGGTGGGGAAGCAGAGGCTCGCCTCGACATGGTTGAGGTCCATGTCCTTGAGGCGCTCGGCCGGGTCCCAGCAGCCGGGCCGCATCTCGGCCCGGGTGATCCCCTCCAGCGTCATGTCGTCGCGGTCGAAGCCGACGGCGGCGATGTTCCGCTTGTACGGGAACTTGAGGTCCTCGTAGATCCACCAGTCGGTCGGCGGCCCGTCCGGGTCCATCGTGATGACGTACTTGCCCCCTGTGTACGCCAGCTCGCCGATGCCCGCGGTGAGCGGCTGCGGGCCGCGCTCGCGGTATTTGGCGGGCAGCCAGGTCGAGAAGAGGTGCGGCGGCTCGATCACATGGTCGTCGACGCTGACGATCCGAGGCAGTTCCGTCATGGTGTCCCCTTCGGCGCACACTGAAAGTATCTGATGGTTCGTCAGATTCAGTTTCGGCACAGGTTAGCCCCGCACCCCTGGACCGACAAGGCACGGCGCTCTACGCTCTCGGCACGATCTGACTACCCGTCAGTTACGAGGGAACGGGGAACGCAGTGAACGAGACCGCACACGCCCTGGGCGCATCGGGCACCTTCTGGGAACTCATCGAACGCCGGGCCGCACTGACCCCGGACCGCCCCGTCCTGATCCAGGACGACCGCACCCTCACCTTCGGCGAGCTGCGCAGCCGCTGCGAGCGGGTCGCCGCGGGGCTGTGGGGGATGGGCGTGCGCCCCGGCAGCGTCGTCGCCTGGCAGCTGCCGACCCGGATCGAGACGGTGCTGCTCTCCTTCGCCCTCACCCGGATCGGGGCCGTGCAGTCGCCCGTCATCCCGTTCTACCGGGACCGCGAGGCGGGGTTCGCGCTGCGCGAATCGAAGGCCGGCTTCTTCGCCGTGCCGGGCGCCTGGCGCGGCTTCGACCACACGGCGATGGCGCACCGGCTGGCCGCGGAGGCCGAGCACCCGCCGCTGGTCTTCGAGGCGTACGCGTCGCTGCCGGACGGTGACCCGTCCGTACTGCCGCCACCACCCGCCGACGGGACGGCGGTGCGCTGGATCTACTGGACCTCGGGCACCACCTCCGACCCGAAGGGGGTCCTCCACACCGACCGCAGCCTGATCGCGGGCGGCTCCTGCCTGGCCCACGCGCTGCGTCTGTCGGCGGACGACATCGGTTCGGTGTCCTTCCCGTTCGCCCACGTCGGCGGGCCGGACTATGCGGTGATGCTGCTGCTGTACGGCTTCCCGGCGGTCCTCTTCGAGCACTTCGCGATGCCGGACGCGCTGGAGGGCTACCGGCGCCACGGGGTGACGGTCGCGGGCGGGTCCACGGCGTTCTACTCGATGTTCCTGACCGAACAGCGCAAGGCCCCGGACCGGAAGCTGATCCCCACCCTGCGGCTGCTGGCGGGCGGCGGGGCGCCGAAACCGCCGGAGATCTACCACGCGGTGGTACGGGAGATGGGCATCCAGCTCACCCACGGGTACGGCATGACCGAGGTCCCCATGATCACGATGGGCGCCCCCGACGACACGACGGAACACCTCGCCGAGACGGAGGGGCGCCCGCCCGAGGGCATGGAGATACGGATCACCGACGAGGACGGCAAGCCACTGCCGTACGGCACGGACGGCGAGGTACGGCTCCGCGGGGAGGCCGTCTGCAAGGGCTATCTGAACCCCGAGGCGTCAGCGGCGGCCTTCGACGCGGACGGGTTCCTGGTCACCGGCGATGTCGGCCATGTCGAGGCGAGCGGGCATCTGGTGCTCACCGGGCGGCTGAAGGACATCATCATCCGCAAGGGCGAGAACATCTCCGCCAAGGAGATAGAGGACCTGCTGCACCGGCACCCGGGCGTCGGGGACGTGGCGGTGATCGGGCTTCCGGACCCGGAGCGCGGCGAACGCGTCTGCGCGGTCGTGGAACAGCCGGCGGGCGCCGCCCCCCTGACCCTGCCGGAAATCACCGGCTACCTGCGGGCGGAGGGCCTCTCCGTGCACAAACTGCCGGAACAGCTGGAGGTGGTGGCGGCGCTGCCGCGCAACGAGGCGCTGCGGAAGGTACTGAAGTACCGCCTGCGGGAGCGGTTCTCCGCCCCAGGCCCGCCCGGCGTTCGAGCGCATCTCATGGGCCCGTCCGCCGATTGAGGACGATCGGCCGCCGGACCGACCGGCTACACGTCCGGGGCGATCACCGTGAAATAGGCGGCGAACGCCGCCACCGCCTCGTTCTCGCCGACCTTGCCGTCCTGGTCCGCGTCCAGGTTCCGCGCCGCGAAAGCCGCCGTCTCCGCGCTCGCGCCCAGCACCTTCAGTGCACGCTCCACAGCGGGTACGGAGGCCGCGCCCTCGTTGTCCTGGTCCGCCACGGCGAGCGCGGCGTGCAGGAAGGGGCGGGCGATCTCCGCGAAGCGCTCCGGGTTGTCGCGCAGCCGTTTCACGGCCCCGCCCACGAACTCCTCACGGGTGACGCGCTGGTCCCCGTCGACGTCGGCGATGCCCGCCATGCCCTGCCAGAAGGCCTCGGCCCCGGTGTAGAGCGCCTGGCCCTTGTCAGAGCGGGCCGTCGTACCGAACTCGGTGAGCAGACGGGCCGCGGCGGCACTGAAATCCGCGCGATCGATGTATCCGCTGCCGTCCTGGTCGAAGGCGGCGAAGCGTCGGGCGATCTTGCGCTCATACTCTGCGCTGTCCATGCGGGGAGCCTACGGCGCCGACAGGCGTCAGGTGTCACTTACGCGCGCCACCGGTGTTACAACCTGGTCATGGACCGGCTTCACGCCGAGAGCGGCCGGGCCTCGTCGTCGACGGCCGCGTACCGGTCGGGGTAGACGTCGAAGAGACGGCGTACGCCGAGGGCGGCGAGCACCCGGTTGACGTGGGAACCCTCTTCCGCACCGCGGGCCGGCAGGATCAGCCGCAGCCGGCCGCCGCAGGAACGCATCAGACGGCGGGCCGCGATCAGTACGCCGACGCCACTGGAATCGCAGAACAGGACCTCGGAGAGGTCGAGCACCACATCGTGGCGGCCGACGGCGACCGCGTCATGGACACACTGGCGCACGACGGGCGACGTCACCAGATCCAGTTCGCCCCGTATGCGCAGCACGGTCCAGTCGCCCTGCACGGTCTCGGCCACTTTCAGTGGCGTCCGGGAACGTTCCTGGGTGAGCCGGGGGGCGTGGGTGGTTGCAGCCGGTGGATGGTTTCCACGAGGGCAAGGATTCCTCACGCGACTGGGCCTCTCGTTGCGGGGATTCCGACGTTCCGGAAGTTTCCGTTCCTCCTCGCGGCTGCCCCCGCCGCAGCCCCATGAAACACCGAGCCGCGCGGCAGGACGCAATCGGGACCGTCGTCGGTGGATGGCGCATTCCCTATCATCCCGGGCCTCATCAGGGGCGTACTTGCCGCAAAGGGCGTGCATCGTCGGTGCCGCGGACTACATTCGATGTGACGAGGGGAACAGGGCTGGGGGTCGTATGTCGAAGAACGCACCACCCCGCTGGGACCGCAAGATGCAGCAGCGGCTGACGCGCGGTGAGGCGGCTGCTCTCGGCGAGCTCTACGACCGGTTCGCCTCGCTCGTGCACAGCCAGGCCCACCGGATGCTCGACGACGAGACCGCCGCCGATCTGGTGACTCGCGAGGTCTTCGGCTACGTGTGGGAGAACCCGGACGCGTACGACCCGAAGCAGGGCTCGATGCGGTCCTGGGTGGCCCGGCTCACGCACCGCCAGTCCGTACGGCGGCTGCGCGAGGAGGACAGCCTCCCGGGCGGTACGGACGAGGAGACCGGGGCCGCGGCCCGCGCCGATCTGGAGGAGCGGGTGCGCCGGGCCACGGCCGCGGCCCGCGCCGACTACATCGTGGCGTCCATGCCCGCCCCGCTACGGGCCGCACTGGAGCTCGCGTACATCCAGCGCCGGGACTACCGGCAGACGGCGGCCGACCTCGGGGTCACCGAGGACGAGGCCCGCCGCCGGCTGCGGCTCGGGCTGCAACTGCTCTCCACCGCGCACACCCGCCCTCTGGAGGGGGCGTCGCCGCCCGGATACGGACGGCCGCTGTGACGGGTGACGACGACTCGAACGGACACGAGGGGGACGGACGCTACGACGAGTTGCGGGGCGCGCCGCGCATACCGGGACCCCGGGCCGCCGCGGACGACTTCGACCTCGACGCCTTCCTCCTGCCGCCGCCCGTGCCCGCGACCGAGCCCGAGGAGCCGCGGCCGGCCCCGCAACCGCAGACACCAAAACCGGAATCCGCCGTGGCACCACCGGACCCTTCGGACCCGCCCGGCGCACCGGCGCCGGTGCTGCCCCATCGCGTCCTCAAGGCCCTCCTCGGCGCCTGGGCCCTGGCCGCCTGCTCGGCGGAGGAGACCGAGGCCGTCGAGGCGCACCTGACCGTGTGCGCCGCGTGTGCGGACGAGGCCCTGCGACTGCGCGACGCGGTCGGCCTGCTGCAGACCGACCGCAGTCTGGATCTCGATCCGCCGCTGCGTTCCCGGGTGATCGACACCTGTCTGAGCCGCCGTCCGGCCGACATCCCGGTGCCGGACTGGGCCGCCCCGTACGACGCGGAGACCGCGCGGCTCGACGCGCTGCTGCGTGACATCGGCGGCTCGGAGTGGCACGCCCCGGTACGCCTGAAGTGGTTCGAGGGCGAGCAGGCGGTCAATCGCAAGACGACGGTCGCGGGCGTCATCGGCCACCTCATGACCGTCGACGGGCTGGTCGGCACCGCCCTCGGCATCGATGTACCGCTCGGCGACGGCGCCCTGGGCCGGGGCGTCGACTGGCCGCTCTCGCCCGGCGCACGAACGGAGAAGTACTGGTCGGGGGCCCGGCGGCCACTCACCCGTGCGATCCGCGAGCCATGGCGCGAGCAGAGCCACGCCCTCATCCGCACGGTGTCCTTCGCCGGTCGGAAAGTCGCCGAACTCTCCGTCTCGTACGGGGACTTCGCCCTTCCGATGCACGACTCGCTGCTGGACCGGGCCTTCGAATGCTGGGTGCACGGCGGCGACATCGCGGATGCGGTGGACTATCCGTACGAGGCGCCGTCGGCCGCCCATCTCAACCGGATGATCGACCTGGCGGCCCGGCTCCTTCCGGCGGCTCTTGCCGAGCGCCGCCGGTCGGGGCTGGCCGGCCCGGCCCGCCATCTGGTGACGGCCGGTTCACCGGGCCGTTCGCTGCATCTGGAGGTCGAGGGCTCGGGCGGCGGTGACTGGTACATCCCGCTGGACTCCCCGGCCGCGGTCGGCTCGCCCGCGCACGCGGTGGCGCAGGTCGCGCTGGACAGCGTCGAGTTCTGCCAGCTGGTGGCCGGGCATGTGCCGCCGGAGGAGGCTGCGGCCGGTCAGGAGGGCGACCGCGAGGCGATCCGCGACGTACTGTTCGCGGCCGCGTCGCTGAGCCGGCTCTAGGCCGGGCCCGCAAAGTCCCCGCCCGGCCCGTCCTACGAGAAGATCACCGTGCGGCGGCCGTTGAGCAGAATGCGGCGCTCCGCATGCCACTTCACCGCCCGCGCCAGCGCCTGGCACTCCACATCGCGGCCGATGGCGACCAGCTGGTCCGGCGTGACGCCGTGGCCCACCCGCTCGACCTCCTGCTCGATGATCGGCCCCTCGTCGAGATCGGCCGTCACATAGTGCGCCGTCGCACCGATCAGCTTCACACCACGGGCGTGCGCCTGGTGGTACGGCTTCGCGCCCTTGAAGCTCGGCAGGAAGGAGTGGTGGATGTTGATGATCCGGCCGCTCAGCTGCTTGCACAGATCGTCCGAGAGGACCTGCATGTAGCGGGCGAGGACGACCAGTTCCACGTTCTCCTCGCGGACCAGATCCAGCAGCTCCGCCTCCGCGGCGGCCTTGTTCTCCTTGGTCACCGGGATGTGCCGGAAGGGAACGTCGTACGAGGCGACGAGTTCGGCGAAGTCCGTGTGGTTGGAGACGACGGCGGCGATCTCGACCGGCAGCGCCCCGATCCGGGAGCGGAACAGCAGGTCGTTGAGGCAGTGCCCGAACTTGCTGACCATCAGCACGACCCGCATCCGCTCCGAGGAGCGGTGGATCTGCCAGTCCATCCGGAAGGAGTCGCCGATCGCGGCGAAGCTGGCCCGCAGCTTCTCCACGGTCACCGGGCTGTGCGCCGAGAAGTGGACGCGCATGAAGAACAGACCCGTGTCGTGGTCGCCGAACTGCTGACTGTCCTCGATATTGCAGCCGGTCATGAAGAGATAGCTCGACACGGCGTGCACGATGCCTTTTTTGTCCGGGCAGGAGAGTGTGAGGACGTACTGGTCCGGGGTGGTCTCAGCAGGCTGCGGCACGGTCATCCCCGTAGCGTGCCACACCGGAGCGCTGTCAGGCCGTCCTGGTCATGATGCGGAGCACATCCAGGGAGCGCGGCGGGGCATCCGGGTCGTCGCCGTCGTTGGTGGCGAGCAGCACATGGGCCTCACGGGCGGCCCGTACGGCCTCCGGCCAGCCGTGGTGCTCCAGATACGCCGACACGGGGGCGTCCGCGCCGACCTGGTGCATGATGCGCAGCACCCGGAGCACGGCGACGTCGACGAGGGCGGCCTCGCCGGAGTCCCGGAAGATCGTCCCGACGTATTTCTCGGCGGACCAGTTGTCCAGCCAGGTGTCCTCGACCAGGCGGTACACGGCGTCGGTGACGTCGCCGTACCCTTCCTGGCCGGCCAGCCAGCACTCATGGTGGAAGACGGGGTCGGAGAGCATGTGCAGCGCCGAGCGCACGTTGCTGCGCCAGCGCCACCAAGGCATGTCATTCAGCGGCATGCCGCCCATGGTGGAGGAGCGACGGCCGCGACGGGAAGTGTTCTCCGAACCTTGCTGCACGGTTGTCGATCGTACGTTCCCTTCCCGGCTCCCCGCACAGGCCCCCGTAATTCACCTGGATGTCACCGAGCGTTGTGCGGAGCACACAGCGGCGTTACCCCACGGGCGGAAATGTCCATGCCCATGACCGGACGGCGACGCCTCACCTCCCCCCGCCCCTACAAGCTCCTCACAAGTACGGCGGCGGTCGGGGCGTTGCTGGTCACCGGCTGCGGTGCGCTCCCTGGGGCCTCGGGGGACTCCAGGGAGCCCCTCACCGTCGTGACGTGGGCCCCGGGCGGCGCCACGGGCCCGGACACGGTGAACATGGCGGGCATGACCGCCATGGCGCGCACGTACGCCCGCTGGGTCAACAACAGCGGCGGGCTCGACGGACACAGGCTGCGCGTCGTCACCTGCGACGAGCAGGACACCTCGATCGGCGCGGCAGACTGCGCCCGGCTGGCCGTCAAGGAGCAGGCGGTGGCGGTCGTCGGCTCGTACAGCCGGCACGGGTCCTCGTTCATGGCGCCGCTGGAGACCGCCGGAATCCCCTACATCGGCGGCTACGGGGCGTCCGACGAAGAGTTCAGCAGCTACGTCTCCTACCCCGTCAACGGCGGCCAGCCGGCGCTGCTCGCGGGCAACGCCCAGCAGCTCGCCCGCAGTTGCGAGCGGGTGTCCGTGGTACGGCCCGACACCCTGGCCGGCGACGGCCAGGCCTGGCTCCTCAAGACCGGACTCACCGAGGCCCGTCGGCCCGAGCCCGCCGACATCCGGGCGGCGGAGTCGGCCACTTCGTACGACGAGGCCGCCGGGCGGGCGCTCCGGGCGGCGGGGACGAGCGGCGGCTGTGTCACGAGCGTGCTCGGGGAGCGTACGGAGACGTTCTTCGACTCCTTCCGCCGGCTCGGGCCGTCGTACGGGAACGTACGGATCTCGTCCGTCCTCGGCAGTGTCGGGCAGCCACTGATCAACAGCACCGGCGGCCGGAACAGCCCGTTCGAGGGGGCGTACGTCACCGGCTGGTACCCGGAGCCGGGCGACGCCCGCTGGGACCCGATGCGGGAGGTGATCCATAAGCACGCCTTCGGCGACAACCGGATCGACCCGGACGACACGGGCGTCCAGACCACATGGGTCGCGTACACCGCGCTGAACGAACTCGTGAAGTCGATCGACGCCCCGAAGATCACCGCCGGGAAACTCGCCTCCGCCCTCAACCACGGCACCCCCGTCGACACCGGCGGTCTCACGCCGGTGCTGCGCTGGCGCTTCGAGGACATGCTCGGCTCGTCCGCGTATCCGCGCGTCGTGAACACCAGGGTGACGTTTCAGGTGGTGCGTGACGGGCGGCTCGTCGCGGACAAGAAGGGGTTCGTGGACGTGACGAAGACCCTGTCGGATGCGAGCGCGAAGGGGTGAGGTACCGGGGGCCATGCCCCCGGACCCCCGCTCCTCAATCACCGGAAGGGCCTGATACCGAGCCTCGGGTCAGAGCTCGGTCGCCGCCCGCCGGGTCAGCCCGTACTTCGACGCGATCGAGTTCCACAGCCCCGACGCCTCCTGCTTCGCCTTGCTCGCCTCGGCGCTCTTCGCAGTGGCCTGCTGCGTCTCGGAGGTCGTACGGGCCTTGCCGTGCTTGCAGGCCTTCTTGCCGTCCTTGGCCTGGCCCGCCCACGCGGCATAGTGCTCGTCGGCGGCGGCGGACGCCTGCCAGGCCTTGGTGAGGGAGGCGGTCAGCCGCTCGTGGCCCGGCAGCTTGTCGACGGTCAGCCCCTGGAGCCGGGTCACCAGGTCACGGCGCTGCTGGGCAGCGCCCTTGAGATCGGTCACGGCCTGGTCCAGGTCGGTGCAGCTCTTGGTCTTCTCGACGGCCCCGACGACCGCGGCACGACTGTTGTTGCTGTCCGCCAGCAACTTGTCCAGCGCCTCGGCCTGCGGCTTCGCCGGATCGGCCGCGGCCTGCGTGGAGGGCTGGTCGGCGGATGAACTGGCGGCGGCCACCGGCTGCTTGTCGTCCGCGCCCTTGTCGTCGCCACCGCTCATCAACGCGCCCGCGCCGAGGCCGACGACGGCGCAGCCGGCGACGACCGCAGCGATGAGCGTGACGTGCGCCCGCTTCTTGGGCTGCCCGGTCCGCCCCTGCGGACCCTCGTCCACGGGCTGGTACTGGGCCTGCGGGGGCTGATGGGCGCCCTGGTGCTGCTGCGCGGGGTCGAACCGGGGCATCTGCTGGGTGGCGCCCGCGGGCCCGTCGTTGCGGAACAGGTTGTCGAACTCGGCGGGAGGCTGCCGCTCGCCGGGGGTCCCGGGCCTGATGCCGTACGGGGCGCCACCGGGAACCGGCGGGATGAACTGGGTCGCTTCGGCGTCGCCGCCGTGCGCAGGCGCCTGGGGCTGCTGGTACGTCTGCGGCTGCGGCGCTCCATGGTCGAGGAACTGGGTGGCCTCCGCCGGGCTCTCCGGCGGCAGCCCGCCCGGCGCGGGCCCGGCGGGCACCGGCGCGATGTACTGCGTGGCATCCGCGTCCCCGCTCATGCCCATGCCGGGCACGGCCTCGGGCGGCAACGGCTGGGCGTACGACTGCTGGGGCTGATGGGGCTGTGCGGGAGGCAGCGGCTGGGCCTGCGGCTGTCCGTACGCCTGCGCCGGCTGCCCCTGACCGTACTGCCCCTGCCCGTACGCCCCGTGCCCCTGAGCATGTGGCTGTGGCTGTGGCTGCGACGAGGCGTCCTGGTGCGCCGCCGGCGGCCCCCAGGGCTGCCCCCACGGCTGGCCGCCCGCCGGGGCGCCCTGATCCGCGGGCCCTCCCGGTATCCAGGGCTCGCCGCCACCCGCGGGCAGCACGACACCTTCGTGCGCGGGCCGTACAGCAGGGAGCTGCCGCTCGTCACCCTGTCCGCTCTGCGTCACCGGGACTCCTACGTGTAAACCTACGGAATCGTCGGCCCACGCTATCGGGTGGTTGCCACCCTTCGCCAAGCGCGTGATGTCACGCACCCCCCTTCACAGGCGCTGTAACACCCAGCGCTCTCAAGACGCAGTTAAGGGGGCGCTCGGTCACACTCCGCCGGTCGGGCCCCGATCACGCCGCCTGGAGCTCCAGCCGCGCCCCGAACTCCCGTACCGCCGACTCGTCCCCATAGGGCATCAGCCGCTGCTGCAGATCGTCCAGATACTCCGCTCCCCGGCTGGAGCGCACCGACCCCAGCAACTCCATCGCCCGCGTGCCCGTGTGGCAGGCCTGCTCCACCTCGCGCAGCTGGACCTGGGCCGTGGCGAGGAGCACCAGGCCGATGCCGCGGCGGCGGGCCCGGGACTCCGGGTGGCCGTCCAGGGACTCCTTCGCACGGCGCGCGGCCGCCTCCGCCTGCCCGAGGTCGCGGTGACAGTGCGCCAGCTCGTCGGCGAGATAGGCGTGGTCGAAGTGGGCGATCCAGTCGGGGTCGTCCCCGGTGTCCGGTTCGGCATTCTCCATGGCCGTCAGCGCCCGGCCCGTCACCGCCTGGCAGGTGCGGGCGTCGCCGAGCAGGGCGTGTCCGCGCGCCTCCGCCGCGTAGAACATCGCCTCCGCCCTCGGGGTGACACGCCCGCGCGCGCCCTCCTGTGCGGCCCGTGCCAGCTGGGCGATCTCCCGCGGATTGCCGAGCTGCGCGGCGAGGTGGCTCATCGACGCGGCCAGGACGTAACCCCCGTACGCCCGGTCGCCCGCCGCCTGAGCCAGGCGCAGCGCCTGGATGTAGTAGCGCTGGGCAAGCCCCGGCTGGCCCGTGTCGACCGCCATGTACCCGGCGAGTTCGGTGAGCCGCGCGACCGCCGCGAACAGCTGCCGCCCGACCGATTCGCGGTACGCCCCCGAGAGCAGCCCGGAGACCACGCTGTTCAGGTAGTGCACCAGGACCGGCCGCACATGTCCGCTGCCGAACCGGTGGTCGAGGTCGACGAGCGCGGCCGTCATCGCCCGTACCGCCTCCACGTCCGACATCCCGACGCGGGCCCCGGCGGCCCGGGCCACCTGCGGGTCGGCGCCGGTGATCAGCCAGTCGCGGCTGGGTTCGACCAGCGCCGACGACGCGATCGTCGAACCGGACAGGAAGTCGCGGCGGCCGACATCGCTGCGCCACAGCTCACAGACCTGCTCGATCGCCCCGATCACGGTCGGGGCGAACTGCAGGCCGACGCCGGACGCCAGATTCTTGCCGTTGGCCATGCCGATCTCGTCGATCGTGACCGTACGGCCGAGCTTGCGGCCGAGCGCCTCGGCGATGATTCCCGGTGCCCTGCCGCGTGGTTGCTGTCCACGCAGCCAACGGGCCACGGAGGTCTTGTCGTAACGCAGATCGAGCCCGCGCTCCGCGCCGACCATGTTGACGCGGCGGGCAAGGCCGGCGTTGGAGCATCCGGCTTCCTGAATGAGCGTCTGGAGCCGTTCGTTCGGCTGGCGGGCGACGAGAGGCCTGGCTGCCATGTTTCCCCCTGGGGCCGCAGTGATCCATGAGCGGATCACTGCCCGGCAAATACACGGAAAATGCACACATTCATCGTGTTCATCACGTCCGTCGTGTTCCTTGCCATTCGTGTCGGCATATGACAGAGGCCGACCGTTCCGGAGCTGCCCCTAAACGGCTACCCGCCCGACCGGGCACC
The DNA here is from genome assembly GCF_055602785.1 of Streptomyces sp. NPDC037301. NCBI lineage: Bacteria > Bacillati > Actinomycetota > Actinomycetes > Kitasatosporales > Streptomycetaceae > Streptomyces > Streptomyces sp. NPDC037301. Next base: position 45,811 of record NZ_JBVJWD010000021.1, read on the forward strand.
GCCTCACGCGCGCCCCCACCCATGCATCCATGCGCCCCGCGTGCCGGATCGATGAGCCGTGACCACGCCCGCCACGCCCGTAACCCCATGTGGTGGCGGTAGTTGTGCTGTTCGTGGAAGAGCCCATCGGAGTCGAAGAGCCCATCGGAGTCATGGAAGCCACGAAGATCCTCCGACAACGGGGCGAGCAACTGCTCGACGCCGCGGTGCGGTACGCGCAGGAGCGGCACTGGGCCGTGTGCCCCGGCACCTGGCTGGAGGCGGCCGAGGGAGCCGAGCGGTGCTCGTGCGGCGACGCCGGCTGCGCCTCCCCCGGCGCCCACCCCGCCGGACCCGACTGGGCGGGCCAGGCGACCGGCAGCGGTGCCGCGGCCCGCCGGATGTGGTCCAAGCACCCAGGGGCGTCGATCCTGTTGCCCACCGGTCGCACCTTCGACGCGATCGACGTACCGGAGTCCGCCGGCTTCCTCGCCCTGGCCCGGATGGAGCGGATGGGCGTGCCGACCGGGCCCGTCACCCGCACCCCCGACCGACGGATGCTCTTCTTCGTCCTGCCGGGTACGACGACCGAAGTGGACGCCCTGGTAAGTAAGTTGGACTGGCGAGCAGCAGCGATCGGCCTCGTCGGCCGCGGCGACGGACACTACGTGACGGGGCCGCCGACCCGGATCGGCGGACGGGGGGCGGTGCAGTGGGCCCGCCGTCCCACATCCGCCAACCGGTGGCTGCCGGACGCCGAGGAGCTCATCAGCCCGCTCGCCTACGCCTGTGCAAGGGAAGCAGCCGACGCACGAGCACGCCTTTCCTGAGGTGCCCTTTCGTAAGCTGTCCCCATACACGGGGACACCGAAAGGCTTCATCATGCAGGACCGGAAAGAGACCGACAGAGCAGTGCGGGCAGGGGAAGCGGGAGAGGCGGGCGGAGCGCCGACGGCGCCGCCCGCCGTTCGCGTACAGGGGCTGTGGAAGCGGTTCGGCGAACAGACCGCGGTCGCCGGGATCGATCTGGAGCTGCCCGCAGGCAAGTTCATCGGCCTGGTGGGGCCCAACGGAGCGGGCAAGACCACCACTCTCTCGATGGTCACCGGACTACTCCGCCCCGACCAGGGACTGATCGAGGTCGGCGGCCATGACGTGTGGCGCGACCCGGTCGAGGTGAAGTCCAGGATCGGTGTGCTCCCGGAGGGGCTGCGGCTCTTCGAACGCCTCTCGGGGCGCGAACTCCTCGCGTACACCGGAAGATTGCGCGGGCTGCCGGGCGCCGAGGTCGACAAACGAGCCACCCAGCTGCTCGATGTACTCGATCTGGCGGGCGCCCAGCACAAGCTGGTCGTCGACTACTCGACCGGCATGCGGAAGAAGATCGGACTCGCCGCCGCGCTGCTGCACAACCCCGAAGTGCTCTTCCTGGACGAGCCGTTCGAGGGCGTCGACCCGGTGTCGGCGCAGACCATCCGCGAGGTTCTGGAGCGGTACACCCGCTCGGGGGCGACCGTCGTCTTCTCCAGCCATGTGATGGAGCTCGTGGAGTCCCTCTGCGAATGGGTGGCCGTCATGGCCGCCGGCACGATCCGGGCCCAGGGCACCCTGGCCCAGGTGCGCGGAGAGGCGTCCTCGCTGCAGAACGCCTTCCTCGAACTCGTCGGCGCGGGCTCCCGGACCACCGGTGAGTCCCTGGACTGGCTGGGCGGCGACCGATGAGCGTGCTCGACGCCCCCGTGGGAGCCGCCCCCGGCCGGAACGGCACGAGCGGCGGCGAGGGGCTCGTCCCCGTCTTCGTACGGCTCAAGCTGACCCTGCTGCGCAACGGGCTGCGACAGTCGGCCGGCCGACGGGCCGCGTACATCACCTCCGTCGTCCTCGCCCTGCTGATCGCCGCGGGCCAGCTGATCGCGCTGATCGCGCTGCGCGGGAACGCCCATGCCGACTCCCTCGTCGTCCTGCTGGCCGGCGTGCTGGCGGTCGGCTGGACCGTGATGCCGCTGTTCTTCCCCAGCGGTGACGAAACCCTCGACCCGAGCCGTCTGGTGATGCTGCCGTTGCGGCCGCGCCCGCTGATCGCTGCGCTGCTGATGGCGTCGCTGGTCGGGATCGGTCCGCTGTTCACGCTCTGTCTGGCGGCCGGCTCGGTGATCGCGGTGGCACACGGGGCGGCCGGTGCGGCGTTCGCCGTGGTGGCCGCGCCACTCACGCTGCTGCTGTGCGTGGCGCTGACCCGGGCCGTGGCCACGGCCAACACCCGGCTGCTGACATCACGCAAGGGCCGCGATCTCGCGGTGCTCAGCGGGCTCTTGATCGCGGTGGGCTTCCAGGTCGTCAACTTCGGTGCGCAGCGGCTGGGACAGGCGGGTGGTCTCGCCGCGCTCGAACCGGTCGCGGACGTGGTGCGCTGGCTGCCGCCCGCCTCGGCGATCGGGGCGGTCGACTCGGCGTCGCAGGGCTCGTACGGGCAGGCCGCCGTACAGCTGCTGCTGTCCGTGGCGGCGCTGCTCACGCTGTTGTGGCTGTGGCAGCGGAGCCTGGTGAAGCTGATGACGGCCCCGGACGGTTCGACCCTGGCGGCCGCCGAGCCGAACCGCGAGAAGGCCGGCAAGCGCGGCTCCAAACTCTCCGCACTGCTGCCCCAGGGGCGTACCGGCCCGGTAATGGAGCGCGGTCTGCGGTACGTCGCACGCGACCCGAAGACGAAGGCCGCCTGGGTCACCGCGCTGGCGATCGGGCTGATCGTACCGATGCTCAACGCGTTGCAGGGCACCGGCTCCCTCTACTTCGCCTGCTTCGCCGCCGGGATGCTCGGCATGCAGATGTACAACCAGTTCGGGCAGGACACCTCCGCGTTCTGGATGGTGGCGCTGACCATCTCCTCCACCCGGGACGCGTACCTCGAACTGCGGGCGCGGGCACTGGCATTGCTGCTGATCACGTTGCCGTACACGATTGTGGTGACAGTGGTGACGGCAGCGGTCCTCGGCGACTGGGACGCGCTGCCGGGGGTCATGGGGCTGTCGTTCGCCATACTGGGCGCGATGCTGGCGACGGGTGCGGTGGCGTCGGCGAACTTCCCGTACTCGATCCCGCAGGACGGGGCGTTCAAGAACGTGGCACCGGGGCAGGCCGGGCTCGCCTGGATCTCGATCTTCGGCGGCATGGTCTCGGCGGCGCTGCTCTGCGCACCCGTGATCGTGGTGACGATCTGGCTGCATGTCGCCGACATGGAGCAGTGGCTGTGGCTGCTGCTGCCCGCGGGGGCGGTGTACGGGGCGCTGATCTCCTGGGCGGGGCTACGGCTCGCCGCTCCCCGAACGGCGAACCGGCTCCCGGAGATCCTGGCGGCGGTCAGCAAGGGCTGAGAGCTTCCTCCGCAGGGCCTGTCTCTCTTTGCCGGTCGGTCTCAAGGGGAGACAGGCTCGCGGTCGTCCTGGGGGTCCTCGGCGAACTGCTCCAGGAAGGGTTCGACCGCTGCTCGCCAGCCCTCCGGCTGGTCGTAGTGGATGAGATGGCCGGCGTCGGCCACCTCCGCGTACTGCCCGCGCGGCAGTACGCGGACCATCTCCTGGGCCTCCGCCCGGCCCAGCTCGCCGTCGAGGCCGCGGAGCACCAGGGTCGGGCACCGGACCTGTGCCAGCTCCTCCCAGTGCGCGTCGAACACCCACGTCGCGCGGGACTGGAGCATCTGGCGACGGGAGAAGACGGGGCGCCAGCCGTCGGCCCGCTCGGCCATCACCTCGGCGAAGAATTCACCGCGGGCGGGGTTGGGCCGCTCCACCCAGGGGTCGTCCTCGCCGAACCACTTCCGTACGTCGGAGAGCGTCGCGAACGGCACCGGCCAGGACTTGAACCAGTCCTCCCACTCCCGCTGCGAGGCCGCCCCGAGCGCGGAGGCCCGCATGTCGCAGATGACCAGGGCCCGGACGAGATCGGGGCGCTTCGCGGCGAGCTGCCAGGCGGTGAGCGCTCCCATCGAATGCCCGACGAGGGTGACGGGGGCGAGGCCGAGCTGTTCGATCGCCGCCTCGGCGTCGGCGACGTACGCGTCACGGGTGTACGGGCCTTCGGCCGGCTTCTCGCTGCGGCCGTGCCCTCGCTGGTCGAGGCCGACGGCGCGGTGCCGCTCGGCGAGCCAGCGGGTGGTCGAGGCCCAATGGGAGGCCCGGCCCATCAAACCGTGGAGCAATAAGACCCCGGGGGCGTGTTCGCCCTCCGTGCGCCCTTTGGGCGGGTCGGCGAACTCCCAGGCCGCGAGGCGTACGCCGTCGGTCCCGGTCACATCGATGCGCCGCACCATATGTTCTGGCACCCCCTTCTGGTCCTCGATCACCGCTTGATCACCGCTCGATCACCGTGTGGTCGCGTCACGCCAGACTATCGAACCTCTATTCGAAAACCGGGCTCCGGCATCCAACACCCCTCGTTCGAGTGACCGGCTCCGAGGATTGACGGCGGCCGCGAAGGGGAGACCTTCTCCGGGAGGCGGGCCACTCGGGGATGAGGGCCCGTGGGGATCGACCTTGAGAGCTCGGGGCTCCAGGTCGAAACAGGGGAGGGCAGGCCCCGGCGCCGCAAGGCGCCGGGGCCCTCTGCCGTTCGGGGAGCGGTCGCTCGGGAAACGGCCGGCGCCAAAACGCCTTCACGGGCGGCGGCACTGGCTTCATGGGCGGCCGGGCACGATCCGCAGGCGGCCGGGCGTGGATCGTGGGCGGCCGGGACAGCGGCAGCGACCTCCCGGTGCGCGTGCCGGACATGCCGGACATGCCAGTACAACGGGCGCATGCGCCTGCTCCCTCCCCGACTGCGCGACCAGGTGGCCGACACTCTCAGGTATGCCTCAGCCACAGCCTGGCACGGGATCCGCCCCGGCGCTGCAATTCCGGGCGGAAAAACGGAATGCGGACGTTAAGCTTCAGCGCCCTGCCGGCACCCGGTCGGCGGCGCCCGTCACCGCTTGGCCACGAACACATGCGAGGCGATCTCGGCGTCCAGCTCCGCCGCCTCGCCACTGCTGCCGACCAGCACCCCGCCGGGCGACTGGGTCACGCTGACCACGGAACCGGGCTGAACACCAGCCCGCCGCAGCGTGTACATCAGCTGGGCGTCCGTCTGGATCGGCTCACCGATCCGGCGCACGACCACCGTCTTGCCCTCGGCGCCCGGGTCCAGCTCCGACAGGCTCACCATGCCCTCGTCGAGGAACGGGTCGGCCTCGGCCTTCTCTCCCAGCTCCTCCAGGCCCGGGATCGGATTGCCGTACGGGGACTCCGTCGGGTGGCGCAGCAGCTCCAGCACCCGCCGCTCCACGGCCTCGCTCATCACATGCTCCCAGCGGCATGCCTCGGCGTGGACCTGCTCCCACTCCAGGCCGATCACGTCGACGAGCAGGCACTCGGCGAGCCGGTGCTTGCGCATGACGCGGGTCGCGAGGCGGCGCCCCTCGTCGGTCAGCTCCAGGTGGCGGTCGCCCGCGACCTGCACCAGGCCGTCGCGCTCCATGCGAGCCACCGTCTGGCTGACCGTCGGACCGCTCTGGTCCAGCCGTTCCGCAATCCGGGCGCGCATGGGGACCACGCCTTCCTCTTCGAGTTCGAGGATGGTGCGGAGATACATCTCCGTGGTGTCGATCAGTCCGGACATTCGTGCCCCTCGATGCTGTGACATGAAAACGTCGTAAGCGCTGCGCGCTGGCCCTGACCCAATTCTGACGCATACCGCCGACAACCGTGCCGAGCCGACCGAACGCTGGGCAGCGGAGCGCCGCGGGCGGTATTGACAGGCCACTGGTCCAGACCGCAACGTGATCCGCGGCACGGACACCCCACGAACAATTTCTCCCGCCGGAAAGGGCCTCCTCGATGAGCGACAGCAAGCTGGCCGGCCAGTTCTTCGATGCAGCGATCGGTCTGCTGGAGCGCGTACGCGACGAGGAGTCCGGCAACATCGCGGCCGCCGGTGCCGCGATCGCCGACACCGTCGCCGCGGGCGGCAGGCTCTTCGCCTTCGGCGCCGGGCACTCCTCGCTCGCCGCGCAGGACGTCGTCTACCGGGCGGGCGGACTCGCCCTGATGAACCTGCTGGCCGTGCCCGGGAGCGTCGGCGTCGACGTCATGCCGGCGCCCCTCGGCTCGGCACTGGAGCGGGTCAACGGGCTGGCGGGCGCGGTGCTCGACTCCAGCCCCGCGAAGGCGGGCGACGTCCTCGTGATCATCTCGCTCTCCGGGCGCAACGCGCTTCCGGTGGAGATGGCGATGAATGCGCGGGCGCTCGGCCTGAAGGTCATCGGCGTCACTTCGGTGGCGTACGCGGACGGCACCCGGTCCCGGCACAGCTCGGGCGGCTTCCTGCGGGACCACTGCGACATCGTGCTCGACAGCAAGATCTCCATCGGCGACGCGGAGCTGACCGCCGAGGGGGTCGAGGCGCCGTTCGCACCCGCGTCGACGGTCGTCACCAGTGCGGTGATGCAGGCGATGATGGCCGCCGCGGTGGAGCAGCTCGTGGCGCGCGGAGTCGAACCGCCGATGCTGCGGTCGGGAAACGTCGACGGCGGTCACGAGTGGAACGGGCGCGTCATGACGGAGTACCGGGACCGGATCTTCTACCGCCACTGATCGCGCCGGGCCACCGGCCGCCCCGCTACGGGCACGTCGGCAGCACGACCCGGACCGTCAGTCCGCCGCCCGGGTTCGCCGTCGCACTCGCCTCGCCGCCGTGCGCCCTCGCGATCGACGCCACGATGGAGAGCCCCAGACCGGCCCCCTCACCGGGAGCGTGGCGGCGGGCCTGCGCCCGGCGGAACGGTTCGAACAGCAGCGGCACGGTCGCCGGGTCCACCACCGGCCCGGTGTTGGCGACCTCGAGACCGCCCGGCCCCACCCGGACCCGTACCGTCCCGCCGGGGTGGTTGTGGCGCAGCGCGTTGGCGACCAGGTTGTGCACGAGGTGGTCCAGCAGGACCGGGTCGCCCTCGACCGACACCGGCCGGGCCTGCGCCTCGACGGTGATGGACCGTTCCTTCGCCTCCGCCTCCAGCGCCTCGGTCACCGTGGCCGCGGTCGCGTCCAGGCCGACCCGTTCGCGCCGTCGCAGGCCCTCGTCGGAGACCGCGAGGAGCAGCAGTCCCTCGATGAGCTGCTCGCTGTCGGCGGCGGTGTCGATGAGCTTGTCCCGGATCCAGGCGACCTTCTCGGGCGGCGGGTCGTCGGCGAGGCCGATCTCGGCTGCGGCCCGCTGCACGGCGAGCGGGGTGCGCAGCTCGTGGGCGGCGTTGGCGGCGAACCTCTGCCGGGCGGCGACCAGCTCCTCGATCCGGTCGAGCATCCCGTCGAAGGTGTCGGCCAGCTCCTTGAGCTCACCGGGCGGGGCCTTCAGCGCGAGGCGTTCGTGCAGGTTGCTGCCGGAGAGCCGGCGGGCGCGGGCGGTGATGACGCCGACCGGCCGCAGCACCCGGCCCGCCATCCACCAGGCGAGCGCGACGGAGAGCGCCGAGTAGACGGCGAGGGAGACCCCGGAGACCGTCAGCAGCTGGTTGAGCGCGGCGTCCCCGGCCGCGGTGGTGACCCTCTTCGCCACCGCGTACTGCCCGGGTTCCATGACCACGGTCTGCGCCCAGTCCGACGTCGGCAGCGCGGGCGCGGTGGCCACGCCCGACCGGACGGCGGAGGCGGGGGGGGGGGGGGGGGGGGGCAGGGTGCCCACACCGCGTACAACGGGACGGGAGAGACTGCCGCGACGAGGGAGG
>NZ_JBVJWD010000021.1:53550-133418 GCF_055602785.1 Streptomyces sp. NPDC037301
CTCCCCTCCCCCCCCCCCCCCCCCCCCCCCCCCCCCCCCCCCCCCCCCCCCCCCCCCTCCCCCCCCCCCCCCCCCCCCCCCCGCCCCCCCCCCCCTCCCGCCCCCCCCCCCCCCCACCGCGGTCAGCACACTGGCGTAGAGGCCCTCGCTGACCAGCAGGTAGACCAGCCCCACCAGCAGGGCGCCGGCCAGCACCAGCAGTCCGCCGTACAGCGCGGTGAGCCGGGCACGCTCGCTGCTCACCGGCCCTCCGTCGGCCGGTTCGCGGAGCCGTCGTCCGGCTGGTCCGCCGACCCGTTCACCGGTCCGGTCGCGTCGCCGCCCACCGGTCCGGTCGCGGAGCCGTGGTCCCCCGGCCCGTCGGCGAGGCCGTCCCCGATGCGGTAGCCGGCCCCCGGGACCGTCTCGATCACCGGAGGCGCGCCCAGTTTGGCGCGGAGTTTGGACAGGGTGACCCGGACCGCGTTGGTGCGGTAGCTGGTGTCCTCCTCCCACACCTCCTCGATCAGGTCGTCGCCGCTGACGACCGCGCCCTCGGCCCGCAGCAGGGTCTCCAGCACGGCGAACTCCTTGCGGGAGAGCGAGAGGTAGCGGCCGTCGCGGCAGACCTGGCGGCGGGCGGTGTCCAGCGTCAGCCCGGCCCGTTGAAGGACCGGCGGGAGAGCCGGGCGGGCACGGCGGCCGAGCGCCAGGACCCGGGCGAGGAGTTCGTCGTACGCGAACGGCTTGGTCAGGTAGTCGTCGGCGCCGAGCCCGAGGCCGGCCACCCGGTCCCGTACCGTCCCGGACGCGGTGAGCATCAGGATCCGGGTCAGCAGGCGCATACCGACGACGCGACGGCACACCTCGTCGCCGTGCAGCCCCGGCAGATCGCGGTCGAGGATCATCACGTCGTACGCGCCGAACCGAAGCCGGTCCAGCGCCGCCCAGCCGTCGGGGGCGATGTCCACCGCGACGGCGTCGCGGCGCAGCCCCTCGGCGATCATCCCGGCCAGGAATTCCTCGTCCTCCACCACCAGCACACGCATGGGTCCTGTGTAACCCAAAGCGACGTTTCGTCGGTGTAAACATCCGGGCTGAGAGAAACGAAACCGCGTCCTCGCGCACGCTCAAGCCGTTCGTACCCGGCCTGTCAGCAACGGACGAGGAGCCCTCATGAACCCGACCATTTCCCGCCGGACCACCTCCCGCGCACAAAGCCGCGGCGTCGCCGCCGCCTGCCTGATCGCCGCCGCCGTCGTCCTGTCGGCCACCGCTTGCTCGGGCGACGGCGGCGGAAGCGGAAGCGGAACCAAGAGCGGCGGATCGGCTTCGGACAACAAGAAGACGGAGGAGGACCAGGCCCTGGAGCACCGCAAGTGCCTGCGGGAGCAGGGTCTGGACGTCCCGGAGCCGAAGCCGGGCGAGAACAGCCACGGAATAACCGTCGACGGCGGCGGCAAGAGCCAGAAGGAGATGGAGAAGGCGTTCAAGGCCTGCCAGGACAAGGCGGTCGGCGGCGGGCCCAAGGAGCTCACCCAGGCCGAGAAGGACAAGGCGGTCGCCTTCGCCCGGTGCATGCGCAAGAACGGCTTCGACATGCCCGACCCGAAGTTCGACGGCGGGGCAATGCAGGCGGCGCCCGCGATGAAGCCGAAGGACATGAAGAAGTTCGAGAAGGCCAACGCGGCGTGCGAAAGCGTCGGGCGGTGAGGCGCGGACGGGCCATGGTGGCCGCTGCGGCGGTGCTCGCCGTGGCGGCCGGGTCACTGGCTCTCACCCAGTTCGGCTCCGCCGAGGAGACGGGCGGCCCGAAGAACACCGGGCTGCCCCCGGCCACCGCCGCGGTCGAGCGCGGCGACCTGCGCGACAGCGCCCAGGCGGACGGGACGCTCGGCTACGACAAGCAGCGCAAGGTCAACGCGGGCGCGGCGGGCACCATGACCTGGACCCCGCGCACCGGCTCGACCGTCAAGCGGAACGAGCGGCTGTACGAGGTCGACGGACGGGCGGTGTGGCTGATGTACGGCTCGGGACCGATGTACCGGACGCTGAAGCCGGGCGACCGGGGCCGGGACGTGGAGCAGCTGGAACGCAATCTCGCGGAACTCGGCTACACCGGCTTCACCCCGGACGACGAGTACACCGAGCTGACCGCGGCCGCCGTCAAACGCTGGCAGAAGTCCCACGACAGCAAGCGGACCGGAACGGTGGGGCCGCAGGACATCGCCTTCGCCCCGGCGGAGGTCCGGATCAAGAGCGTCGAGGCGGCCGTCGGCGAACTGGCCCAGCCCGGCGCTCCGGTCCTCACCACGACTGGCTCCGAGCGCATCGTGACGTTCGAGCTCGACGTCGCCGAGACCCAGCTCGCCAAGGCGGGCACCAAGGTCACCGTGGATCTGCCGGACGGCAGCAGCGCGGCCGGGTCGGTCTCCTCGGTCGGCCGGACGGCGAAGCCCGGCAAGGACCCGCAGGACAACAGCCCCAAGGTCACCCTGACCGTCTCCTTCGACAAACCGGACAAGGTCGGCGGCTTCGATCAGGCGCCGGTCACGGTGAACCTGACCGGCGAACTGCACAAGGACGTCCTCAGCGTCCCGGTGAACGCGCTGCTCGCGCTGCCCGGCGGCGGCTTCGGCCTCCAGGTCGTCCAGGGCGGCACGGTCCGCGACGTGAAGGTCGAGCTCGGCATGTTCGCCGAGGGCCGGGTCGAGGTGTCCGGCGGCGGGCTGCGCGAGGGCATGAAGGTCGGGGTGCCGAAGATATGAGCACGGTTGTCGGCCTCAGGGCCGTCACCAAGGAGTACCCGGGCCCGGTCGCCGCCCTGCGCGGGGTGGACCTCACCGTCGAGGAGGGCGAACTCCTAGGCATCGTCGGCCCGTCCGGCTCCGGCAAGTCCACGCTGCTGCACATCATCGGCACCCTGGACCGCCCCACCGCCGGGTCCGTCCACATCGCGGGGCACGACGTGGCGGCGCTCTCCGACCGCAGGCTCTCCGCGCTGCGTGCCCAGCACGTCGGCTTCGTCTTCCAGGCGTTCCACCTGGTGCCGGGCGTCAGCGCCCGCGACAACGTCGCGGAGGGCCTGCTGTACTCGGGCCTGTCCCGTGCCGTACGCCGCCGCAGGGCCGCCGAAGCGCTGGAGCGGGTCGGGCTCGCCGACCGCCTCGACCACAAGCCGCACCAGCTCTCCGGCGGACAGAAGCAGCGGGTCGCCATCGCGCGGGCCGTCGTGGGGGAACCCGCGCTGCTGCTGGCCGACGAACCGACCGGGGCACTCGACTCGACGTCCGGGGAAGCGGTGATGAAGCTGCTGCGCGACCTCAACCGGGAGGGCGCCACCATCGCGGTCATCACGCACGACACCGAGATCGCCCGGGACCTGCCGCGCGAGGTGCGGATCCGGGACGGCCAGGTGGTCGCGGACGTACGCAATCCGTCCGTGGACGTCCGCGATCCGTCCACGGGCATGCGCGATCCATCCACGGATGTGCGCGACGGCTCCGGCAACGGCCGCTCCCCCGCCGCGACGGGAGCGGACCAGTGAGGGCGCGGCGCGCGGACCGCGACACCGACGGCCGGGGCCGGGGGCGGCTGAAAGCGGCCCGGCTCGGCCCCCGGGACGTGCTGCACGTCGGCTCGGCGGGGCTGCGCAGCCGGCCGATGCGGGTCGTGCTCTCCGCCCTGGGCATCGCCATCGGTATCGCGACGATGATCTCGGTGGTGGGCATCTCCGCCTCCAGCCAGGCCCAGCTGCTCCGGGAGCTCGACAAGCTGGGCACCAACCTGCTCGTGGCCTCCCCCGGCGATTCGATGTTCGCCGGACAGGACGTCAAGCTGCCCGAGGACGCGATCGGAATGGTGGGCCGGATCAAGGGCGTCCAGGGGGTGGGAGCGACCGCCGACCTCGACGCGACCGCACGCCGCAACGAGAAGATCGACAAGGACGATACGGGCGGGATCACCGTCAAGGCGACCACCGGCGACCTGCTGCGGGTGCTGCGCGGCGAGGTCCGCAGCGGCAGCTGGCTCAACAACGCGACCGGACGCTACCCCTCCGTCGTGCTCGGCCATGTCTCCGCGGAACGTCTCGGCATCACCGCTCCGGGCCGGCAGGTGTGGATCGGCGACCGGTACTTCACCGTGGTCGGCATCCTCGCCCCGCTGCCCCTCGCCCCGGAGATCGAACGCTCCGCACTGGTCGGCTGGGAGGGTGCGAAGCGCCTGCTGGGCTTCGAGGGCCACCCGACGTCGGTGTACGAGCGCTCGGCCGACGCGGCGGTGCAGGACGTGCGCAAGGTCATGGCGGCGACGGTCGACCCGCAGAACCCGCAGAACGTGAAGGTCACCGACCCGTCGTCGGCGCTCCGGGCGAAGGCGGCGACCGAGGGGGCGTTCAGCAGCCTGCTGCTGGGCCTGGGCGGCATCGCGCTGCTCGTCGGCGGCGTCGGGGTCGCCAACACCATGATCATCTCGGTGCTGGAGCGGCGGTACGAGATCGGGCTGCGCCGCTCGCTCGGCGCGACCCGGGGCCAGATCCGCATCCAGTTCGTCACGGAGTCGCTGATGCTCTCCGGCCTCGGCGGCCTGGCGGGCGTGGCGCTCGGCGCGGCGGCGACCGGGGTGTACGCGTACTCCGGCGGGCTGCCCTGGGTGGTGCCGCCGTGGGCGGTCGGCGGCGGCTTCGGTGCGACGCTGGTGATCGGCACGATCGCGGGCCTCTACCCGGCGGTGCGGGCGTCCCGTCTCTCACCGACGCTGGCGCTGCACGCGGCGTGAGGACGGGCCCCGGCCGGGGCGGTGCCGGGCTCCGCGACGGGGCCCGGCACACCCCTGGCCGGACCGCGCCTCCTACGGCCGCTTCGTCACCTGCGCCAGGTCGACCGCCCCCGCGACCCGGGCCGCCACCGTCTCCGCGTACGCCGCGTCGGGGCGTTCGAAGGCCGTGCGGTGGGCGGAGCGCAGAAACGTCACCACGCCCAGCGTCCGCCCCCTGCTCCGCAGCACCGCGCACAGCGCGTGCACCGAATCCCCCGGCCACTGCCGTTCGGCCGCCCACACCCCGGCCCCGGGCCCCGCGCCCGCGCTGGCCCGTACCGACCCCGTACGGTCCACCGCCTGAAGAGCCGGGTGCCCCGGCGTGTACCGCAGCGGAATACCGCCGCCGGCCACCGGCAGGCACGGACCCGGCTCACCGGACGGGGTCGCCGCCACCCGCACCAGCCGCTCCCCCGCCACCAGGTCGACCAGCGCGTGGTCGGCGAAGCCCGCGAGCGCATAGTCCAGATAAGACGTCGCCGCCTCCATCGGGTCCTCGCACTCGGACGCCGACAGCGAAGCCCGGTGCAACTGATTCGAGCGGAACCGCACCCGGTCCGCCTCCTGCGCCGCCGGCTTCTCCGCGGTCACGTCCTGGAACAGCCAGCCGACCCCCAACGGAACCGGCTCCTCCGCGAGCGGCGACGCGAGCCGCAGAAAGCCGCTGCGCCAGCAGCGCCGCCGGTCCCCCTCCGCCGTCCGCAACGTCACCCACAGCTCGGCGGGCGCCGGTGGCGCGCCCTCGGCGAGTACGTGCTGCAGCGCGCCCTCCAGATCCTCGACGCCCTGCACGATCAACTCCCCCAGCGGGCGCCCCAGCAGCGTCGTACGACCGCCGCCCAGCGCCCGTGCCGCGTGCGCGTTGACGACCGTCGGACGCAGATCGGCATCCACGAGCACCACACCCCACGACGCGTCCTCGAACAGCGCCTCGCTCAGCGCGATCGACCGCTCCAGATCGATCTGCGCATGCACCTCCCCGAACGCGCAGTACACCCCGGCCGGCTTCCCGTCCGCACCCCGGACCCCCGCCGACTGCGTCCGCACGAGAACCCGTCCACCGTCCTTGCGCAGCAGCGCGAACTCATGCACCCGGCGACCGGTACCGTCCATGGCCGCCATCAGCCGCCCCTGCACCTCCCCCGCGTCCGCCCGCCGCACCGCCCACCCGGCAAACCCGGGCCGGCCCACGGCCTCCTCGGCGGACCAGCCCAGAATCCGCTCGGCCTCACGGTTCCAGTGGGTGATGGTGCCGTCCGCGTCGAACGCGCAGAGCGCCGCGTCCATCCCGTCGAGCAGCGCCGCGAGCAGCTCGGCCCCGGGCCCTGCCCTCGGACCCTCTTCGGGCCCGAGCGCGTCGGTCGTCCCACTGCTTGTGGACGCACTCATCCCGTACCCCCCGCAGGACGTATCCGGCATTACCGCACGTCAGACCATTGAACTCGAACGTGACCCAGCGCACACCGACTTCTCTGAAATCCACTCCCCTCCGGCGCGGAATCCGGCCGCTCAAGCCTCCGCAGATGTGCACGAGCACTGACGGCGCCCAGGACGTTCGGGGCGTGATCGGGCGACGACTGCGGATCTGTGAAGGCGAGGGGGCGCTGCGATTGCCGGGACGACACGTCGGGGTCCGGGACGAGCGTGGAGTGGAGTGGGGCGGTTGCCCGGCGTGGAGGTGTCAGACGATGACGGGGACGGCCTCGGCGCGGTTGGTGGCCCAGTTGGTGACGATGGGCTTGTCGACGTTGGCGGTGTCGGGGAGCTTGAGTTCGGCGGGGTTGGGATCGTCGTCGGTGGTGGCGATGATGACGTGCCCGAACTCCTTGCCGGCATTGCTGTTGGTGGTCTTGGGGCTGATACCGGTGTATGCGACGGCGGAGCCGGTGAGCTTGATGGGGTCTTCGCCCCCCTGTCCGACGGGGGAGGCGACGCCGTCGGCGCCGGAGCCGAAGGACACGCTGGGGGTGTTGATCTCCAGATAGCAGGTGATGCCGGACTTGGCCTTGGCGGTGACGAGGTAGTAGCCGCCGGCCTGGGACTCCGAGGTGACCGTGAAGTCCAGGTCGTTGGTGCCGCAGGACTGCCCGTAGCCGCCCTTCTTGCCGCCGGAGTCGCCGGCCTTGTCGGTGGAGCCGCTGGAACCGGAGCCACCTGTGGTGGAGCCGCTGGAACCGGAGCCGCCGGTGCCGGAGCCGCTGGTGGAGGGGCTGTCGCTGGAGGAGCTGTCGTTCCCGCCGCTGCCGGCGGAGGCGACGGCGGAGGGGGCCGTGGAGCTGCCGGCGTCCGCGACGTCGTCGGCGTCGCAGGCGGTGGTGGTGGCGGCGAGGGCCGTCACGGCCGCGGCGGCCAGGACGAGACGGGCGGAACGGGCGGCGAGACGCGAACGCATCATGATCTCCAGCGGGTGTCGGTTGCAGTGTTTCCTGCTGACACCGATGACACTAGGGCCGGGTCGATCCTGAAACGATCCTGTGAGTGTCCGGGTTCTGTCTCAGCAACTTCGGTTCCAGGAAACGGCGTTGGATTGCACCAACCCCAGCTCAAGGAGCATGTCCGGGACCGCGCGAGTCCGGGGCGCTGCGAGAGATCCAGCGGCTCCGGCAGCCGCAGCACCCGGGCCCCGGTGGCAACCCACCGGCCGTGCCGGGGTCCGGACCCGTGCCCGGGACGGTTCTCCCGCCAGGCGCAGGCGGTGCGCGGGGCCGGCCGACCACCTGAGCCGTCTTCACCAGCCGGGCGGCGTCGGTCAGCACGGCTTCGGCCTGGTCGTCACGGGAGGCGGGGCCTGCCCAAGACACACACGCTCGACGCCCTCTGCGTGGGGCAGCTCGACCATGCCCCGGTCTGAGCACGCCTGTGAGCCGCTGCACCGTGTCCCACGTGCGCCTGCGGCTGCTGCAGTGTGCCGACGGATACGCGTACAGCTACCAGCAGGAAGCCACCGAATAAATAGATTGAGACATTCTCCGAGGGTTCTTAGGCTGCTGCCAGCGAATGAAAGGAGGTGATCCGAAAAGTGCAGTCTTATCGGATTCGTGAGGTGGCTGCGGGCTGACAGCCCGTCGTCGCACACAGTGCACCTCGGCAGGCTGTCTGCCGAAACCCAAGCAGTCACCGACCCGCAGGCTCGCCGGTAAGTCCGGCCGGCTCCTCCGCAAGGAGGGACCAGAGCCTGCGGGTTTCTGCATGTCCGGAGTGGTTTTCTACGGGCACAGGCGCTCGACGCGCCACTTCTCGCCCTCGCGTACGTACCTCAGCCGGTCGTGCAGCCGGTTCTCGTGGCCCTGCCAGAACTCGATCGTGTCGGGGACCACGCGGAAACCGCCCCACTGAGGGGGCGCGGGGACGTGTTCGCCCTCGGGGTAGCGGGCGGCCAGTTCCTCGTAGCGTTCGATCAGCTCGTCGCGGGAGCCGATCACCGTCGACTGGGCGCTCGCCCAGGCGCCCAGCTGGGAGCCGTGCGGACGGGTGCGGAAGTAGGCGACCGTCTCTTCGCGGCCGATGCGGGCCGCCGTGCCGGTGACGATGACCTGGCGGGCCATCGGGTGCCAGGGGAAGAGCAGCGAGACGTACGGGTTGGCGGTCAGTTCGCGGCCCTTGCGGGATTCGTAGTTGGTGAAGAAGACGAAGCCGCGTTCGTCGTACTTCTTCAGCAGCACCGTGCGGGAGGACGGCCGGCCCTCGGGGGTGGCGGTGGAGACCACCATGGCGTTGGGCTCGTGGAGCACCCCGCCCACGGCTACCTGCCGGAACCAGTGGGCGAACTGCTGCATCGGGTCGGCAGGCAGCGTGTCCTCGGTGAAGGCGACGGAGCGGTACTGCTCGCGCATCGCGGCCGGATCGGTGGTGGAATCGGAGGGGGAGTCTGCGGTGGGCACGGGGTCATCCTGCCGCAGCCGCCGAGTCTGCCCGGCAAGGAGGGGCTTCAATCCGTCACCGGTGAATCGTGAAGCTGTGCCGGATGTCACGCTTCCCCGCGTCGTGGGAACCCGCCAATATCTTGGGGCAGGCCACTGTGGCCTCCGTACAGCCGCCGACCGAGGGAGCCGCCATGTCCGACTTCGTACCGGGACTAGAGGGAGTCATCGCGTTCGAGACGGAGATCGCCGAACCGGACAAGGAAGGCGGTTCGCTCCGTTACCGCGGTGTCGACATCGAGGACCTCGTCGGCCATGTGTCGTTCGGAAATGTCTGGGGTCTGCTGGTCGACGGGGCGTTCAAGCCGGGTCTGCCGCCGGCCGAGCCGTTCCCGATCCCGGTGCACTCCGGGGACATCCGGGTCGATGTGCAGTCCGCGCTGGCGATGCTCGCTCCCGTGTGGGGCCTGAAGCCGCTGCTCGACATCGACGAGGAGACGGCGCGCAACGATCTGGCGCGGGCCGCGGTGATGGCGTTGTCGTACGTCGCCCAGTCGGCGCGCGGGCAGGGGCTGCCGATGGTTCCGCAGAGCGAGATCGACAAGGCACAGTCCGTGGTCGAGCGGTTCATGATCCGCTGGCGCGGTGAGCCGGACCCCAAGCACGTCAAGGCCGTCGACGCGTACTGGACGTCGGCCGCCGAGCACGGCATGAACGCCTCCACGTTCACCGCCCGGGTCATCGCGTCGACCGGCGCCGATGTGGCGGCGGCGCTTTCGGGTGCGGTGGGTGCGATGTCGGGGCCGCTGCACGGTGGTGCGCCGTCCCGGGTCCTCGGCATGATCGAGGAGATCGAGCGGACCGGGGATGCCACCGCGTATGTGAAGAAGGCCCTGGACAAGGGTGAGCGGCTGATGGGCTTCGGACACCGGGTCTACCGGGCGGAGGACCCGCGGGCACGCGTGCTGCGGCGTACGGCGAAGGAGCTGGGCGCGCCGCGCTTCGAGGTGGCGCAGGCGCTGGAGAAGGCCGCGTTGGAGGAGTTGCACGCGCGTCGCCCGGACCGGGTGCTGGCGACGAACGTGGAGTTCTGGGCGGCGATCATGCTGGACTTCGCGGAGGTTCCGGCGCACATGTTCACGTCGATGTTCACGTGTGCGCGTACGGCGGGCTGGTCGGCGCACATTCTGGAGCAGAAGCGGACGGGGCGGCTGGTGCGGCCGTCGGCGAAGTATGTCGGGCCGGGGCCGCGTGATCCCCGGGAGATCGAGGGATACGAGCAGATCACGGATCTGGGGAACTGAATCCGTGGTGTGAGGTCCGGGGTCGGCCGGGGCGCCGGTCCCGGACTCAGCCGAGTGCCTCGTCCAGCAGTGCCGCCCACTGCGCCACGACCCGTCGGCGCCGGGCGGTGTCGTCGGTGAGTACGTTGGCCAGGCCCAGGCCGCGGGCCATGTCGAGGAGGCCCTGGACGGTTTCGCGTACGCCGGGCCTGGTTTCGTCGGCGGTGAGGAGTTCGACGGCGATGCGGTGGGTCTCGCGGCCGACGCGGGCTTCGAGTTCGGTGACGCGGGGGCGGAGTTGTTCCTCGTTGGACGCGGCGACCCAGAGCTGGAGTGCGGCGCGGAAGAGCGGGCCCGTGTAGAGGTCGACGAGGGCGGCGACGACGGCCGTGCGGCCCTGGACGGGCAGGGCGCGCAGGGCGGCGGAGCGTTCCTCGGCGACGTATTCGACGGCTGCGGTGAACAGGTGCTCGCGGGTCGGGAAGTGGTGCTGGGCGGCGCCGCGCGAGACGCCTGCGCGTTCGGCGACGACGGAGACGGTGGAGCCTGCCCAGCCGTGTTCGGCGAGGCAGGCGACCGCGGCTTCGAGGAGTCGCCGACGGGTGGCACGGCTGCGGTCCTGCTTGGGGGTCCTGTCGGTGGAGGGCGTCACAACAACCATGCTGGGTCCCGTCGTTCGAGGAAGGCCGTCATCCCTTCGCGTGCCTCGGCGGAAGCGAAGAGGGCCGCCGAGCGGGCGATGAGGTCTTCGGCATGCTGGTCGAAATTCTTCAGCACAGTAGCCGTGACCAGCTCCTTCGATGCTGCCAGCCCCTGCGGTGAGGCCTTGCGCAGTCCGTCCAGTACGGGTACGAGTGCCTTGTCGATGTCCTCGGCGGACCCGACTGCGATCGTGATCAGGGAGATGCGGGCCGCTTCGGTCGCGTCGAAGCGTTCGCCGGTGAGGTAGTAGCGGGCGGCGGCGCGCGGGTCGGTGCGGGGTAGCAGCGGCAGGGAGATGACGGCGGGGGCGAGGCCGAGCCGGGATTCGGTGAGGGCGAACGAGGCGTCGGGCCCGGCCGCGGAGATGTCGCAGGCGCCGAGCAGTCCGAGGCCGCCCGCCCGGACGTGTCCCGTGACCCGGGCGACGACGGGCTTGGGCAGTGCGACAATCTGCCGCATCAGGGCGACGAAGGCTGCCGGGTCGGGCGGTCCGGTGAGGTCGGCGCCCGCGCAGAACGTGTTGCCGGTGTGGGTGAGGACGACTGCTCGTACGGTGTCGTCGGCCGCGCACGCGTCCAGGGCGGTGGAGAGCTCGCCCACCAGCCGTGCGGAGAGTGCGTTGCGGTTGGCCGGTGAGTCGAGGGTGAGAGTGGTGATGCCCCGGTCGTGGGTGGGGGCGGCGAGCGACGACATGCGGTTCGGCTCCTTGTCCTGGGGGCCAGTTACCCCGAGGGCGGTGCCCGGGGTCCCGCCGAGCGTGACAGCGGAACCCGGAACAATCAAGCACGCTTGCATGATTCTGTGTCCACGAAACCAGGACGTGGTATCCGGTGTCGCAGTCGGCTCAACGCACCGCCGGGCAGGGACAGATGCCCTCGCACGTGGCCGACGGCCGCTCCTCTCGCGCGCCGCCCCAGTCGGCGTGGTCAACCTCGCCGTGGCCCTGTGGCCGGCCTCCCAGAAGTAACCCCGCGCCGCTCCCGCGTGCGGAGCGGGTGATTTCGTGCGTCCGCGCTACTCCTTGCCCTCGCCCAGGGCGGTGCGCAGCCAGTCAATGGTCCCCTGCGACAGCAGCTCGTCGGCCAGCCGGTTCGCGGTCTCGGTGACGAGCCGCCCACGGCTGTTGTCGATCCACCGCTGAGCGTTCCCGTAGCCCTGCGCCTTGTACTCTATGCCCTGGAGCAGGCACTCCAGCTTGTCCGCGTCGCGGGCGCAGATCGCTTCCGGTGATTCCTTGGCTTCGTACTCCGCAATCAGGTCACGGACCTCCAAGGCCAGGACCTCGGGCATGCCCGCCGTCTGATCGGCGGTAACTTCCTGTGGATCGCTGGCGGGCGCGTACTTCTTCCCGAGGTGGTTCACGTCCCCGGTCCGGCTCTCCTGCGTGTCGTGCCACACCGCAAGGCAGGCGGCTCGGGCAGGGTCGGCCCCCTCCAGCTTCGCGATGATCGTGGCGATCAGCGACGTGCGCCATGAGTGCTCGGCGACGCTCTCGGGGTCGCGTACCCCAGCCATCCACCAGCCGGTGCGCCGCGTCTGCTTGAGCGTGCCCGCCTCGTACAGGAAGCGGCCCACTGCGGACAGGTCGTCAGCCACGACCCTCTCCTCTCACGCCTCGGCGAGGCGGATTGCGTACCGGATGCCCTCCAGCTCCCGGCGCGCTCGCGCCGACAGCTCCCGGCTATCCAACATGACGGGGAGGGACACGCGTAGCTCGTTCCCGATCGGGGTTCCGGGGCGCAGCAAATTCGGGCGGGCGGCGATCAAGGCCGACAGGGTGTGGACCTGATCTCGAAGCCCATTGCGCCCCTTGAGCCGGGGTGTTGCGACGAGCGCTAGAACCCAGGCATCGCGCGAGAAGGGGGCGGTTTACAGATCGTTTCAGAATAGGGATGGAGCGGCGGTCACTCGTCGTCGAGTCGCTGAAGAATCTGCGTGAAGTCACCGGCGTCGAGCAGGCCGGCAAGTACCTGGGTCATGTTGTCGATGCCGGGATCCCGGACTATCAGTCCGTCAGAACACCAGAAGTAGCGGCCGCCCAACTCCTCGCCTGTTTGAGACCATCTCTTCATCAGGCGCTCGATCTCGGCGAGAGTGAACACGGTCGCGCTCCAGCGGGAGCCGTCCGCTGCCAGCCGTACCTCTACGTCGACGTTGCAGACGGCATCCAGATCCTCGCCAGTGCTGGGCAAGAATGACGCCTCGAACCGATCTGTGCGGACGCGGTACCAGGGTTCATCCCAACCCTGTCCAGGGGCTTCGGTCCCTGCGTTGGTCATTCGGGGAGTATGTCGATCCGCTTCGGAGTGCTCAACCGGGTTTTCTGGCGAGCTGCAGTCTCGTGACCGTGAACCTTGTCCCCGACGATCTCTGGGACCGTATAGCCCCGCTATTGCCGGTGCGCCCACGGCGGCACCGCCATCCCGGACGGCTCCCGGTGCCGGACCAGGTCGCACTAGCGGGCGTCGTCTGCGTCCTGCGCAAGGGCGTGGCCTGGCGCGACGTACCAAGCGAAGTCGTGGGCTGCTCCGGGGTGACAGCCTGGCGCCGTCTGCGGGACTGGACCGAGGCCGGAGTCTGGCCCCGCCTGCACGCCGCCCTGCTGACCGAAATGCGTCGCGCCGGCCTGCTGGAACTGGACGACTGCGCTGTGGACGGATCGCACGTCCGAGCCCTCAAAGGGGGGACCATGTTGGCCCGTCGCCGGTCGACCGCGCCCGTCCCGGCTCCAAGCACCATCTGATTGTCGACCGCCACGGGACCCCGCTCGCAGTCACGCTCACCGGCGGGAACCGCCACGACGTCACCCGCCTCCTGCCCTTGTTGGACGCGGTCCCACCGATCCGAGGACGGCGGGGACGTCCCCGTACCAAGCCGCGGCGCTTGTACGCCGACCGGGGCTACGACTTCGACAAGTACCGCCGTCTGTGGTGGAAGCGCGGCATCAAGCCGATGATCGCCCACCGTGGTGTCGCTCACGGCTCTGGTCTCGGCAAGGTGCGCTGGGTGGTAGAGCGCGCCTTCGCCTGGCTGCACCAGTTCAAACGCCTGCGCATCCGCTACGAGCGCCGAGCCGACCTCCACCAGAGTCTGCTCGAACTTGCCTGCTCGATCACCGCCCTGCGAAGGCTACGGAAAGCCCAGTGAATCGTGCATGCGCGTATCCCTCTTCCTCCGTGCGCGGCATAGTGTGATCAACATGATCGGACGCCTGTTCTCTCTCGTCATTGACTGTCCTGCCCCATCTGAGCTCGCGAGCTTCTACGAGAGCCTGCTGTCGCTGCCGCGGGTGGAGGACTCGTCTGACTATGTGGTGCTCGCGAACACGACGGGCACGGAGATCGTGACCTTTCAGCGTGTCGGCGGTTTTCGGCCGCCCCAGTGGCCCGATCCCGATCATCCGGCCCAGATGCATGTTGATGTGATGGTCGATGACCTGGATGTGGCAGAGGCGAAGGTACTCGCACTGGGCGCCACGTTGCTTGAAGGATCGGACAAGCCAATCGGCTACCGCGTGTACGCCGACCCAGTTGGACACCCCTTCTGCCTCCTCACACGCGAAAGTGTGACGCCCAGCAAGTAGCAGCGGCGACCACGCGGCCTCCGGCCGCCGCACACGGGCCAGAGGCTGATTCTGAAACGATCTGTTAGTCATTTCTGGACCGGCACTCGACGCGATAGCTACGGACACGCGGACTCCGACGGCGTACCGTCGGCGACGTGAGTGAGCACCTTGGCGATACGCTGCGCCGCCTCCGGCGACTGTCCGGCCTGACACAAGAAGCTCTTGCCGGGCGGGCGGGAGTGTCGGCTGATGTCGTGCGGCACCTTGAGCAGAAACGTAAACACTCCGCTCGGCTGCCCACCCTTCATGCGCTCTCGAAGGGGCTCGGGGTAGAGCTCACGTCCCTCCTCGGTGATCCTCCGGGGGTGCCATCGACGGGGGAGACCGATCCACCACAACTCGTCGCCGTACGACGGGCGATCATGCCTCCGCTGTTCGCTCCGCCAACGGAGCCGACCGACGCGGCGTCGCTGTCTCTCTCGGCGGTCCGCGCGGAGATCGCAGACGCATGGACGCTTTACCACGGCGCCGAGTTCGGACGGCTGATGGATCTACTCCCTGGGATCATCGCGGATGCTCGGCTTGTCTCGTCTGTGGGGACGGCCGACGAGCGAGCAGCCGGGCAAGCGGCACTCGGCAAAGCACTGCAACTTGGCGGCCACCTGGCCATCCGGCTAGGGAAGACGGATCTGGCTCTTTCCAGCCTGGAACGCGCAATAGCAGCTGCGGGCGCCTCATCGGATCCCCTGCTGGCCCCTATGGTCTCGAACTCCGTCGCATGGGCGTACCAGCGTCAGAATCGGCTCGATGACGCTACCCATCTCGCAATCCACGCAGCCGACGGTGTGGAGCGGGAACACGCCACCAACGCATCGGGCGTACGCGTCTGGGGTGGGCTTCTGATGTCGGCCGCGACGAGCTACGCGCGGAGCGGAGACTACGACCGGGCCGACGAAATGATGCGGGTGTCCGAAGCGGCTGCGGGTCGTCTCATCAAGCTTCCATCCCCGGAGGACAGCCGCTTGGTATCGGTCTTCAGCCGGTCGTCAGTCCGTATTGAGCGTGTCCGACTCGCAGTTCAGTACGGGCGTCCGGAAGAGGCATTGGCCCTCGCCAAGGGAATGCGGCTGTCGACGGACACCCCGCCGTCGTGGCGCACATGGCTGCTACTGGACGTCGCACGGGCCCACACGGACACCGGGAATACCGAAGGTGCCTTGAAGGCGCTGGAGAGCCTGCGTCGTGTCGCTCCGACGTGGATGCGGCACCACACGCTCGCCGTCGCCATCGTGCAAGACCTCCTGGCGCTCCCTCGCCCTCCGGCGGGCCTTCGAAAGATCGCTGACTTCCTCGGTATCGCTGGCTAACGTCGCGAAACTAGGACGTGGCATCCCTGGAGCCGCCGCCGTGCCGGCGAAAGGCTGGACCCTCCCACGGCGGACAAGAGGGATGGGCCGAATGTCCATGACGCTCAAGGTGTACGAGGTCGACCGGCAGGGCCGGACGCGTGTCGTCCGGCCGAAAGCTGAAGTCACCCCGCTCAAGAACCCACCCCAGACCTCCGCGTACCCGGCCTGCGAGTGTGACCGGTGTACCGCAGGCACGGATCGGAAGGCCTTGGGGGTGCCGTGCTCGGCCCGATGACACCCGATGAGCCCTCACCGGTCAAGGGTTGTGATGTCTGCGGTGCGCTGGATCGTCAGCGGGCGGCGGCGCGGCAGGTGCGGGACATGTCGAAGGTGACGGACTGTAACGTCGAGCTGCGGCGACACCCGCACAGGAAGCCGCCGGGGGAGCGATGAGATCAGTGTTGAAGTACGTCATGCACAAGATCGCGACGGCACCACGGAGCGAAGTGACGATGTCCGCCGGCTGTTTGAAACCCGGATGCGGCTGGACGCTGGCGGAGACGGCCGACATCGACGCGGCCAATCAGGCGTGCATGACACACACGGGCCGGAACGGCGATCACGTCTTGTTCGCCAGGGAATGGTCGGACGTGGCGGTTGTGCGTCGGCTCGGTGCCGAGTGAGCGCGCGTACGGCGGTGACCCCTGCTGGGTTCAATGCCTGGGTGGTGACGGTCGCGTTGTTGGTTGGCGGCTACATTCACGCCCCGTAACTCAAAGCCCCGCTCAGGTGGCTCGCTGGGAACTTCCATACACCTGAGCGGGTCAGTAACTCGCCCCCTCACGCTGGTATTCGTCGAGTTGCCGATAGGTGAGGACGGAGCCGTCGTCCGTGTCGTCGATCAGAGCGACCGCGTGGAGAGACAGAATGTCCTGCGTCAGTACGACCTGGGGAGGCCCAGGGACTGGTGGGACACGTAGTTCAGGATCATTTCCCGGCTGACGGGTGCGATCCGGGCGACGCGGGACGCCGTGATCAGGGATGCGAGGCCGTACTCGCGGGTGAGGCCGTTGCCGCCGAGGGTGTGCACGGCCTGGTCGACGGCTTTGACGCAGGCTTCGCCGGCCGCGTATTTCGCCATGTTGGCGGCCTCGCCGGCACCGATGTCGTCGCCGTCGTCGTACAGCCGGGCGGCCTTCTGCATCATCAGCCGGGCCAGTTCCAGTTCGATGTGGGCCTGGGCGAGGGGGTGGGCGATGGCCTGGTGGGAGCCGATGGGTTCTTTCCACACCTGGCGGGTCTTCGCGTACTCGACGGCGCGGGCGATTGCGTAACGGCCCATGCCGATGCCGAATGCCGCGGTCATGATGCGTTCGGGGTTGAGCCCGGCGAAGAGCTGGAGCAGTCCGGCGTCCTCATCGCCGACAAGGGCGTCGGCGGGCAGCCGTACGTCGTCGAGGACCAGCTCGAACTGCTTCTCCGGGGCCTGGAGTTCCATGTCGATCTGCGAGCGCCGGAAGCCGGGTGCGTCGCGCGGGACGATGAAGAGGCAGGGCTTGAGCCTGCCGGACCTGGCGTCCTCGGTGCGGCCGACGATGAGGGTGGCGTCGGCGATGTCGACGCCGGAGACGAAGACCTTGCGTCCGGTGAGCAGCCAGTCCTCGCCGTCCTTGCGGGCGGTGGTGGTGATGCGGTGGGAGTTGGAGCCCGCGTCGGGTTCGGTGATGCCGAAGGCCATGGTGAGGCTGCCGTCGGCAAGGCCGGGGAGCCACTGCCGCTTCTGGGTTTCGGTGCCGAAGCGGGCGATGACGGTGCCGCAGATGGCCGGGGAGACGACCATCATGAGCAGCGGACTGCCGGCCGCGCCCAACTCCTCCAGGACTATGGAGAGTTCGGCCATTCCGCTGCCTCCGCCGCCGTACTCCTCGGGGAGGTTCACGCCGAGGTAGCCGAGTTTGGCGGCTTCGGTCCACAGTTCGCGCGGGTGGGCTCCGTCGCGTACGACGGAGGTCATGTAGTCCCGCCCGTAGCGCTTTCCGAGGGCGGCGACGGCTGCGCGCAGGGCCTGGTGCTCTTCGGTTTCGAGGACGGTGCTCATTCGTTCTCCTCAGGGTCTGCGGGTTCGGTGACGACGGCGAGCAGGGCGCCGACCTCCACCTGGAGGCCGGGGGCGGCGTGCAGTGCGGTGAGGGTGCCGGAGGCGGGGGCGAGGATGCGGTGCTCCATCTTCATCGCCTCCAGCCAGATCAGCGGCTGCCCGGCTTCGACCGTCGCCCCGGCCCCGAGCCCGTCCGCGATGCGGACGACGGTGCCGGGCATGGGGGCGAGCAGGGAGCCGGGTGCGGTCCGGTCGGTGGGGTCGGTGAAGCGGGGCAGGGCGGTGAAGGTGTACGAGCCGGTGGTGGTGTCCACGTACACCTTGTCCTGGTGGACGGTGATGGCGAAGTGGCGGGTGACGGAGCCGGCTTCGAGGGTGACGTGGTCGGGGCGGGCGGCGATGACCCGTTCTCCGGTTTCGGGGACGGGGCCGGTGCGTGTGGTGCGGTAGGCGGCCTGGTGTTCGGTGCCGTCGGGTTCGGCGCGGTAGCGCTTTACCTGGGGTTGCGAGGAGATGTTGCGCCAGGCGCCGAAGCGGGCGGGGCCGGGGCCGTGGTGCCGGGTGGCGGCGTCGGCGAGGGCGGCGGCCAGGGCGGCGGTGCGGTGGTCCGCTTCGTCCGGGGCGGGGGTGAGGGCGTCCAGGTGGCGGTCGTAGAAGCCGGTGTCGAGGCGGCCGGCGCGGAAGTCGGGGTGGCGCAGCGACCGTACGAGCAGGTCGCGGTTGGTGACCGGGCCGTGGATACGGGCGCGTTCCAGGGCGCGGGCGAGGAGACGTACGGCTTCGCCCCGGGTGGGGGCGTGGGCGATGACCTTGGCGAGCATCGGGTCGTAGTGCACGCCGATGGTGTCGCCGCCGGTGTATCCGGTGTCCAGGCGCAGTCCGGGTTCGTCCGGCACTTCCAGTGTGTGCAGTGCTCCGGTCTGCGGCTGCCAGTCGCGGGCGGGGTCCTCGGCGTAGAGGCGGGCCTCGACGGCGTGCCCCTGTGGTTCGGGGGGTGCGGTGGCGGGCAGCGGTTCGCCTTCCGCGATGCGCAGTTGCAGGGCGACGAGGTCGAGCCCGAAGACGGCTTCGGTGACAGGGTGTTCGACCTGGAGGCGGGTGTTCATCTCCAGGAAGTACGGCCGTCCGTCGGCCGTGAGGAGGAACTCGACGGTGCCCGCGCCCCGGTAGCCGACGGCGCGGGCGGCGGCCACGGCGGCATCGTGCAGCCGGGTCCGCAGCGCGTCGTCGAGACCGGGTGCGGGGGCCTCCTCGACGACCTTCTGGTGGCGTCGCTGGAGCGAGCAGTCCCGGGTGCCGAGCACCCAGACCCCGCCGTGCTCGTCGGCCAGGACCTGGACCTCGACGTGCCGGCCGCGCTCCACGTACGGCTCCGCGAAGACCTCGCCGTCCCCGAAGGCGGCAGCGGCCTCGGCGGAGGCGGCCATCAACTCGCCCGGCAGATCGGTCAGTTCGCGTACGATCCGCATGCCGCGTCCGCCGCCGCCCGCCGCCGCCTTCAGCAGCAGCGGAAGGTCGTCGGCGGTGACCTTCTCCGTGTCGACGGGCGCGAGCAGTGGCACCCCGGCGGCGGCCATCAGTTCCTTGGCGCGGGTCTTGGACGCCATCAGCTCGATGGCCTTGACCGGCGGCCCCACCCAGACGAGACCGGCGTCCTGCACGGCCCCGGCGAATCCGGCGTTCTCGGAGAGGAAGCCGTACCCGGGGTGGACGGCGTCGGCGCCCGCCGCGAGCGCGGCGCGTACGACGAGATCGCCGCGCAGATAGGTGTCGGACGGGGCGGCGCCCGGCAGCCGTACGGCGGTGTCCGCCTCCCGTACGTGAGGTGCGTCGGCGTCCGCGTCGGAGTACACGGCGACGGTGGCGATGCCCAGCGCACGGCACGTGCGGAAGATCCGGCAGGCGATCTCGCCCCGGTTGGCAACGAGCAGTGTGGAGATCATCTGTGGCCTCACATCCGGAAGATTCCGAAGCCGCCGCGGGCGCCTTCGACCGGGGCGGTGTGGATCGCGGACAGGCACATCCCGAGGACGGTCCTGGTGTCGCGCGGGTCGATGACCCCGTCGTCGTACAGCCGCCCGGACAGGAACATCGGCAGCGACTCGGACTCGATCTGCTGCTCGACCATGGCGCGCAGCCCGGCGTCGGCCTCGTCGTCATACGGCCGTCCCTTGGCGGCAGCGGAGGCGCGGGCGACGATGGACAGCACCCCGGCGAGCTGCTGCGGCCCCATGACGGCGGACTTGCTGCTGGGCCAGGCGAAGAGGAAGCGCGGGTCGTACGCCCGTCCGCACATGCCGTAGTGCCCGGCCCCGTACGAGGCGCCCATCAGCACGGACAGATGCGGGACCTTGGAGTTCGACACCGCGTTGATCATCATCGCGCCGTGTTTGATGATGCCGCCCTGCTCGTACTCCTTGCCGACCATGTAGCCGGTGGTGTTGTGCAGGAAGAGCAGTGGGATGTCGCGCTGGTTGGCCAGCTGGATGAACTGGGCGGCCTTCTGCGACTCCTCGCTGAACAGCACCCCTTGCGCGTTGGCGACGATGCCGACGGGATAGCCGTGCAGACTCGCCCACCCGGTCACCAGGCTGGTCCCGTAGAGCGGCTTGAACGCGTCGAAGTCGGAGCCGTCGACGAGCCGGGCGATGACCTCGCGCGGGTCGAAGGGCACTTTCAGATCGCCGGGCACGATGCCGATCAGCTCGTCCTCGTCGTACTTCGGCGGTTCGGCCGGTCCCGGATCTGTGTGTGCCTTGCGCCAGTTGAGGCGGGCGACGATCCGGCGGGCCTGGCGCAGCGCGTCCTGCTCGTCGACGGCGAAGTGGTCGGCGAGCCCGGAGGTGCGGGCGTGCATTTCGGCGCCGCCGAGCGATTCGTCGTCGCTCTCCTCGCCGGTCGCCATCTTCACCAGGGGCGGTCCGCCGAGGAACACCTTGGACCGTTCCTTGATCATGACGGTGTGGTCGGACATGCCGGGGACGTACGCCCCACCGGCGGTCGAGTTCCCGAAGACGACGGCCACGGTCGGGATGCCGGCCGCCGACAGCCGGGTGATGTCGCGGAACAGCGCCCCGCCCGGGATGAAGATCTCCTTCTGCGACGGGAGATCGGCGCCCCCGGACTCGACGAGGCTGATGCAGGGCAGCCGGTTGGCGAAGGCGATCTCGTTCGCCCGCAGGGCCTTCTTCAGGGTCCAGGGGTTGGAGGCGCCGCCGCGTACGGTCGGGTCGTTGGCGGTGATCAGGCACTCCACGCCCGACACCACCCCGATCCCGGTGACGAGCGAGGCGCCGACTGTGTACTCGGGGGCCTCGCTCCCCCAGGCGGCGAGCGGTGACAGCTCCAGGAACGGGGTGTCCTCGTCGATCAGCAGCTCGATCCGCTCCCGGGCCAGGAGCTTGCCGCGCGAGCGGTGCCGCTCGATGTACTTCTCACCGCCGCCCGCCTGCGCCTTGGTGTGCTCGCCGGCCAACTCGTCGAGTTTCGCGAGCATGGCCGCACGGTTCGCGGCGTATTCGGGGCTCGCGGTGTCGAGCCCGGTGGGCAGGACGGTCATGCGTTCACCTCCGGTGCGTGGGCGGCGTCCAGCAGCGATACGGGAATGGGGAGGTGCCGGGAGCGCAGCCACTCCCCTACTGCCTTGGCCTGGGGATCGAACCGGTGCTGGGCGGCGACGCCCTCACCGAGCAGCCCGTGCACGACGAAGTTCAGGGCGCGCAGGTTCGGCAGGACATGGCGTACGACGGCGAGGCCGGCGGTCTCCGGAAGCAGTTCCCGGAACCGTTCGACGGTCAGCTCATGCGCCAGCCACCGCCAGGCGTCGTCGCCGACGGCCCACACCCCCACGTTGGCGTCCCCGCCCTTGTCACCGCTGCGGGCGCCCGCTACCCGGCCGAGCGGGGCGGTCCGGGTGGGTCCGGAGGACGGCAGGGGCTCGGGCAGCGGCGGCTCCCCGGCTTCCCGGAGGGGCTGCGTTCGTGTGGGATGTTCCTGGCTCTCCCGCCGCCCGTCCGGCAGGACGGCGACGTGCGGGACCTCGCCGGCCGGTACGTACTTTGCCTCGAACACCCCGTACGGTGCGCCCTTTCCGGGCGGGGTGGTGACATGGAAGCCCGGATAGCTGCCGAGGGCGAGCTCGATCGCCGCGCCGGAGACCGCACGTCCGACGGCCTCCGGGTCCTGGTCGCGGACGACGAGCCGGAGCAGGGCGCAGGCCCTCTCCTCGGTGTCGGCGTCGGCCCGGTCGGTCCGGGCCAACTCCCAACGAACCTCTGCGGGGCGGGTACGGGACCGGTCGAGCGCCTGTGCGAACTGGTCCTTGACGAGCTGCGCCTTGGCCTCGATGTCGAGCCCGGTGAGCACGAAGACGACTTCGTTGCGCCAGCCGCCGAGCCGGTTGAGTCCGACTTTGAGTGTGGGCGGCGGGGCCTCGCCGCGCACGCCGGAGATCCGTACCCGGTCGGGGCCTTCCTGGGCCAGCCGTACGGTGTCGAGTCTGGCGGTGACATCCGGTCCGGCGTACCGGGCCCCGCCGGTCTCGTACAGCAACTGGGCGGTGACGGTGCCGATGTCGACGACGCCGCCCGTGCCGTCGTGCTTGGTGATGACGGACGACCCGTCGGCATGGATCTCGGCGACGGGGAAGCCGGGCCGGCGCAGGTCATGGCCCCGGAAGAACGAGTAATTCCCCCCGGTGGCCTGGGTTCCGCACTCCAGTACGTGTCCGGTGACGACGGCCCCGGCGAGGGCGTCGTGGTCGTCGGGTCCCCAGCCGAAGTGGGCGGCGGCGGGCCCGGTGACGAGGGCGGCGTCGGTGACCCGTCCGGTGACGACGACATCGGCGCCCGCGGTAAGGCAGGCGGCGATCCCCGCGCCGCCGAGGTAGGCGTTGGCGGTGAGGAAACCCTCGGGTACGGGGAGGCTGTCGCCCTCCACATGGGCGACCCGTACGGGCACCCCCACCTTCTGCGCCAACTCCCTTACGGCATCGGCCAGTCCGGCCGGATTGAGCCCTCCTGCATTGGTGACGATCTTCACCCCGCGCTCATGGGCGAGCCCGAGGCCCTCTTCGAGCTGGCGCAGGAAGGTGGTGGCGTATCCGTGCGTGGGGTCCTTGAGCCGACTCCGGCCGAGGATGAGCATGGTCAGCTCGGCGAGGTAGTCCCCGGTGAGGACGTCGAGGGGGCCGCCGGTGAGCATCTCGCGTACGGCGTCGAAGCGGTCGCCGTAGAACCCGGAGGCGTTGCCGATCCGCAGCGGTCCGGTCACTTGCCGCCTCCCCGGGGTGCGCGGCCGGGTCCGGCGGGCCCGGCGAACGCCTGGGCGATGCCGAGCCACTGGTCGGCGTCGGGCCCGACGGCCCGGACGGCGAGGTCGTCGCGGTGGGCGCGCTGGGTGACGAGGAGGCAGAAGTCGAGCAGCGGCCCCGTGACGCGCTGGGGTGAGCCCTCGACCCCGAAGGCGATCAGCTCTCCGTCCGGGGCCAGGAGTTCGACCCGGAACTCCTCCTCGGGCGCCTTGATGCCCCGCACCAGGTAGGCGTAGTCCCTGGCCCGCACCCCGATCCGGGCGACGTGCCGCAGCCGGGTGGTGGGGGCTCTGGTGACGCCGAGGGCGTCGGCGATGTCCTGGCCGTGCGCCCAGGTCTCCATGATCCGGGCGGTCGCCATGGAAGCGACGCTCATCGGCGGCCCGTACCAGGGAATACGGGTTCCGGCGGGTGCGTCCCGCAGCGCCGCTTCGAGCCGCCCCCGACCGTCCCGCCACCGCGCGAGCAGCGCGTCCGGGGCGAGCAGGGCCAGCTCCTCCGCGCCCCGGTCGACAAAGGATTCGGGCGCCTCCATGGCCTCGGCCACCTCCGCGGCGAAGGCATCGGCATCGGTGGCGGCGAGCAGCGCGACCTCGTCGGTCCAGGTGAGATGGGCGATCTGGTGCGCGATGCTCCAGCCGGGCGCGGGGGTCGGAGCGGCCCATTGCCCGGCGCTCAACCCCCGTACGAGTCCGTCGAGTTCCTGGCTCTCATCGCGCATGTCGTCGATCACGGCTGCGACATCGGGCACGGTGCGCTCCCCTCGGGGCAAGGCGGTGTGCCCAGGAGCATGGCAGCGGACCCATAAACAAGCAAGCATGCTTGCATTATTTTCTGCCCCGCCACCGGCCCCGGTAGCGGTGAGCTCGGACCGGAGTCCGCAGGGCACGCCGGGCCCGCCGCCGCGGACCTCTCCGGCCAACTCCGGCGCACCGCACAGGAATGGTCTTGCAGATCAGGTTTCGTGTGGAGTGTTCTTGGCGAAGTACTTCAACCATGGGCTTATCGCCGGTTGCCGGCCATCCTGCTGTCGCTGTCTTCCGTGAGCCCCGAGGCGGGCAGCCCGTCCCGGTGCTGGGCCCGCGGGTCGATGCCGAGGCGAAGCGCACCGCGCGCGTGCTGGCCGGGCTGGCGACCCACGCCAGGCCTGTCGAGCGGACCGTCGCGCTGCGGCAGGCCGCTTCGGCTGCCGGTGAGTTGGTGGCCGCGCTGTCGGCTCTGGCTCCGGCCGTGGCCGGTGAGGGACTTCCGGCCAAGTCGATCAGCCAGTCCTTCTTCCGGGTCCGTGAGGTGGAGCTGTCGGATCAGCAGGCCGCCCTGCACGGTGTCCTGGTCGTCCACCGCGGTCTGGAAGATCTGTGTGAGGCTCCGCTGTCGGGTTCCGACCTGGCGCTGGAGGTGGCCGGGATGCGGCAGTCTGTGCTCGACCTCACCGGCGCGGCGCCGGGCGCCGCACCTGACTCCGCCTCGCCGTTGGCCGTCCCCGAGCCTGCTGCGGGGGCGTCGTTGGAGAGTGTGTGGAGTGCTCGGTGGCTCATCGGGCACCAGGTCCATGTCCTGTTCAACGTCTGCGCCGCGGTCGCCGTGGCCGACGCCACCCGCCATCTGCGGCACGGCGACGTCGATGCCGCGCTGCTGCGGCTGGCAGATGCGACGGTGTTGGTGCGGGGCTTCCCGGCGGCCATGACCCACGCCAGTACGGTCCCGGCCGATTACTACATGGCGGCGATACGCCACACCATGGCGCCTCCGTCGGTGGACGTCCCGTTGAGCGGGCGCCAGCATCGCGGCTACAAGCTGTTCCGGGCGGCGATGAAGGACCTGCTGTCGGTGCTTCCCGACTCCTACGAGCACCTGGCGGCCCGCGCCCCGGAGCTGGCCGAGGCACGGGCCGCTCTCCTGGAAGCCGACATCGTGGACGGTGAACGGCACGTCACCCTGGCGTACTCGATGGTGCATCTGCGTCGTTCCATCGCCCAGAAATCTGAAGGCCCCGACAACGCCGTCGCCGAACTACGGCTCATGCGCCATCGCCGCGCGGCCCAGTACGCCTCCCTGATCCGGTTCGGGGACCACTACATCGCCGACGCCGTGGCCGGCCTGCGCCACTCGTGAGTCCGTGCGTCCGCCGCCCACCCCCCGGCAGGAGACCCTGATGCCCGAGACGACGCCCGGCACCACCCAAAGCCCTGCCGTCGCCGCCGACTGGGCACTCGACCCGGCCGATGCCGGCGCGTGCGAGCGGCTGGCCCGCACCCTGTGCACCGGCGGTCACGACCAGGTCGACAGCCCCGAGTGGGTGGCAGGGGCCCGGGACGCCTGGGAGGACCTTCCGTTCCCGCTGCGCCGTGAGGTGCGCCGGTTTCGAAGGCACTCCGGCCCGCACGGCACATCGGTGATCGGCGGCCTGCCCGTCGGCCAGGCGGCCCTGCCCGCGACACCGACCGTACCCGGCTCGGTCCAGCGCCAGGCCAGCGTCTCAGCCGCGGTGCTCACCATGGTGGCCTGCGGGCTCGGCGAGCCTCTCGCCTACCGGGCTGAGAAATCCGGTGCCCTCGTGCAGGACGTCGTGCCCGTGCCCGGGCAGGAGACCTTCCACGGCAACGCCGGATCGGTGCCGCTGTCCTTCCACACCGAGAACGGCTTCCACCCCCACCCACCCGACTATGTGATCTTCCTGTGCCTGCGCGCCGACCACGACCAGATCGCCGGTATGCGCGTCGCCGGCATCCGCCAAGCACTGCCGCTTCTCACCCCAGCCAGCCGCCAGGCCCTGTTCGCACCGGAGTTCATCACCACACCACCCCCCTCCTTCGGCCCCGCCACTGCCGCGAGCGAGCCCGATGCCAAGCCCCGACCGGTGCTGTCGGGAGCGGCCGAGGATCCCGACATACGCATGGCCCAACTCGTCACCACCCCGCTCACCCCTCGGGCCACCGCGGCGCTGACCGAATTCGGCCGCGCCTGTGAGGCGACCGCCCGCACCCTGCGCCTGACACCCGGCGACCTGGTCATCATCGACAACCGCGTCACCGTCCACGGCCGCACCGCCTTCCACCCCCGTTACGACGGAGCAGACCGGTGGCTGCAACGCACCTACGTCACCACCGATCTACGCCGCTCCCGCGACCACCGCCCCCACGACGGCCACATACTCGCCCGCTGACCAGCGTCCAGTTCCACGGGTAGGTGTTCACGAGCGCGGTGAATTTCTTCACCGCGTTCTCCCGGCCTTCCACGGTCGTGCGGCCGGGTTCCCGCGCCGGCTGCTGATTGGCGAACCCGGTCAGCATCGCTGTGAAGACCTGTTCCTCCGGCCGCAGCAAAGTGACCCCATCCACCAGAAGCAGTCTCGCCGCCCCTGGTATCGAACCGTTGAACCCCAATGATCGACCACTCTCTGTTACTCGCATCAGATGCGAGAAAACCGCATCCTCCGCGAGCTTCCAGAGAACCCGCAGGTCAGCCCCTTGGGTGAGCGGTGGGCAGGGTCGTGGTCATCGGGCATCCGTTCCTGGGTCCGTCGGTTACGGGACGCCGAGTTCGAAAAGGCCGTAGCCCGCGTACGAGCCGGAAGCCAGGGCCGCGATGCCGAGGAGCATGAGCTGGAGGGGCAGGCTGAGGCGGCGCAGGGCGAGGGCGAGCGGGAGGAAGAGCGGGAAGAGGGGGAGCAGATAGCGGGAGACGTTGGCGAATATCTGCTGGCTGCCCAGGATGAGGACGAGGGTGAGGACGGTGTAGACCATCAGGACGGCCGGGGGACGCAGCCGGATCAGCAGCGTGAGCAGTGCGAGCGCGAGCAGGACGACCCCGACGCCGATCAGGTCCGCGAAAGGCCAGGCGGAGAGATAGTCGGAGTGGCCCACCGGGACGGATGTGAGGACGTCGAGGGTGTGCCGGCCGTAGTCCCATTCGTGGGCCCAGGCATCGGACTGAAGCTTGAAGTAGCCGCCGTAGTCGCCCATTTGGTGACCCACCCAGCCGATATAGGCGAGGAGGCCGAGCGGGGCGACGGCCATCGCGGCCACCGGACGCAGGATGCCGTCCCGGTGACGCCAGAGCTCGAGCAGGGCCGCGACGGCGACGGCGGCGATCAGCGCCCCGGCGGTGGGCCGGTTGAGCCCTGCCACGCAGGTGAGGAGACCGGCGGTGAGCCAGCGGCGGCTCAGGACGGCATGGCAGGCCCAGACGGCCAGGGCCACGTAGAGGGAGTCGGAGTAGACGGCCCACTCCGCGCCGGAACCGGGCCAGACGGCCCAGAGTCCGGCCGCGGCCAGCCCGGCCCTTCTGCCGCCGAGGCGTTCGGTGACGGCGTAGATGCCCAGGGCGGCGGCCAAGGAGGCGACGACGGAGACCAGCATGCCGGCGCCGTACGAGCCGAGGCCGGTGAGCTCGGAGACCAGCCGCATCAGCGCCGGGTAGAGCGGGAAGAACGCCGCCGAGTTCCCTTCGAGGGTGATCGGGCCGGTGGCGCCGGGGATCGGGACCAGCTGAGGGTCGTACCCGTGCTCGGCGATCTGCTGGTACCACCAGCCGTCCCAGCTGGCCAGGACGTCCCACGGGTGGGCGCCGCCGCCGAAGCGCGGGTGCTTCGTGCGGTAGTCCCCGGCGGAGTGCAGCAGCCACATGAAGGCGGCGAAGCCGATGAACTTGAGCGTGCCGTAGACGGCCAGTACGGGGCCGTAGTGCTCGGCTGTGCGGCGCAGCCGGCGCCGGCGGTCGGGGCCCGTGGTGGCGGGCTGCTGCGACAGCCTCGCGTTCCAGCTCAGGGTACCGGTCGCGGTCGTACGGGTGGTGGTCCTGATCATGCGCGGAACACCCACACTCGGAAGAACAGGAACCGCAGCAGCGTCGCGGCCAGGTTGGCGGCGACGAGTACGGCGAGTTCGATGGTCTGCCCGGCCGAGGGCACCGCGTGGTGCAGGGCGGCGAGCGATCCGCCGGTGAGCGCCAGGCCGATCAGGAGGACGACCAGGCCCCTGCTCTGGTGGCGCAGCACACCGCCGCGGCCACGGAGGCCGAAGGTGAGCCGCCTGTTCACGGCCGTGTTGGCGACGGCGCAGACCAGCAGCGCGAGTGCGTTGGCGGCCTGGGATCCGGCCACCGGGCGCAGCGCCGCGTAGAGGAGCAGGTATGCGAGGGTGCTGACGGCTCCTACGGCGGCGAAGCACACGAGTTGGGTGGCGAGCCTGCCCGGTGCGTCGGCGCCACCGTCGCGGAGCGACCCGCCCGGCGGCAGCGTGCCCCGCGCCAGTGCCCCGCCGATCCTGGCGATGCCGCGCAGGTCGGCCAGTGCCGTGGCGAGGATGTCGACCCTGGTGTCGGGATCGTCCACCCAGTCGACCGGCACCTCATGGATGCGCAGCCCGGCACGCTCGGCGATCACCAGCAGTTCGGTGTCGAAGAACCACTCCGAGTCCTGTATGAGGGGCAGCAGTCGCTCGGCCACATCACGCCGCACCGCCTTGAATCCGCACTGCGCGTCGGAGAAGCCCACGGCGAGGACGGAGCGCAGGAGGGCGTTGTAGCAACGAGAGGTGATCTCTCGCTTGGGGCCGCGCACCACCCGGGAACCGGGGGCCAGGCGGGTGCCGATGGCGATATCGGAGTGGCCGGAGAGCAGCGGGGCCACGAGCGGCAGCAACGCCGTCAGTTCCGTGGACAGGTCCACGTCCATGTACGCGAGTACGGGGGCCGACGAGAGCGACCAGGCGGTGCGCAGCGCCCGGCCGCGCCCCTTCTCGGCCAGCCGAATCCACTGTGCTTCGGGCAGTTCGTCTGCCAGCCGAGCGGCGATCCGCGGGGTGCTGTCCGTGCTGGCGTTGTCGGCGATGGTGATACGGAACGGATAGGGGAAGGTCTCGCGCAGGTGTGCGTGGAGCCGCCGCACGCTCGGCTCCAAATCTCTCTCCTCATTGAACACGGGGACGACCACGTCCAGGACGGGCTCCGGGTGGTGCGTCGCCACCGGTGCGCGGTGCGGCAGTGGGCTCAGGTCCTTCAGGGCAAGTGGCCCTTGATGTCTCATGTTTTGTCCTTTTTGTGACCTGGTACGGGGCAGGCCGAAGACACTCGGGGCGACGGTGCGCTACGGCGTTACGGGGTGACGAGCGAGAACGAGGCAGTCGACGGCTGGTTCCGCGCGGTCGCCGTACCCGAAGGCGGGGCCGAGGTCGAGGGCGGCGACGCGCCCTCCGCGCTCCCCGGCAGGGTCTCGGTGGCCGTGGCCGTACTCCCGGTCGTGGCCGGCGGCGTGGTTGCGGCGGTCCCGTCCGGGGACGCGGGGGCAGTGGAGGTGCCCGAGGAGCCGGGCTCGCTCGGGGACGCGTCGGGTGTCGCGGGTGAGGCGGAGGGCGACGGGCTCGTCGCGGGCCGTGGGCCGGGGTGGCTGGGCTCGACCCGGGTCGCATGGCCGGGCAGCAGGAACAGCCCGACACTGAGGCCGACGACGGCCAGGACGGAGCCGACCGCCCTCTGCGCGGCCCGTCTCCGAGAACGGACACGCACCCCCGCCCAGAGACGTTCCCGGTGCTTCGGCTCGAACGGTGCGGGCGCCTCGGTGTCGCGCATCATCTGCGCCAGCTGCCGCTCGAAGTGATCCATGGGGTTCTCCTTCACCGCACCGGCTCGTTCACATTGCCCAGGAGCTGCCTCAGCCGCGCCACTCCGCGTGCGGCATGGGACCGCGCCGTGCCCACCGGGCACCCGAGCGCTTCCGCCACCTGCCCCTCGGGCAGGTCCTGGTAGTAGCGCAGCACCACCGCCACCCTCTGCTTCGGCGACAACTGGGCCAGTGCGGCCTCCAGCCGAGAACGCTCCACCACGTCGGCGGACACATCGCCGGCCACCGCCGCCTCGGGCAGCTGTTCGACGGGGCGTTCACCCCACCAACGCCGCTGTCCCGAGCGTGCCGCCGCACGCATCATCACCTTGCGGACGTACGGCTCCGGTGCGTCATCCGCGACCCTGGGCCAGACGAACCAGAGCTTGACCAAGGACTCCTGCAACAAGTCCTCGGCCCGATGCCGATCGCCTCCGACGAGCAGACGGGCCAGGTGGACCAGCGCCGACCAGCGGGCAGCCACGAACTCGTCGAACGCACGGGCTCGACTCTGCTCCATCCACACTGTCCCTGTTCTCGCCGGTCGCCTACACCCTGTAGAAGGCACTGGCATGCGGCCCACGATGCACCCGCGGCCCGTGATCTGGGTCACAGGGCATGTCGACGACAAGCGCGAGACGCTCCTTCGTCCCGTCCCGTCAGCGATGCCGACGACGAGGACGCGGTTCGACGGCCCCGCCCGACGGCCACCCGCCCGACGGGAAGGGCACCGCCGTCGAAGACCAATGGTGCCAACCCCTTCGGCCGCAGGGGATTTCCGTACCTCCAGGTGGGAGGACGGCCCGGTCGTCCACGAAGCGGTGTTGGCAGCAGCCGCCGAGCGGCTCGAGACCCCAGGCAATGCGAGCTACGTGTTCCGCCCGAACTGCCACAGCCGCGGAACGAACACAGTGACCGACTTCCTGAGCCGGACCGAGCCCAGCGATGACGTTCCCCGCCCGGCCATGGGGCGCCTGCGCTCCACCCGGCTGGTCGATCTCTCCGAATCCCGAGTCCCGGTCACTGCGATCGTCGCGGCGGCAGGCGTGGACACGCTTCACGGACTCTCCCGCATCCTGCCGTTCCTCCGCGGCATCCCGGCCGACGAAGCTGCCGCACTGCTGCGAGGCGACCAGCCAGGGATGCGCGCGCTTCGGTGGGGAGGAGGGAGCGAGGCGGACTTCATGTCCAGAGCTGTTCGCCGAGAGTCCCGGCGGGTGCGGTGCCGGGCAGGACGTAGGCCATGGCCGAGGCCCGGTGCTGGAGGAAGGGGGTGAGGGCGTCGCGGGCGGCCAGGCGGTTCTGGACGCGGGTGAACTGGGCGGGGTCGCGCATGAAGGCGCAGAAGAGCAGGCCGCGGTCGGTCGGGCCGTCGTCGTAGCTGTAGCTGCGGCGGAGCATACGGGCGCCGCCGTCGAAGCGGGGGCTGGCGAGGCGCACGTGGGCGGTGGCGGGGATGACGTAGGAGCCGTCGGGGTTCTTGGCGTAGATGTCCGGCTCGTCATGCTCGGCGGTGCCGCTGAGGGGGACGCCGTCGCGGGCGCGGCGGCCTATCACCCGGTCGTGCTCGCCCTCGGGGAGGGCGGCGAAGCCGGTGACGTCCATGCGGATCCTGCGGTAGACCAGGACGGTGCCGTTCCGGTGAGCTCCCGTCGGGCCCCAGACCCACTGCTCGGCCGCCGCGTGATCGGGGTTGGCGATGCCGTCCTTGGAGCCGAACAGGTTGCGAGGGGTGGCGCCCGGAGGCGTGTGGGGCAGGAAGCCGGACTGGGTCCAGCGCGGTACGGCGCCGGCGGCGTGTGCGGCCGTGCCGGCGAGTTCGGCGACGATGGTGAGGGTCCAGCGGTCGGCTGCGCACAGTTGGACCAGAAGATCGCCGTTGCTGCGGTGCGGGTCGAGGCGGTCGCCGGGGAAGGACGGCAACTCACCGAAGGAAGCGGGGACGTTGAGGCCGAGCCGGGCGGCGAGGGCGGGGCCGATGCCGACCAGGGAGGTGAGCCGGGACACGCCGCCGCTCTGGAGTCGCGGATCCGGCGGGGCGGCGGAGGCCGCGGCGGCGAGCGTGCGGGTCAGCGCGCCGAGGACGCCGCGCAGGGTCTTCCTGTCGGTGGCGGCGGAGGCCTTCGGGAGGTCGAAGGAGAGCAGGTGCGTCGCCGGTTGCTGGGGCGCCGTGACGCCCGCCTGCCGGGCGCCGTGGAAGAGGATCGCGGCCTCGGCCGACGGGGCGCCGGTGGTGGCACGGCCGGCTGTCCGGTCGTCCCTCACCAGTTCGTCGGCCGCCGCGCCGATCCCGGCGGCGAGCACCCCTCCAGCGGCGAGCAATGCCCGGCGCCGCCCGAAACCGGTTGCCGCGGGTCGGGATGAATCCTGCGCATTTCCCTGTTCGGTGGGCATACGCCTATTGGAGACGATAAAACAACTGCCATGCAAATCCTGTCTGGAGAAGGCCTGTTGACGCGTTCGGCAGTCCCGGCGGCGGTGTTCAGGGCGGCGCTGCGTCTGTCGGTGCTGGTCGTCTCGGTCGCGATGGCGGCCACCGGGTGCTCCGCAACGGGGTCGACGTCCGCCGACGCGCGGCATCCGGCCGGGAGCGTGCTGCGCGTTCCGCAGGATTTCCCCTCGGTGCAGGAGGCGGTGGACGCCGCTCGTGAGGGCGAGACGGTGCTGATCGGCCCGGGCGTGTACCGGGAGAGCGTGCGCGTCACCAGGCCCCGCGTGGTGCTGCGCGGAACGGACCGTAACAAGGTGGTCTTCGACGGCGGTGTGCGGCTGGCCAACGGCATCACCGTGACCGGCGCCGGCTCGGTGGTCGAGAACCTCACCGTGCACGGCTACCTCGCCAACGGTGTGCTGTTCACCGGCGTCACCGACGAGCGGTTGCAGCAGCGCGGCGCCGGCGGCTCCGCCTACGACCCGCTGGACACCGCCCGCTTCCCTGCCGTCCGGGGCTTCCGCGCGACCCGGGTCACGGCATACAACAACGGCCTGTACGGCATCTACGCCTTTGACGCGCGTGACGGGGTGATCGAGGACTCCTACGCCTCGGGGCACGCCGACTCCGGCATCTATGTCGGCCAGTGCAAGCCCTGCGGCACCGTCGTCCGTGGCAACACCGTGGAGCGCAACGCGGTCGGCATCGAACTGACCAATGCCTCGGACGGCCTGTCGGTGCTGGGCAATCGCGTCGTCCTCAACCGGGTCGGCGTCACAGTCAACTCCAATGACCTGGAGGCCCTCGCCCCGCAGCACGGCGCGGTGATCGCGGGCAACGTGGTCGCCGACAACAACGCCGCCGACACGCCCGAGCAGGCGGACGGGGGCTTCGGCATCGGCATCGGCATCGGCGGCGGCACCGGGAACCGCATCCAGCGCAACCTGGTCCGGGGCAACCGGGCGGCCGGAGTGGTCGTCACCGACCCGCCGGGGCATCCGGCGAGCGGCAATCGCGTCGAAGGCAACCGCGCCACCGGCAACGGCATCGACCTCGTGCTGGCCTCGGCCGACCCCGGCAACTGTTTCGCCGGCAACCGGCCCGCCACCCAGAGCCCGGACGGCCTGGAGGGCCGCGCGGGCTGCGGCACCCGCGGCCGGGGCGCGCTGCCCACCGGCCGGACCGCGCCGGTGCAGGCGCCGCCCGGCGTCCCGTTCAGCCAGGTACCGGCCCCACCCGCCCAACCGTCCATGCCGGACCCGACGGCCCCGGGCAGCCCGGCGACCGGCCTGCCGGGGGCCGTCGACACGGCCGCGTACCCGCTCCCGAAGGACGCGGACGCCATGCCGCACTCACGCTGAGCACGGTGCTGCGGCGGACTCGGCCCCCGTTCACCGTGCCGCCCCGAAGGGTGGGCCAAGGAGGGTCGTCGGCACCCACGGAAGCCGGGGCACATCGGCACGGAGACGTCAGCCGGTGGCCCACGGCGCCTCGGGGAGCTTCGCGCGGCCGTCGCGCCCGGAGAACTCCACGGTGGTCGGGGTCCCCAGGCCCGGCATCCGCATCGTCACCCGCCGCAGGCCGCCGTCACCGTCGACCCAGTACGTCAGCGGCGACCGTCCGCCGTCGGGCCCCGCACTGGGCGTGGCACCCTGTGCGCGCGGCCCGGCGAACCGGTCGTAGCTGCGGCCGTCGATGCGCTCACGCTCCAGCCAGCGAGCTCCGGACTGTGCGAGCAGCAGCGGGTTGTCGGGGCGGTCCGCGCCAAGCCCGATCAGCAACTGGAGCCCGGCGTCCAGGGGATCGGTCGTGTAGGAGCGCGGGGACCAGCCCGAGCGCGGGATGCGCTCGGCCTGCTGCCAGGGCGGGCTGTTGTCGCCCTCCGGCGCGGGGGCCAGGCCGAGGCCGCCGGTGTCCCAGACGATCAGGCCGCGGTCGAGCTGCCCGGTGGCGGGCCCGGACGTTCCAGAGGTCCCGGAGGATCCGGCGGCCCCGGTGACCTGGTAGCTCCCCACGGCCCGGTGGGTCCGGTAGTCCACGACCCCCTTGACCCGCACCACCACTCCGCCGCCCTCGGTGGCGGTGAGGGTCACCGCCACGGGACTGGCCTGGTACAGATTCAGCCGCGACAGCGCCAGCCTGGACGCCTCCTCCGTCGTCACCGGCCGCTCGGTGGCGGTGTCGTCGGAGAAGGTCCGGTAGGCGGCCAGGCCGCCCACTACGACACCGCACGCCGTGATCGCGATCAGTGTTCTCAACCAGAGGGCCCGACGCGGCGTACGGCCGTCGGTCTTTCTCTTCCGAGCCATGCGGTCGCCTTCTCTCGTCGGTCGGTCACACAGGAGGGCGGGTTCGCGAACCGCTGGTCCGCGAACCCGCCCAGTCCGGCCCGGAGGGTCACCGGTGCCGGTCGCCCCGCTTCGGGGCTAGCGGTGCTGTGCCCTTCGCCTGCGCATCAGTGCGACCAGAGCCCCGCCGAGGGCGGTAAGCACGGCGCAGCCGGCCAGGGCCAGCAAAACCGCCTGGCTCATGCCGGTGGACGCCAGGCCCGAGTTGGGTGCATGGCCCGGTGCACCTGGTGCCCCCGGTGAACCCGGTTTGCCCGGTGTATCCGGTGCCGGCGTGGTCGGTGTCGGTGTCGGAGTGGGGCCGGGCAGCCGCTGGTTGACCGCGGTCACCGAGACCCCCTCGTCGAGGTTGTCGGAGGTCAGCACCAGCGGCCCGAACACCGCCACGTCGGGTACGGCGTACCCTTCGGGCGGGCTGACCTCCTGCCAGTAGTACGTCCCCGGCGCGCCGGCGCCCTGGCAGATGCCGTCGGTCCCGGTCAGGCAGGGCTTGTCGGCCGGCGTGTCCGGCTCCGTCCCGGTGGCCTGCAAGCCGTCGGAACCATTCGTCTCCTTCCACAGCTGGAACTTCGCCTTCGCCAGCGGCTTGCCGTCCTGGTCGTGCTTGACCAGGCGCAGCGCGCCTTCCTGTTGCCGGAAGCCGAAGTCGTAGGTGTGGTCGTTCTCCCCGGGCCCGCCGGTGGTCAGCGCCCGCTCCGGGAACTTCGCGTCGCGCGGGACGATTCCCTTGGAGTCGATGAAGTGGTTGTCGCCGACATCCGCCTCTGTGGGCACCCACTGGTGGAGCGGGCCGCCCTTGGCGTAGTCGGCCGGTTTGTCGAGGCGGATGGTGTACTTGGTCCTCGGCTTCAGGCCGCCGGTGACATTGGAGTCGTCGAAGTAGTACTCGCCACGCGCCGTCGTCTCGGTCGTGCCCACGAGCTTGCCCGACTCGTCGTACAGGTTGACGGTCGCGCCCACGACCGGCCGCTGGCCCGGGTTCTGGATGCCCTTGCGCTCGGGGTCGTACCAGACCCGGTTGCCGATCTGGAGCGGGGCCTGGTCGCAGAGCACCTCCAGGTCGCCCATCGAGGCGCCCTTGCCGAACGGGGCTACGGTGCCCGGCGGGTTGAGGCGCAGGCCGAACTCCGGGTCCTGCGTGCCATCGCGCTGGAGGAACGACGTGCCGTACCCGAGGGCGGTGTGGTTGGG
Source organism: Streptomyces sp. NPDC037301 (assembly GCF_055602785.1). Classification (NCBI taxonomy): domain Bacteria; kingdom Bacillati; phylum Actinomycetota; class Actinomycetes; order Kitasatosporales; family Streptomycetaceae; genus Streptomyces; species Streptomyces sp. NPDC037301. The sequence continues at coordinate 89,087 of NZ_JBVJWD010000021.1, forward strand.
GTCGAAAGCGGAGGTCGCGATGGTGTTCTCGGTCTTGGAGAGCGTCATGCCGGCGAACGCCGTGTTGCGGTGACCACCCCAGCTGGTGTCGAAGAACCGGGTACCCCGAGAGGACAGCCCGCAGCCGTTGTTGGTGTCCATCACATACATGCCGTCCGCCGGACAGGCCTTGTTCAGGTCACCGCCCGACATGACGATGGCGGCGGAGTTCGGCGCGGGACCGGCCGGCGCGCGGTCGCCGAAGCGGTCGCGGAAGGCCAGCAGCATCGAGCCGTCTGTCTCGAAGGCGATCTCGCCCAACTCCGGTTCGGGTTTGGCGATGGTGGAGTTGCCACACGGCCGGCCGTTCTGCGAGTCCGGGTAGGTGCTCGTCCACGGGAACCAGCCCGCGCCGTCGCACGGGCCGGCGCCGACCGTCGAGCCGCGCGGGTAGTCCAGCGGCTGGTTCAGCACGGCCTTCTGGAAGGCGCCGGTGCCCAGGTCGAAGGGCAGAACCACCGCGCGCAGGTCCGAGACCTTCCCGGTGGACTCGCCCGAGCAGACCCCGCCGAGGTAGCCGGTGCCGTCCTGCGTCCCCAGGCCGAAGGGGCGCCAGTCCCCGGCCGCCGGGCAGCCCGGGTCCGGGATCGCGTAGACGGCCTTCGGCGCCGCGGCGGTCGGCACGGTGGCGTCGTAGCGGTAGAGCTTGCGGTTGTTGAGGTTGACGACGAACAGGTCCTTGCCGTCATCGGTGATCTTGATGCCGCCCAGACTCTCCTTGCCCGGTACGGCAAGGAAGGCGTCATCGGTACCCGACCCGTGCGCCGTGGTCCCCGCGTCCGGGACGACGGTGAACAGGGTGGTCTTCTTCTGCGCGCGGTCGGTCACGTAGATCCCCCCGGCGCCACCCGGACCGTAGTCCGTGGTGCGCTTGGCCACCGCCGAGGAGAACACCCGCTTGTCGGCCTTGTTCCACGCGATGCCGAACAGTGTGCCGGTCTCGGCGTTGGTGGCGATGTCCGTGACGTTGACGTCGACGCCGTCCTGGCCGCGTGCGTCGTACGGGAAGGAGACCAGCGTGCGCTGGGCACCGCCCTCGCGCGTGGTTGGCTGACAGGTCGTCATCAGCGGTGCGTTCTTCTGGCAGTAGTCACCCGGACTCCACAGCCCGGTGGTGTACGCCACGCTCTTCCCGCCGGAGAGGTCGACGAACTCCTCATTGCTGCTCAACTGGTTGGGCGCACCGTCCAGCCCCCGGCGCGAGGCGAAGGCGGGGAACAGCACACCCGGTTTCGGATTCACCACCTGCACCCGGTACTTGCCGCTGGTGACCTTGCCCGCCGCCGGCGTCAGTGTCACGGTGCCGTCGGCCGCCGTAACCCCCTCGACGCCGGCCCCGGCGTCGTCGGCGAGGGTCACCTTGACGCCCGCGATGCCCGGTTCCAGCGCGGGCGTCCACACGCCGCTGTTGTCCACGGCCCGGATCACCCGGACCGTCACCGATCCGTCGTCCGCCTGCGAGTACGCCGCAGGCGCCATGGCTAACGAGCCACTACCGATTCCCAAGGCGAGCGCGACCACGCAGCCAACGGTGCGGCGACCGAGCACGCCCGGCCGCCGCCGACGCGGCTCGGGCGCGGCTCCCTTCGCTTGTTCATTTGTAGCTGTCATCCCCTGCTCTCAGCGTTCAGAAGGGCCTGCAGCCCTGCTCGTGAGGGAGTACATAGAGATGCGGAGAACCGCCTTGCCAGCGACTTTAAAGGGAATTTGGGCATGATCGTGACGGAATGGCGAACTCGGCCTCTGCCGAACCTGTGTCGGCCGGCTCCTGCGCCGTCATCCGATCGCAGGTCTGCAGGAGCAACAGGATGGAGACCAGCCGGCTCGCTCGCATGCCGTGAAGTCTGCCGCGGATCACTGACACAAGGTGTCAGTGGAGTGGAAATAGCTTCCCCGCATGAACAACGACGTGAGCAATGACGTGAGCAGCGACCTGGGCAACGGGACGAGCGGCGACATGGACATCGACCGGTTCGTCGCCAGGTACGTGGATGTGTGGCACGAACCCGACCCGGACGCACGCCGCGCCGCCGTCGCCCGGCTCTGGGACGCGAACGCCACCGAAACCACCGAGGCCGCGCGGTACCACGGCCACGACGCCCTCGAAGTCCGCGTCACCGAGGCGCACAACAAGCTGGTGCGGGACGGTGGATACGTCTTCCGTTCCGCGGGCGACGCGACCGGCCACCACGACACGGTCGCCTTCACGGTCCACATGTTCCCTGCCGCCGGGGGCGCCATCGCCTGGACCTGCCGCATCGTCGCCACCCTCGGAGAGGATGGGCTCATCCGGGACGAGTACCAGTTCCCCGTGGCCGTACCGTCCGGGACGGCCACGGGCACGCGGGCCATCGCCGAGGACTTCCTGCGTCGTCTGGCCGAAGGCGACCCGGACCGGATCGCCTAACTGTTCGCCGCGCACGTCGACTGGCGGCTGGACTGGCCGGAGGGCGGTCATCCGGCGGTTCCGTGGATCCGTCCCCGCTCGACCCGTACGGATGTCGCCGACCACTTCCGCGAAGTGGCCGCCCACCACGTTCCCGGCAAGTCGGCCGGAACGGCGTCGCTCGTCCTGGTCGACGGCGCGGAGGCGGTCGTGCTCGGCGACATCCGCCGGACGGTACGGGCGACGGGCACGCCGTACACAGCCCTGTGCGCGCTCCACCTCACCGTGGGGGACGGCCTGATCACCCGCTACGTCGTCTACGAGGACAGCCTCACCGTCGCCGAGGCCCTCGCGGGCCGGCCGGTGCAGCGCTGAGCGGCCGGGCACGGGCCGGACGTCAGGTGTGGGCGCGGCTCTTCCCGCCCCGTACCTGACTGCGTACCGCCCCCATGCTCGCCCCGATGACCAGCGCGATGGCGAGCGCGTCGGTGGTCGTCAGGGTCTGGTCGAGGATGAGGAAGCCGGCCGTGGCCGCGATCGCGGGTTCGAGGCTCATCAGGATCGCGAAGGTGGGCGCGGGCAGGCGGCGCAGCGCCATGAGTTCGAGGGTGTACGGAAGGACCGTGCTCAGCAGCGCCACCGTCGCACCCAGTCCCAGCGTGGACGGGACCAGCAGTTTCGAGCCCGACTCCAGGATGCCGAGGGGCAGGGAGAGGAGCGCGGCGACCACCAGGGCCATGGCCAGGCCGTCCGCCTGGGGGAAGCGGCGGCCGGTGCGGGCACTGAAGACGATGTACGTGGCCCACATGGCACCCGCGCCCAGTGCGTACGCGGCGCCCACCGGATCGAGGCGGTCGAAGCCACCCCCGCTCAGCAGCACGACGCCGCCCAGCGCGAGGCCCGCCCACACCACGTTGACCAGGCGGCGTGAGGCGACCACCGAGAGGGCCAGTGGCCCCAGCACCTCCAGGGTGACGGCCGCGCCCAGCGGGATGCGGTCGGCGGCTTGGTAGAAGAGTGTGTTCATGCCGCCCATGGCCGCCCCGAACGCGAGGACCGTGCCCCAGTCGGCGCGCGAGTAGCCGCGCACCTTCGGACGGCAGACGATCAGCAGCACGAGCGCGGCGACGGCCAGGCGCAGGGTGACGACCCCGAGCGCGCCGGCCCGCGGCATCAGCAGGACCGCGACGGCGGCGCCGAACTGGACGGAGAGGCCGCCCGCGACCACCAGCGCGACCGGGGCGAGTGCCGCCCTTCGGCCCTTGGGACGTGCAGGACCTGCCGCCCCGCCCAGGGCGGACGCCGCCTCCGGTACGGCGACGGCTGCGGCCTGCTCCGCGGCCGGCGCCCCTGCTGCACTGCGCTGGTCGTTCACCTGCGGTGTTCCTCCCGAGTCCGGCAGTGCATTTCAATGCACCACCTGATTGAAGATACTGCACTATTGCCGTGCGGTATCTCCTCTTACGTTAGGTACCTCCGCGTGGCACGTAAAATGCCCGTTGGGCTCCCGTTATGCTTCTCGCGCATGAGCCTTGGACGCAGCGGTGACGGCCGTACCGGGAGCCATGCGGGCCGGAGTTCCGGCCGCGGTATCGAGGTCCGCCATCTGCGTGCCTTCCTCGCGATCGCCGACGAGGGCAACGTCACCCGCGCCGCCGCCCGGCTCCGCCTCACCCAGCCCGCGGTCTCCCGCACCCTCGCCGCCCTGGAGCAGCACCTCGGCATCCGGCTCGTCGACCGGTCCACCCACCATCTCGTCCTCACCGCCGAAGGCGTCGCCTTCCGGGACAAGGCCGCCGCCGCGGTCGCCGCGTTCGACGAGGCGCTCGACTCCGGCGGGCTGCGCCACTGGCCGCTGCGGCTCGGACACGCCTGGTCGGCGTTCGGCCCGTACACCACACCCCTGCTCCGGCGCTGGCAGGAGCGGTATCCGCAGACCCCGCTCGAACTGCTGCGGATCGACGACCGCACCGCCGGGCTCACCCGCGGCGAGGTCGATGCGGCGTTGCTGCGGGGCCCCGTCGAGACGCCGGGGCTCGTCGCCGAGGTGCTGTTCGAGGAGGACCGGGTGGCGGCGGTGGCCGCGGACGGGCCGCTCGCCGCCCGCGCCACGCTCCGCCTCGCCGATCTGGCGGGCGGCACCGTCGTCCTCAACACCGTCTCCGGCACCACCACCGTCGATCTCTGGCCGCCGGACTCCAGGCCCGCCGCGACCCTCACCGTCGCCAACACCGACGACTGGCTGACCGCCATCGCGGCGGGGCGCGGCGTCGGGGTCTCCGCCGCGTCCACCGCCGAAATGCACCCGCACTCGGGGGTCGTCTACCGCCCGCTCGCCGACGCCCCGACCGTCCCGGTCCTGCTCGCCCGGCGCGACGCCCCCGGCCATCCCGCGCTGGCGAAGCTCGCCGCGCTCGCCCGCGAGATCGTGGGGCGAGACGCTGCGGAATGAGGGAATTTCCGCGCACGCGCATGACGGTGGGGCGGGTGCGCGTGTGGTGCGGGGTGCGCCTGTGGCGGGCCTCTCCCACTACCCGCCCTTCCCGAAACCGGGGCTCCGCCCCCGGACCCCGGTCCTCGAACGCCGGACGGGCTGGAAGAAGAGCCGGAAGGGGTGGGGGAGCAGAGAGGCGAGGGGGGCGAAGAGGGTGAGGGGAGCCTGGGGGCCAGGAGGTCCCTAGGACGGGATCTCGTTGTTCAGGCCCTCCGCCAGCACCTCCGCCAGGTGCCGGGCCCGCACACCGCCCAGTTGCTCCAGCTGTGTCCGGCAGGAGAAGCCGTCCGCCAGGAACTCCGTGCCGGGCTCCGCGGCCCGTACCGATGGCAGCAGGGTCTCCTCCGCGCACGCCGCCGATACCGCCCAGTGGCCCCGCTCGAAGCCGAAGTTCCCGGCCAGTCCGCAGCAGCCGCCGCTCAACTCACCGGTCAGTTTGGCCCGTTCGCGCAGGCGGCGGTCCGCCGCGTCGCCCAGGACCGCGTGCTGGTGGCAGTGGGTCTGGCCGGTGGCCGGGCGGTCCAGGCGGGGTGGTTGCCAGTCGGGGGCGTACTCCTCCAGGTACTGCGCCAACGTCCGTACCGAACCCGCGAGTTCGGCCGCGCGGGGGTCGTCGGGGAGGAGTTCGGGCAGGTCCGTGCGGAGAGTCGCGGCGCAGCTCGGTTCGAGGACGACGAGCGGGTCGCCGAGGCGGACGCCCATCCGGTCCAGGGTCCGGCGCATGACCTTGCGGGCCTTGTCGAGCTGGCCCGTGGACACGTACGTGAGGCCGCAGCACAGCCCACGGCCGGGCAGCAGCGGTCTTCGGCCCGCCGCCTCCAGGACCCGGACCGCCGCCCGCCCCACCTCGGGCGAGAGGTGGTTGGTGAAGGTGTCGGGCCAGAGACCGACCGCCCGGTCGCCCGGCGGGATCACCGCCCCCCTGCCCCGGTGCCGCCGGACCCACCGGGTGAACGTCTCCCGCGCCAGTACCGGGAGCGTCCGCTCCGGAGCGATGCCCGCCAGCCGTTTGACCAGGGCCGCCAGCGGGCGGACCCGGGCCAGCGCGTTCAGGACAGGTGCGAACGGGGCCGCCGCACGCAGCCACGTCGGCAGCCGTCCCATCGCGTAGTGGGCGGCCGGGCGCAGCCGCCTCCGGTAGTGGTGGTGCAGGAACTCCGCCTTGTACGTGGCCATGTCGACGCCCACCGGGCAGTCGCTGCGGCAGCCCTTGCAGGACAGGCAGAGATCGAGCGCGTCGCGCACCTCCGTCGACCGCCAGCCGTCCGTGATCACCTCGCCCGCCAGCATCTCGTGCAGCAGGCGGGCCCGGCCGCGGGTGGAGTGGGCCTCCTCGCCGGTCGCCCGGAACGACGGGCACATCACGCCCGCGCCCGCCGGCTCCGCCGTACGGCATTTGGCGACACCCACGCATCTGCGTACCGCCGCGGAGAAGTCTCCGCCGTCGTGCGGGTAGCCGAACGTGACATCCACAGGGCGCTTCGGCAGCACCTCGAAGCGGAGGTTCTCGTCGAGCCGGGCGGGGTGGGTGAGGATGCCGGGGTTCATGCCGCCGTACGGGTCCCAGATGTTCTTGAACCGGGAGAAGAGGGCGACCAGTTCGTCTCCGTACATGCGTGGGAGCAGTTCGGCCCGGGCCTGACCGTCGCCGTGTTCCCCGCTCAGTGATCCGCCGTGCGCGACGACCAGGTCCGCCAGCTCCTCGGAGAAGCGGCGGAAGCGGACCACTCCCTCGGGGTCCAGCAGGTCGAAGTCGATCCGGACGTGGATGCAGCCGTCGCCGAAGTGCCCGTACGGGGTGCCGCGCAGCCCGTGGGCGGCGAGCAGGGCGCGGAAGTCGCGGAGGTACGGGCCGAGGCGGGCGGGCGGTACGGCGCAGTCCTCCCAGCCGGGCCAGGCCTCCGTGCCGTCCGGCATCCGCGTGGCGGTGCCGGCGGCGTCCTCGCGGATGCGCCACAGGGCCCGCTGTCCGGCCGGGTCGGTGACGACCATGCCGGACAGCGCGTCGGCCGCACGGAGGATGCGCCCGGCGTGCGCCCGGGCCTCGGCCGGCGTGGCGCCGCCGGTCTCGACGAAGAGCCAGGCACCTCCGCGCGGCAGCCCGGCCGGTTCCCGCACGAGATCGGCGGCCATGCCCTCGACAGTCAGGGGGTGGAACGGGAGCAGGCCGCAGGCGGCTTCGGCGGCCGCGGGCTCGTCGGCGTACGCGAGTACGGCGAGCGCTCGGGCGGCCGGTGCCTCGACCAGTCGTACGGTGGCCTCCGTCACCACACCGAGCGTGCCCTCGCTGCCGCAGAAGGCGCGGGCGAGGTCGGTTCCGCGCTCGGGCAGGAGTGCGTCCAGGGCGTATCCGGAGATACGGCGCGGGAGCTCGGGGAAACCGGTGCGCAGAAGGGCGAGGTTCTCGCCGATGAGTTCGGGGAGTCCGATGAGTGCGGTGGATCCGGAGAGTCCGGTGGGGGGTTCGGCCTCCCCTGCCCGGCCCAGACGCAGCGTGTCGCCGCCGTAGCGGGCCACGGTCAGGGCACGCACGTTGTCGGCCGTGGTGCCCCACGCGACCGAGTGCGCGCCGCAGGAGTTGTTGCCGATCATGCCGCCCAGCGTGCAGCGGCCGTGTGTGGAGGGGTCGGGGCCGAAGGTGAGGCCGTGCGGGGCGGCGGCGGTGCGCAGGTCGTCCAGGATCACGCCCGGCTGGACGACCGCTGTACGGGATTCGGCGTCCAGCTCGACGATCTTCCGCATATGGCGGGTGAGGTCGAGGACGACGCCGGTGCCGGTGGCCTGACCGGCGATGGAGGTGCCGCCGCCGCGCGGGACCACGGGCACGGCGTGTGAACGGCAGACGGCGAGCGCGGCGGCCACGTCGTCGGCGTCGCGCGGGGTGACGACGCCGAGCGGTACGCGGCGGTAGTTGGAGGCGTCCATCGTCGTCAACGCCCTGGCGGTGGGGCCGAAGTCGGCCTCTCCGCGGACCGCGGCGCTCAGGGCCTGTGCGAGTGCGGCGGATTCCGGCGGTTTGCGATGTGCGGCCATGGGCCCAGGATGCCGTTGATCCGCTCACTGGGCAGCCCCGCACCCGCGCGATTCCCCCGAATACGTCAATACGTCGGAGTACGTCGGACGCGTGGTCACATACGTGACAGAGAACGCCACAAGTGCTTCCCAAATAGAGCCTCAATTCTCATATAGTGACCATGACTTGTCCTGGAATTATCAGCTCCAGTTGTCGCGTTCGCCCCTGCTGCACCGAACTGTCCCGATCAGACCTGTTGGACCTGCCTGCCCTTCCCGTCCCGTTTACCCCGTCCGCCCCAAGGACTGCACTTGAGCCCCTCATCCCGGCCGACCGCACTGGCCCTGCTGATATCACTGGCCGTCACCGGATCCCTGTGCCTGTGGGCGGTCGTCGCCGCCCCCGACTCGGTACGGACCACGCTGGCCTGGGGGGCGGGCGCCTCCGCCGTGCTGCTGTCCGCCGCCGTGGCCGCCGCCGTCCATGCCCGCGCCACCGCGAACCGGTTGCGCGCCCGTCTCGCGACGGAGACCCAGCGGTTCACCGGTGAGATCAGCCGGCTCGTCTCCGCCTCCGCGGCCGAGGGCCAGCGGTTCACCGCCGAGACCGCCCGGATCAAGGCCGCCGCCGAGGCCGAGACCGTGCGGATCGCCTCGCAGGCCGCCGCCGATACCGAGCGGCTCACCGCCGATGTCGAGCGGCTCGGCGCCCGCGCGGCCCGCAGTGACACCGAGCGTTCCGCCGCGGTCGCCGCCTGCGCCAACGCCGCGGGCCGGATGCAGGCCCTGGCCACCAGCATGCTCGCCGACCTGCGCGAGATGGAGCACCGGCACTCCGCCGAGGACGTGCTCGGCGATCTGCTCCATCTGGACCACCGCACCGCCCAGGCGGGCCGGCTCGCCGACTCCATCGCCGTGCTGACCGGGGCCCGCTCCGGACGGCGCTGGGCGAAGCCGATCGTGATGGAGTCGATCCTGCGCGGCGCGATGGGCCGGATCAGCGGCTATCAGCGGGTACGCCTCCACTCGACCAGCGATGTCGCGGTCGCCGGCCACGCCGCCGAGGGCGTCATGCACGCGCTCGCCGAACTCCTCGACAACGCCGCCAACTTCTCGCCGCCCACGGCGGAGGTCCATGTGTACGTCGAGGAGGTGCCGGCCGGCATCGTCCTGACCGTCGAGGACAGCGGCCTGGTCATGAGCGATGTGCAGTTGCGCCGCGCCGAGCGCGCGGTGTCGGCCACCAATCAGGACCTCGCGGCTCTTTCCGGCACCCGGCTCGGTCTCGCCGTCGTCGGCCGGCTGGCCCGTAAGCACGGTCTGACCGTGTCGTTCCGGCCGTCCGCGCGCGGCGGCACGGGCGCCCTGATGATGATTCCGCAGGAGCTCCTCACCCGGGCCCCGGTTCCGGAGCCGGCGCCCCAGCTGACATCCGAACCGGCGTCCGAACCGAGGCCCGAGCCGGAACCCACACACGAAACGGCTGCCCCGACGGGGGCGGAAGCCGACCCCGCCCCCTCGGACTCCCCCGCGTCCGAGACCACCGGCCACCTCCCCCGGTTCGGCGAGAGCGGGCTCCCCAAGCGCTCCCGCGGCCGCACCCTCGCCGCCGCCGAGGCCCGTACCAACGCGGGCGGTGCCACCGCAACTCCCCGGCCCCGCACCGCCGACCCCAAGGAACAGGCAGCCCGCTTCAGCAGCTTCCGCCAGGCTGTTCGGGCCAACTCCCCGCACCCGGAAGAAGGCAACACCCGATGACCGCGACCACCGACGAGAAGCTCAACTGGCTGCTGGAGGGGCTGCTGGAGCGCACCCCCGGCACCCGCCATGCCCTTGTCCTGTCCAGGGACGGACTCAAGCTGTGCCGTACCCCCGAGCTCTCCGTCGACCAGGCCGACCAACTGGCCGCGATCTCGGCCGGTATCCAGAGCCTTTCGCACGGCGCGTCCGTCGAGTTCGGTGACGGCACCGGCGGCGTACGGTCCGCGATGGCCGAGTTCTACGGCGGTGTGCTGTTCATCGTCGAGGCGGGTGCGGGCGCCCATCTCGCGGTCGTCGCCTCGGAGGACGCCGACGTCGGCCTCATCGGCCACAACATGAGCGAACTCGTCGAGCAGCTCGGCGAGCACCTGAGCGCCCCGCCGCGTTCCCCCTCGGCCCCCGAGGCCGCCGCGGTCGTCGACGCGACAGCGAACGTATGACCCGCCCCCGTCCCGGCCGGGACGACGACCCGGACCGGCTGTACACCCTCACCGGTGGCCGCAGCCGGTCCGATTCGGATGCTTTCGACCTGGTGACGCTGGTCGTCTCCGAGTGCGAGCCGGCCCCCGGCATGCAGTCGGAGCACGTCACGATCCTGCGGATGTGCACGCGGCCCACCGCGGTCGTGGAGATCGCGGCGTGCCTCGGCCTGCCTGTCAGCATCGTCCGGATCATGCTGTCCGATCTGCTGGACACCGGCCGGATCAGCGCCCGTCACCCCCGTACCGCCCGTGTCGCGGACCGGCTCCCCGACCCCGACATCCTGGAACAGGTGCTCGTTGGACTCCGCAACCTCTGACCGTGCCGCCCTGCAGGCGACGGCCGACAACGGACTGAAGATCGTCGTCGTCGGCGGCTTCGGGGTCGGCAAGACCACCATGGTCCGATCCGTCAGCGAGATCCGTCCGCTGAACACGGAAGAGACCATGACCAGCGCGGGCGAGGCCGTCGACCATCTCGACGGTGTGCAGTCGAAGACGTCCACGACCGTCGCCTTCGACTTCGGCCGGATCTCGCTCGACGAACGCTCGGTGCTGTACCTGTTCGGCGCCCCCGGTCAGGAACGGTTCTGGTTCCTGTGGGACCGGCTGTTCTCGGGCACGCTCGGTGCGGTCGTCCTCGCCGACACCCGCAGGCTCGCCGACTCCTGGTACGCGATCGACCGCCTGGAGCACCACGGCACGCCGTTCATCGTGGCGTGCAACGACTTCGGCGGCCCGTTCCACACCGAACAGCAGATACGGGAGGCGCTCGCCCTCTCGGACGACGTACCCCTGGTGGAGTGCGACGCCCGGGACCGTTCGTCCAGCAAGTACGTACTGATCACGCTGGTCGAGTACCTGCATGCCCTGTCGCAGGGCAATGCCTCCGCCACGTCCGCCGACCGTCCGGAGATCACGCCGGAGAAGACCCCGGAGCCCACCTCGTGACCCAGCCCCCGGCGCCGGCCCCCGGCTGCCCCGTGTCCCAGGGCCGCGCCCCGCTCTCCGGCCCCCGGTTCCAGACCGAACCGACCCGGCTGTACCGGGAGATGCGCCGTGACCACGGGGCCGTGGCGCCCGTCGTCCTCGACGGCGACGTCCCCGCCTGGCTCGTGCTCGGCTACCGCGAACTGCACCAGCTGACCAGCGACCCGGTGCTGTTCAGCCGCGACTCCGACCTGTGGAACCAGTGGGACCGCATCCCCGACGACTGGCCGCTGCTGCCGATGATCGGCCGCAAGCAGCCGTCGATCCTCTACACGGTCGGCCCGCGGCACACCGAACGTGCCGGAATGATCAGCAACGCGCTGGAGGCCGTCGACCCGTTCGCACTGAAGCGGTACGCGGAGGAGTTCGCCGACGGTCTCATCGACCGGTTCTGCTCCACGGGCGGGACCGAGATCATCGCCGAGTACGCGATGCTGCTCCCCGCCCTGGTACTGGCGAAGATCTACGGCTTCAGCGACACCATCGGCGCGGCGCTCGTGGGCTCGCTCAACGACATGATCGACGGCCGGGAGCGGGCGCTGGCCGGTCAGCAGCACCTCGCCTCGTCCATGTTCCAGCTGCTGGCCGACAAGCACGCCGAGCCCGGCGACGACGTCGCCACACGGATGCTCGCCGACCGCGGCGGCTTCACCGACGAGGAGATCGCCCAGGACCTGATGGTCATGATGGCCGCGGGCCACCAGCCGACCGCCGACTGGATCGGCAACTCGCTGCGGCTGATGCTCACCGACGACCGGTTCGCCGCCTCCCTCTCCGGCGGCAGGCACAGCGTCGCCGAGGCCATGAACGAGGTGCTCTGGGAGGACACCCCGACGCAGAACATCGCGGGCCGCTGGGCGTCGCGCGACACCCATCTCGGCGGGCGCCACATCCGGGCGGGCGACCTGCTGCTGCTGGGCATCGCCGCCGCCAACTCGGACCCGCAGGTCCGCACCGACGGTTCCGCGCTGACCGGCGGCAACAACGCGTTCCTCTCCTTCGGCCACGGCGAGCACCGCTGCCCGTTCCCGGCCCAGGAGACCGCCGAGGTCATCGCCCGTACCGGCATCGAGGTGCTGCTGGACCGGCTCCCGGACATCGACCTCGCCGTCCCCGCCGAACAGCTCACCCGGCGCCCGTCCCCGTGGTTGCGGGGCCTGACGGACCTGCCGGTGACCTTCACACCCACCCCTGCCGTCGGAACCGCCGTCGGAACCGCCGTCGGACTCGCCATCGGAGGCCAGAGATGACCCGGATCGCCCTCGACCCCTTCGTCGCCGACCTCGACGGCGAGAGTGCCCGGCTGCGGGCGGCGGGCCCGCTCGCCGAGGTGGAACTGCCGGGCGGAGTGCACTGCTACGCGGTCACCCACCACGCCGAGGCGCGGCAGTTGCTCACCGACAGCCGGATCGTGAAGGACATCAACGTCTGGGGCGCCTGGCAGCGCGGCGAGATACCGATGGACTGGCCGCTGATCGGCCTCGCCAACCCGGGCCGCTCCATGCTCACGGTCGACGGCGCCGACCACCGCCGGCTGCGCACCCTGGTCGCGCAGGCGCTCACCGTGAAGCGGGTGGAGCGGCTGCGGGCCGGCATCGAGGCGCTGACCACGGCGAGCCTGGACCGGCTGGCCGCGCTGCCCCGGGGCGAGAAGGTCGACCTGAAGGCGGAGTTCGCGTACCCGCTGCCGATGAACGTGATCAGCGAGCTGATGGGCGTGGACAGCGCGGACCACCCGCGCTTGAAGGAGCTCTTCGAGAAGTTCTTCTCCACGCAGACGCCGCCCCAGGAGGTCCCGCAGATGATGGCGGACCTCGGCGCGCTCTTCACGGAGATCGTCGACTCCAAGCGGGAGAACCCGGGCGACGACCTCACCAGCGCGTTGATCGCGGCCTCCGAGGACGGTGACCACCTCACCGACGAGGAGATCGTCAACACCCTCCAGCTGATCATCGCGGCCGGTCACGAGACCACGATCAGCCTGATCGTGAACGCGGTCGTCGCGCTCCAGACCCACCCCGAGCAGCGCAAGCAGGTGCTGAACGGGCAGGTGCCGTGGGAGAACGTGATCGAGGAGACCCTGCGCTGGAACACCCCCACGTCCCATGTCCTGATCCGGTTCGCCACACAGGACATCGAGGTGGGCGACAAGGTCCTGCCGAAGGGCGAGGCACTGATCGTCTCCTTCGGTGCGCTGGGCCGCGACGAGGCGCAGCACGGGCCGACGGCCGGTGACTTCGACATCACCCGCTCCCCCAACCGCCACATCGCGTTCGGCCACGGCCCGCACGTCTGCCCGGGTGCGGCACTGTCCCGGCTGGAGGCGGGGGTGGCGCTGCCCGCGCTGTACGAGCGGTTCCCGGAACTGGAGCTCGCCGTCCCGGCGTCCGAGCTGCGGAACAAGCCGATCGTCACCCAGAACGACCTGTACGACCTGCCGGTCGAACTGGGCTGACCCGGCCTTCCCGCACACGGTCCACGGACCGGAACGCACGCGGTCCACGGACCGGAGCGGGTGTCTCATCCGACGGACACGGTCCTCGACCGTGTCCGTGAGGTACTACGCTCCGGTTCGTGGCCGATATCCAGATTCCCGCTGACATCAAGCCCGCCGACGGACGCTTCGGCGCCGGTCCTTCCAAGGTGCGGACGGAGGCGCTCGACGCGCTGGCCGCCACCGGTACGTCTCTTCTCGGTACGTCCCACCGTCAGGCCCCGGTCAAGAACCTGGTCGGCGCGGTGCGTCAGGGCGTGCGCGACCTCTTCTCCCTCCCCGAGGGCTACGAGGTGATCCTGGGCAACGGCGGTTCCACCGCCTTCTGGGACATCGCGACGCACGGGCTCATCGAGACGAAGTCCCAGCACCTCAACTTCGGCGAGTTCTCGTCGAAGTTCGCGAAGGCCGCCAAGCTCGCCCCGTGGCTGGCCGACCCGACCGTGATCGCCTCCGACCCGGGCACCCACCCGGACCCGCAGGCCGAGGCGGGCATCGACGTCTACGCGTTCACGCACAACGAGACGTCGACCGGTGTCGCCGCGCCGGTCAAGCGCGTCGCGGGCGCCGACGAGGGCTCCCTGGTCCTGGTGGACGCCACCTCCGGTGCGGGCGGCCTGCCGGTCGACATCACCGAGTCGGACGTCTACTACTTCGCCCCGCAGAAGTCCTTCGCCTCCGACGGCGGCCTCTGGATCGGTGTCTTCTCCCCGGCCGCCCTGGAGCGCGCCGCGCGCATCCACGCGTCGGGCCGCCACATCCCGGAGTTCTTCAGCCTGCCCACGGCGATCGACAACTCCCTCAAGAACCAGACGTACAACACCCCGGCCCTGGCCACGCTCTTCCTTCTGAACGAGCAGCTGAACTGGCTGAACACCCAGGGCGGCCTGGACTTCTCGGTCCGCCGCACGGCCACCTCCGCGCGGAACCTGTACGGCTGGGCGGAGGAGTCCAAGTACGCGACCCCGTTCGTCACCGACCCGGCGAAGCGCTCGCAGGTCATCGGCACGATCGACTTCGCGGACGAGATCGACGCCTCCGCCGTCGCCAAGGTGCTGCGCGCCAACGGCATCGTCGATACCGAGCCGTACCGCAAGCTGGGCCGCAACCAGCTGCGCGTGGCGATGTTCCCGGCGATCGACCCGTCGGACATCCAGGCGCTGACGGCCTGCATCGACTACGTGATCGAGAAGCTGTAAGGGGTACGCGGGTTACGCATCCGGAGGGCCCCACGCACATCAGGTGCGCGGGGCCCTCCGCCGTTCACCCGACCGGGTGGCGAGAGTGCCTTCCGGGCACGGGCGGCCGGATCGTCCTACGATGATGGCTCGACATCATCCCTTCAGGAGGCCCGCAATGTCTGCAGCAGCAGTCGAGCACCCCTGTGATGGTGAACCGGAGTCGCTGCTCGAAACGGCCAACAGCCTCACGGAGCAGCTGACGGGTTACCGCGTCGAGATCATCGGAGGCGTCATCACCGTGGCCCCACCCCCGGACGGCCCCCACGGCCGAGCGCTGACCAAGATCATGCGCCCCTTCATCGCAGCCGGTCTCGACGACGACGAGACGGAGGTCATTCAGGGAATCGGCGTGTGGCTCCCCGGCGGCCCCGCGGACTTCGCCATCCCCGACCTGGCGCTCGTCGACGCCGATCTCGACGAGCATCTGATCGAGAACAACTGCTACGACCCCGCCGTCTTCCGCCTCGTTCTGGAGGTCACCTCCAGCAACTACAACAACGACCTGCGCAACAAGGTCATCGCCTACGCCGAGGCCAAGATCCCGGTATATGTGATCGTCGACCGCAAGCACGGCCGGGTGCATGTTCTGACCGAGCCCATGAGCGGCGGTTACGACAACCACCAGGTGTACGCCCCCGGGCAGACGGTCACGCTGCCCGATTCGATCGGCGCCCCGGTGACTCTCGACGTCGCCGAGCTCATCCGGGCCGGCCGCCCCCGAACCTGATCAACCGGCCGCCGCCACAAGCACCTCCCGGAGCCGGGTCACTCCCTCCGCCCACCCCTCGTCCCCCGCGTCGTCCCACAGCTCGCGCAGCTCCGAGGATTCGCCCAGCACCTGGTCGAGGGCCTTCACCGCAAGGGGGCGCAAGTCCACCGGGAGCACGGGCAGCGGCTTGTCGGGGCCGTACGAGGTCGTCACGGCCTCCCCGCCCGGGCACTGGGAGCCGACCAGTGCGGCCGCCGCGACCGCGACCGCCCCTTCATCGCTGTCCAGGTAGTCCGTCGTCGCGATCACGACGCTCAGGGCGTTACGGATCACCGCTTCTCGCTCGGCCTCGGGAGCGTCGTCCAGGTCTCCCGAGAAGTCCGCAGCGGTGTCGTTGTCGAAATGGCCGGTGTCCCAGGTGCCCATGAGGTCCCCTCCGCAAGTGGCGTCCGCCGGTGCTCTCCACCGACGTACGTCATCCTCGCAACCACCACTGACAACGCCGGGTCTGCGTCAGCCCTCTCCGTCCCGCTGCCAGCGCCGTTCGCCGTCGCACCACTCCTCCGTGGGCACCAGCCCCGCCGCGGCGGCCACGGCGGCGGAGGCGTCATGGTCCGGATGGATATGGGCGACGACGGTACGCACCACCCCCACCCCCGCGAGATGGGCGACCAGACCCACCGCGGCCTCTTTCGCGTATCCCAGTCCCTGCCACCGCGTCCCGACCACCCAGGCGATCTCCGCCTCCGCGTCCTGCTCGTTCACCGTCGCCTGTACGTAACCGGCCAGGCGGCCCTCGTCCCGCACCCGCAGCACCCAGTTCCACCAGCCCACGCCGGGGTCCGGCGAACCGGCGGTCTGGCGTGCGTAGCGGGCCCGCAGCTCGTCGGCGGTCTCCGGGGCGCCTCCGGTGTAGGTGTGCAGGGCCGGGTCGTCCAGCACCGCCGCCATCTCGTCCGCGTACGCGACCCGCAGCGGCAGCGCGTCCAGCCGGGCGGTGGCAAAGGGCTCGGGTCCATGGTTGATCACACCGCCCGACCCTATGTGCGCCGGTCGCCCGGCGACTCAGCGGCTCAGTCGCTGGAACCGCCGCACCGCCAGCGGCAGGAACACCGCGGTCAGTGCCAGCGGCCAGACCACCGCCATCAGCAGGGCGTGTTCCTCGACCCAGGTGCCGCCGCTCGCCACCGGGTTGCCGAAGAGTTCGCGGGTCGCCGTGACCGTGGACGAGATCGGGTTCCAGGCGGCTACGGTGCCCAGCCATCCCGGCATCAGGGAGGGCGCGACCAGGGCGCTGGAGATCATCGTGACCGGGAACGCGATCGCGTACAGACCGCCCGCCGCCTCCGCGTTCGGGACCAGGAGTCCCAGCCAGACCCCGACCCAGATCAGGCTGAACCGAAGCAGCAGAAGCAGCCCGAACGCACCGACGGCGGCGGTCGGGTCGCCGTCCGCGCGCCAGCCGATCGCGAGGGCCGTCGCCGCGAGGATCGTCAGTTCGGCGCCCGCAACCAGCAGATCGGCGAGGCCGCGTCCGCCGGAGACCGCGGACGGTGCCATCGGCATGGAGCGGAACCGGTCGACGACGCCCTTGCCGACGTCGGTCACCATGGCCATCGCGGTGTTCATGAAGCCCATGGCCATGGTCGTCGCGAACATGCCCGGCATCAGGAACTCCCGGTAGTCGCCGCCTCCGGGCACCTTCATGGCGCTGCCGAAGACATACCCGTACAGCAGCACGGAGAGGATCGGGAAGCCCAACTGCCAGATGATGGCCGCGGGTTGGCGCCGGTAGTGGGTGAGGCTGCGCCGGGTGACGTTCCAGCTGTCGGCGAGCGCCCAGTGGAGTCGGCCGCGTGCGGGGCCGGCCGTGTGCGGTTCGACGGTGGTCACACCGTCACCTCCTCATCGAGCGTCTCCGTACGGTGTCCGGTCAGGCTGAGGAACACGTCGTCGAGGCTCGGTCTGCGCAGCCCGATGTCCTCGACCCCGATGCGTTCGTCCTGGAGGGTGCGCGCGACCTCGGTGAGCGCGGCGACCCGGTCGGCGACCTGGGCGTGGACGCGGCGGTCCGCCTCGTCCAAGACGACAGGGCAGGCGCCCGCGACCCGTTCCACAGCCTTGACGACCGCGGGCAGGTCGGCCGTCTCACCCGCGACGACCTCGATCCGGTCGCCCCCCACCCGGTTCTTCAGCCCGTCCGGCGTGTCGTCGGCGATGACCCGGCCCCGGTCGATGACGGTGATGTGCGAGGCGAGCCGGTCGGCCTCCTCCAGGTACTGGGTGGTGAGCAGCACCGTCGTACCGTCCGCCACCAACGCCCGTACGCTGTCCCAGACTTCGCCCCGCCCCCGCGGATCGAGCCCTGTCGTGGGCTCGTCCAGGAACAGCACCTGGGGCACGAGGATCATCGATGCCGCCAGGTCGAGGCGGCGCCGCATGCCGCCGCTGTATCCCTTGACCCCCTTGTCGGCGGCGTCGCACAGGTCGAACTGTTCCAGCAGTTCCGCGGCCCGCCGCCGGGCACGCGCGGCGCCCAGATGGAAGAGGCGCCCGAACATCTCCAGATTCTGCCGTCCGGTCAGGATCTCGTCGACGGCGGCGTACTGCCCGGTGAGCCCGATCCTTGTGCGTACGCGACGGGGTTCGCGCGCCACGTCCAGCCCGGCGACCTCGGCCCGCCCGCTGTCGAACCGCAGCAGCGTCGCCAGGGCGCGTACGGCGGTGGTCTTGCCGGCCCCGTTGGGCCCGAGCAGCCCGTGCACGATGCCGGGCCGGACGGTCAGATCGAACCCGTCGAGAGCTCCCTTCTCCCCGTACCGCTTCATGACCCCTTCGGCAAGTACGGCATATCCGCTCGTGCCCATGGCAGAGCCCCCTTCACCCCAATGAACTGAGTACGCTGTACCCAAATAAGAGTACAGCGTACCCAATTCTTGTCCAGAGGCTTACGCTGAGCCCATGACGAAGAGCGATTCAGTGGATGGGACAGACGGAACGACGACTGGCAGCGGCGATATCGCGCGCAGCCTGGAACTCCTCTGGGGCACCGGCGACCGCCCCAGCCGCGGTCCCAAACCGGCTCTCACGCTCGGCCGGATCGTCACCACCGCCGTGACGATCGCCGATACGGAGGGCCTGGCCGCCCTCTCGATGCGCCGACTCTCCACCGATCTGGGCACCGGCACGATGTCGCTCTACCGGTACGTCCCCGGCAAGGCCGAACTGCTCGACCTGATGCTCGACCACGTCCTGGGCGAACCCCTGGACGCCACCCCGGCCGACGGACCGGCCGACGGACCGGCCGACGGACCGGCGGACTGGCGCGCCGCCCTCGACGCCATGGCCCGCACCTACCTGGAGCAGCTGAGCCGCCACCCCTGGCTCCTCAAGATCAACCAGGCGCGTACGGTCCTCGGCCCCAGCGCCCTCCGGGGTCTCGAACGGGCCCTCGCCGGTATCAGGGGCATGGGTCTGACCGACCCGGAGCTGATCTCGACGATCATTACGGTCAACAGCTTCGTGGAGGGCATCGCCCGCACCCGGCTCCAGGCCACCGAGGCCGTGCAGCAGACCGGGTTGAGCAATGACGCCTTCTGGGAGGATCAGCGCCCTTATCTGGAGCGGGCCATGCGGAGCGGCGACTATCCGCTGATGGCGGCGCTCTCCGAGGACGCGTTCAGCTACGACAACGACCACTTCGCGTTCGGCCTGCAACGGCTGATCGACGGCTTCGAAGTGCTCGTCGAGCGGCGCGCCAAGGGCTGATGCGGAGCCGGGGCCACGCACCGGTGGAGGCCGGCCGACGGTCAGCCGCGGTTACGACGCCGGTTCGTGAAGACGAGTGCGCCCACGGCGGCGAGCACCAATACCCCGACCAGAGTGCTGCCCTTCATCTCGCCGCTCCCGTCACCGGCGGAGGACGACGCACCACTGCCGTCCTTCGACGGCGACTTGCTGTCACCACCGCCGCTGCCGCCGGCGATGTCCACCCGCACCACATCGCTCCGCTCCCCCTCCGTGCCGAACATCAGCGCCGAGCCGTCCGCCGTGTACGTCACCGACTCGGCCTGCCGCTGCAGCGGTGCCTGGACCGCGTGGTCGGTGCCGAGCCTGCCGTCCTTGAAGGCGTAGCCACGGGCGCTGAAGTACGAGCGCAGCACCAGCTCCTTGCCGTCCGGCGAGAACGCCCCGTCCGTCACCCACGGCACCTCCCCCACCCGTCGGAAGACATTGGTGGCGCCGGTGGTGAGCTCGGCCGGGCCCTCGTACAGTCCGCCGCCGTCCTCGTTCTTCGACGCGATGTAGACCCGCCCGGTCGTGGGGTGGACCATCAGCGCCTCGGCGTTGCGCGGGCCGTCCGCGTACTTCACATCGAACTGTGTGGCGCGGACCGTCGCGTCCTTCAGCTGTTCCGGCTCCGGGAAGCGGTAGATCCAGACGTGGTCCCAGCTGCCGTTCAGGTTGTCGCCGATGTCACCGACGTACAGATTGCCGTCGGGCCCGAGCGAGATGGCCTCGACATCGCGCGGCTGCCCCACCCCCCGC
This sequence comes from Streptomyces sp. NPDC037301, assembly GCF_055602785.1. NCBI lineage: Bacteria > Bacillati > Actinomycetota > Actinomycetes > Kitasatosporales > Streptomycetaceae > Streptomyces > Streptomyces sp. NPDC037301. Next base: position 109,240 of record NZ_JBVJWD010000021.1, read on the forward strand.
AGGGTGATCGTCGCGACGGTCTTCCCGGTTCGGGAGTCGACGGCGTAGATGTACGGCCCGTCGTCGCTGTCGTTGTGCGTCCAGTAGATGCCGGGGTGAGCGCGGCTGGCGGCGAGGCCGCTGGACTCGGTGATCCGGGGGTCTTCGATCGTGAAGCTCCGATCGGCTCCGTCTCCGGCCGCGACGGCGGGAGCCGCCCCGGCGAGGAGGAGCAGCGCGGCGGCTCCGGACACAGTCAGGTACGAACGCATGACACAAGTGTCCATCGTCACGTCGCAGGTCGGATGAGTGATCCGCGATGATGACGCCATGCGTTTCACGTTTGTCGGCGATTCCATGTCGATCGGCCGCGCCGGCGACTTCACCTGGCGCTACCGGATGTGGCAGCACCTCGCTTCCACTTTCGGTGCCCCGTTCGCGATCGTCGGCCCACGCAGCGAGCTGTACGACACCGGGACGGACACTCCTGTCTCGTACGAGTACGGCGCACCGGACTTTCCCGCCGAGGCCCGCACCCATCTGGCCGGCTGGGGTGAGGGCTGGCTGCACATGGCCCCGGTGATCGCCGACACGGTCACCGAGCACCGAACGGACATCCTGCTCGTCTCGCTCGGCCTGATAGACCTCGGGTTCTATACGGACAGCGGTCAGACCGCCCTGAACGCAAGGGCGTTCATCACGGCGGCCCGCACCGCGAACCCGCACGTCAAGATGGTGCTCCTGCCCGTGATACCGAACATACGGGCCGAGTCGGACGCCCCGTTCGCCGCCGAGTGCGACCGTTTCAACGAGCTCCTGGCGAAGGCCGTCGCCGACCTCGACCACCCGATGTCCCCGATCCTGCTGGCCTCCCGCCCGCCGGGGTACGACATCCACAAGGACACGTACGACGGGACGCATCCCGGCCCCACCGGCGAACACAAGCTGGCGGCCGCGTTCGCCGACGCGATGCACCAGGCGTGGGGCCTGGGCGGCCCGTACGCAGCCCGCCCGTAGCCGGCATCCGCAGTCGGCACTCGTAGCCGACCGCGAACAGCCCGGACCGCCCGGTGTCGGTCCTGGTCTGCAACGACATGGGGCACCTGCCCGACGAGCTGCGCTGGACGGGCTTCCCGCCCGGCCCCCGGCCTCTGAGAACCTGCCCGTCACCGGGTTCCCGGCACGTCAGCGCTCCGACCTCGTGGGCCGGGCCCTCACATGCATCCGCTCCCCCTGCTGCCCGAACAGGCTGAGGAATTCGACCGGATCGGGCCCGGCACTGGCCCATGCATGCGGCGTACGCGTGTCGAACTCGGCGACCTCGCCGGTCGTGAGCACCAGATCGTGCTCGCCCAGCACCAGCCGCAGTCGCCCCGCGAGTACGTACACCCACTCGTACCCCTCGTGCACCCGCTGCTCCAGCGGGCCCGTCGCCCCGCGACCGCCGGGCAGGATCTGCTTGTACGCGTGCAGCCCGCCGAGGTGCCGGGTGAGCGGTACGAAGGTCATGCCGTCCCGGGTGAAGGGGCGGAAATGGATACGCGGATCGCCGGTGGCGGGTGCGCCGACGAGTTCGTCCAGCTGCACCCCGTACGCCTTGGCCAGGGGCAGCAGCAGTTCGAGCGTGGGTTTGCGGCCGCCCGATTCCAGGCGCGAGAGGGTGCTGAGGGAGATCCCGGTCGTCTCGCTGAGCTGCGCCAGGGTCGTGCCGCGTTCCTGGCGCAGGGCGCGCAGCCGCGGCCCGACGCCTGTCAGGACGTTCGAGATCTCGTCGTCCGTACGCTCTGCGCGCTCTCCGTCTTGTTCATCCATCTCCCCATTATTTGCCGTCCCGGCAACGGGGTGTGTCAGGACGGCAGGATCATGGCCAGTGAGAGACGGGTCAGCTCATCGGTCAGCCACTCGGCGTCGACCTGCCGGGGGCGGCGGCCGTGATGGGCCATGAGTTCGTCCACCGAGTGGTTCAGCACAGTGACGGTCACGGTGTGGTCGCTCGCCACCGCCTCGCCCCGCCGCACGGCACGCTCGGCCTCCGAGGTCAGGAAGTCGATCCACATCGCCCGCCATGTCGCGAGGTGCTTGTCCACCTCCCGGCTCACCCCCAGCACCTCGACGAACGCCACCCGGGCCGCGCGCGGGTCCTCGGTGACCGCCTTCACATAGGCGGCGAAGAGCAGCCGGACCCGTTCCGCCGTCGGGCAGTCCTCCATGCCCTCGGCCATCAGGGCGTTCTCGGCGGCGCGCAGCCCGTGGGTCGCCACCTCGTCGTAGATCGCCATCAGGAGCACCTCCCGCGAGACGAACTCCTGCTGGAAGATGTGGACGGGCACCTTCGCCTGCTCGCACAGAGCCTCGACGCTCGTGTGCGCGTACCCGTACGCGGCGAACAACTGGCGCCCGGCCCACAGGAGTCGGTCCCGTGCCCCCGGACCCTCCATGGCCTGTCCGACCGCCCTGTTCCGCTGGTTCGCCACGACACCCACCATCGGTCCTCCTTCGTCGTCCGTACCGCTGCCCCCACTCTCCACGCTCCGCCCCGCCGGTGGTGTCACCGCCACGCGCTCGGGCACGCGTAGGGCGGTGCTTCGGTCAAGTCCGATTGCCCATCGAATCGTTGCTGCTACGGTCTGAAATTTTGATCTACGGAGGTGTCCATGCCGCTGCCCCACGGGCTCCACCCGCAAGACCCAGGCGGCCCTGACCGCCCCGTTCAACGCGTACAACGGCCCGGTCGTGCACACCTTCCCCGAGTCGGCGAACGACTCCACGCCCTTCCACTCCAAGTTCCTCCTGGTCAAGGGCGGCTACGACGACGGCTCGGCCGAGGTCAACGACCGCAAGCTGCTCTGGACCGGCAGCCACAACTACACCTTCAACTCCCTTCGCTACAGCGACGAGGCGTTCGTGAAGCTGGAGGACAGCTCGGTGCACGACGCGTACGAGGCGTTCTTCAAGTCGGCCCTCCCGAAGGCCACATGCACCTGGATCGAAGGCACCTGGACCCCGAGCAGCTGCTCCTGAACTCCGCCGCATGCACGACGAACCGCCCGAGTCCCCGCGCTTCGGTGAGCCGTTCCTCTGGACGGCCCTGTTCCGCCGAACCGCCGCGTCCTGACAGGCGATTGCCTGCCGCCCTACTGCCGGGTGTTTCAGCAGGACTGCGAGGGCGGGGCCGTGAACATGACGTCTACGGCGTGAGCGGTGACCTCGAGCTCGTCACCGAGAGCCCATTCGGCGACCCGGGAGACCGTGGCGGCCGGGATGCGGTCGCTGATTCCGGGGGCCGCCGGAATGTCCTGTGTCGCGTGGGCGTCGTGCGGCATGACGACCCGATACCCCAGCGCCAGGGCTGCGCGGGCCGTCGCCTGGACACACATCTCCGACATCACACCGCAGATGGCGAGCGCCTGTACCCGCGATTCGGTCAGGAGACCGCCCAGCGAAGTCCCGTCGAACCCGTTGTCCTCGGTCTTGCGGATCACGACCTCGGTGGGGCCGGCCTCGACGGGATGGTGGAGCTCCCAACCGGGCGTGTGCGGCTCGTCGCCCGCTCCGGCCGCCCCGTCGTTCTGAATGTGGACAACGAGCGCCCCGCTCCTTCGCGCCCGTGCGATCAGGTCTGCCGTCCGGTCCAGGAGCCGGGCCGCCTCGGGTACTGCCCTGTCACCGCAGACGGCGGCCTTCTGAACGTCCACAACGAGCAGGGCCTCTGCGGGAAGCGCGCGATTGTCCATGCCGTCATCATGTCCGTCGGCTCCGTGCACCTCTACGTGTTTTCGACCCGATGGCACGAGAGGGCGCCGCCGCCTCCAGGACCTGCCGCGCGGTTGCCACCACTGACGGGTCGGATCAGGGACGCGGCCACCGGCGTCCGCTCAGGCGCTCGATGTCGGCGTTGAAGCGCCTGAGGTACGCGGCGAAGGCCGAGACGTCCTCCTCGGACCAGTCGGACATGATCTGGTCCAGCGAGCTCGTATTGCGCTCCCGCTCATCATCGAGCATGCGCGCACCCTCGTCGGTGATGCGGAACTTGCGGGCCATGCCGCCCTCGGGGTCGGGTATGCGCTCGACGAGACCGGCGCGCTTCGCCGCGGCGGTCTGCCGGTTGAGGGTCGAGGCGTCGAGCCCGAAGGCGTCGCTCAGTTCACCGATCGACATCGGCCCCTGGACACGGATGCGGCTGAGCAGGATGTAGGCACTCCGCTCCAGCCGGCTGTCCTCGCGGCGGCCGTTCCTGTGATTCAGAAGCCCATGGCGACTGAGCAGCATCTGCTCGTACTCGACCTCTTGCGTAGCCCTGACCATTGCGACCGCTGCCTCTCGCTCCTTGCCGGGCCGCCGGCACGTTTCATTTCGGAGCGGCCCCGCTCCATGCTCTCACACGACTATGCATCGCACACATAATGTGTGTGATGCACAAGCCATGTACGATGCAATTCGATACTCGCCAGCCACCCGAGGAGTCCCGGTATGGGAGCCCCCCAAGCATCGACCCGCGCGAACGGTGTGATCGCCACGCTGGCATTCGCCGGCATCGTGGCCGCGATCATGCAGACCCTGGTCACGCCGCTCATCGCCGAACTGCCGCAGATCCTGCACACCAGTTCCGCGAACGCCGCCTGGGTGATCACGGTGACCCTGCTGGCGGGGGCGGTGTGCGTGCCCGTCACCGGACGCCTCGGCGACCTGCTGGGCAAGCGCCGGATGCTCCTCGCCTGTTCCGTCCCCCTCATCGCGGGATCGGTGGTCTGCGCCCTCGCGTCGTCCGTCGTGCCCATGATCATCGGACGTGGTCTGCAGGGCATGGGCATGGGCATGGTGCCGCTCGGCATCGCCCTGCTCCGCGACGTGGTCCCCGCCGAGAAGCTCAGCTCCTCCATCGCCCTGGTCAGCGCCTCCATGGGTATCGGCGGCGGCCTCGGCCTGCCGATCGCCTCGGCCGTCGCGCAGTACGCGAACTGGCGCGCACTGTTCTGGGGCTCCGCCGTCCTGGCCGTGGCCATCGCCACCCTGATCTGGTTCCTCATCCCGGACGTCCCGGCCGGTGCCAAGGGGCAGCGTTTCGACGCGCCCGGTGCGCTCGGCCTCGGCGTCGGCCTGGTCTGCCTGCTGCTCGCCGTCTCCAAGGGCGCCGAGTGGGGATGGACCTCCGTGACGACGCTCAGCCTGTTCATCGCCGCCGTCGTCGTGCTGCTGGCCTGGGGCGCGTGGGAGCTGCGTACCCGTGACCCGCTGGTCGACCTGCGCACCACGGCCCGCCCCCGCGTGCTGATCACCAACGTCGCCTCGATCTTCGTCGGCTTCGGCATGTACGCCAGCATGCTGATCGTGCCTCAGCTGCTCCAGTTCCCCGAGGCCACCGGTTACGGCCTCGGCCAGTCGATGCTGGCGGCGGGCCTCTGGATGGCCCCCGGCGGCGTCATGATGATGATCGTCTCTCCGTTCGGCGGAAAGCTCACCGACGCCCGCGGCCCGAAGTTCACCCTGATCTGCGGCGTCCTGGTCCTGGCCGCCGGGTACGGCCTCTCTCTCGTCCTCATGGGCTCCGCCTGGGGGCTGATGCTGTCCCTCATGGTCATCAACAGCGGCGTGGGTCTCGCCTACGGCTCCATGCCGGCCCTGATCATGGGCTCCGTGCCGCTCTCCGAGACGGCCGCGGCCAACGGCTTCAACACGCTGATGCGTTCCCTCGGCACCTCGATCGGTGCGGCCGTGATCGGCGTGGTCCTGTCCCAGATGACCACCACGGCGGGCGGCCACAGCTTCACCTCGGAGAGCGGCTTCCGCACCGGCCTGATCATCGGCTGCGGCGTCGCCCTGGTCGCCGCGGCGATCGCCCTCGTCATCCCGGCAGTGCGCCGCAGTGCGTCCGACACCGCGAAGGACGATGCGGCCCCCACCCCCGAACAGGCCGCTGTCGAAGCCTGACCGGCCCGACACCCGTTGCGGCGCCCCACCCGGGCCACGAGCCCGGCGGGGAAACAGAACCGCGCTGCCCGGCGTCGCCCCTCCGCCGACGCCGGGCAGCGGACCGGGCGGCGGGCGGCGGGCGGGAGAACGTTCAGCCGGAGGCCGGAACACGGTCGAGCGTCACCATGAAGCCATACCGGCGGACCGTCCCATTCGGGGGCCGAAACGGCCTCGTCCCAGATGCCTTTGGCGTCGGCGGCTTCGCCGCTGGAGGCGCGGCAAGAGCGCCGATCGCCCTTCAGGCGGTCTCGGCCGAGTTCGCCGCGAGGGAGGCGACTCGTTCGCGCCAGGGGATGTGGGAAGGCTGCTGCGCGTACGCGGCTGCTTGGGCGGCCCAAGATGCCCGTGCCTCCTCCTGACGGCACGGGGCGCAGTGCGTTTCGTCGCCCACCGCCCGGAAGACGTGATCCTCGCCAGGACCGGCGCAGGGGACGAGTTCCCTGACGCGGGGTGGTGTTGCGGGGCGGGCAGTGGTGGGTGCCGGGGGTTCCGGGAGTTTCTGTACGAGGCGGTGGCGCAGGAATCCAACCGCCGACCGCACGCCCTCCGGGGGCAGTTCGCTGGTCAGGGCCCGCCGTAAGTCGGTGGTCGTGATGCCACGCCGAATCCACTCCGCGGCGAGCTCGGCGAGCCCCCGGGCCTCGCGGACTCCCAGGTGCAGCTGGGGTGTTGCGTGACGGAGTGACAGCAGGAGCCGTTCTGTCACGTTCAGTTCGGGGTCAGGGGTGCTGTCGGGACCGGGCTCGGGCTCGGCTTCGGAGGGTGGGTGGGGATAGTTCTTCTCACGTTCTTCTTCTACCGGTAGTGAGTCACCGGCGTCCCGAACCCCCGGCCGACCGACCGCCCGTTCCTGCGTACTCGGCTGGGGCGCAGGCGCCACCGCCAGCCCGTCCTGGACCCGTCGGGCCTGTTCCGCCGTGAGGGGGACGTTCGAGCAGAGCTGGTCGGTGGCCCAGTGCCCCCGGCCCACCTGCCGCCGCCGCTCATGCACGAAACCGTTCTCGACCAGCTGTTTCTTGGCCTTCTGGTACGCCCGTCCAGTGATCCCGAGCTTCCCCGCGTGCTCACTGAGCGCCTGCCCGGCCCGGTCTTCGGGGAGCCCCTGTACGTACAGGAGGAGGATCTTCGCGTCACTGCCCAGACGCGGATGGCGCACGACGTCGTGCGAAGCCTTCGTGAAGCGCCGAGACGGCGCGATAGCATGCCAAAGCATCCCGGTGGACTCTCGATTCCACTCGTGGTGAAGGCCCTCGGCGAGGTGTTGGTAGCACCCCCGAGGGCCGCTCTGCGCGCAGGTAGAACACAGAGCGTTATGACGTGATCACCGTACCGCAGGCCGCGGGAGGCCTTGCCCCCTTTCGCTCACATCCCTCGCGCAACAGATGTACATCCGATACATTTACTACATGAGCGAACCTGTCACCGAGTCCATGGCAGAGGTCCGCCGTCACCTCGCCGATGTCATAGACCGCGCGCGACGGGACGAAATCCCGACGATCATCACGCGCCGCGGTAAGAGCGAAGCCGTACTGGTCGATATCGACGAATACCGACGCCTGAAGCAGATCGCCGAGCAGTACGAGGAAGAGTGGCTCAACCGACTGGCCGACGAGGCCGAGTCCGAGGGCCTCAACGGTTCGGTCTCCATGGAAGAGATGGCCGCACTCCTCCGATCTGCGCCCTGACCTCATGGGATACGTCACGCGGTTCACTTCGCGCGCACAACGGGACTTGCTGAAGATTTCTCGTCAGGACGCGCTCCGCATTCTCTTCCGTCTCACCGAGCTCCAGAAGGCGCTGGATGCGGGAGATACCGCATCCTTCGACATCAAAGCTCTCCAGGGGCACTCGGACAGGTGGCGGCTGAGAATCGGCGACTACCGCGCCGTGTACACCGTCGAAGACGGTCAGCTCATCCTGTGGGTGCTGGCCGTCGCGCACCGCGGCGAGGTCTACCGCAGCCTGTAGCTCACGCTCCGGGTCCCTGGATCACGTCCCCTCCCCTCCCCTGGCTGTCACCTCCAGGACCAGTTCGTGCAGTAGGCCGGCATCCACGAACGGCGCCTCGGCCGTGGGCAGTGAGCGCCAGTCGAGCGGCCAGGTCAGTCCGTGCAGCGCGGGCACCCCGACGAACGCCGCGTTCTGCCCGTAACACCCCATCAACTGCGCCCCCGACGGCCACCGGTGTGCGCGGGCGCTACGCGGTGGCAACAGGAAGTACATGCTGCGCTCCCCGATCCCCGACCGCACGATCGGGCCCGCCCGGAAGTTGGTGAACTGCATGATCTCGTACGCGACTTGCTCGCCGAGTACGCCAGGGATCCGTACCGCGTCGAAGTGAATACCGACGTGCCGCAGGGCGTGCCCGGACGCGGGTACCCACGAGGGCGCCGGGGTGGGTGAACTTTTCCGTTCCATGGGGAAAGCGTCCCGGTCGACACCTAGTGTGACCAGGGACACAGGGCTTCTGTGCACTGTTGTGTTCGCAGGGGAGAGTTTGTGCACTCCAGTGGTCGTGGCAGCAGCAACACCGAAATGTTCGGCAAAATGCTGCGTTTCTTCCGTGAACGGGCCGGGCTCTCGCAGGAGGCCCTCGGCTTGAAGATCGGCTATTCCAAGTCACAGGTGGCGATGGTCGAACGGGGGCAACGGCCTCCCAAGGACGAATTCATCGCGGAGGCGGACTGCGCGTTGGGTGCACAGGGTGCACTGACGGCCGCAGGCGAGGGGGTGACGTTCGGCTATCTGGCGTCATGGTTCGAGCCGTTCGCCGAGGAAGAGATCAACGCGTCCGCCAGACACGAGTACGAGACTCACGTCGTGCCTGGGATGTTGCAGACGGAGGGCTACGCCCGCACCGTCTTGGGCAGCGGCTACCCACCCGTCGACGACGATAAGGTAGAGGGCCGAGTCGCGGCCCGTTTGGCACGCCAGAGGCTCCTGTCCCGAAAGCCCGTGCCGGACATCGGCTTTGTCCTGGAACTCGCCGCTCTTACCCGCCCCATCGGGGGTCGTCGGGTGCACAAGGAGCAGCTCGACCACATCCTGGAGGTCGGGGCGCTACGACATGTACAGATGCAGGTGATGTCACCGCGTCGGCAGACTCATGCCGGTCTCAGTGGTCCGTTCGTTCTGCTGGAGACCAAGAAACGGCGTCAGCTCGCCTATGTCGAAGTTCAGGACCACAACTTCCTCATCAGCGAACAACCGGCGCTGGGGAACCTGTTCGGGAAATATGGCATTCTGCGGGCGCAGGCCCTCAGCCCCGAAGAGTCCAGAGACGTGATCGAGCAGGTGGCGAAAGACCTATGAACACCGGCCTCAATTGGTTCAAGAGCAGCTACAGCGGCGAAAACAGCGGCAACTGCGTTGAGGTCGCCACGTGCCCCGAGACCGTCCACGTCCGCGACTCCAAGGACCTCACCGTCCCCGCCCTCGCCCTCTCCCCCGCCGCCTGGGCCGACTTCCTCGCGTACGCCGTGCAGTAAGGCCGCGTCCCAGGCTGTCGGACCCGCTCCGCAGGGTGGCGACATGTCCAACGAGCCGCCAGCGCGTGGTCGCCGGTCAGGGGATGCTGCGGTCAGGAGACGAGGATGCCGATGCCGTCTCCGAGCAGTTTCGCCCCGAGTACGAAGAACAGGACTGCCATCACAGCGACGTTGTGCCGGGCGGTCCAGTCCTTCCAGCCGCTGAGCACGGCCGCCGCCCGCTCCCCCGTGAACAGCAGTACTGCGAGCGGGGTCAGCAGTCCGAGGGTACCGATGACCACGAAGACGGCCAGCGAGGCGATCTGCTGCCCCGGGGGGAGGCCGGCCGAGCTGATGGAGGCGGCCGCCGCAATGGTCAGCGAGGCGTTTTTGACATTGGCCGCCGACAGGGCCAGCCCGAGGCCGAAGATCTTGACCGGCGTGAAGCGGTCGATCGCGGCCATCCATTTCGGAATCTGCGCCTCCTCGGTGGGGGCGGGGCGCCGGTGCCACTGCCGGGCACCGAACAGCACAAGGAGCAGTCCCAGCCCGAGCTTGAGGCCGCCCACCCAGGTGGCCGGATGATGCTGGGCGGACGCACCGCCGGGGCCGCCGATCACCAGCATGACCGCGCCCAGCACCGAAAGCCCCACGACCCAGCCGACGGTGAACAGCAGCCCGTTGAGCCGCCCTCGGGGCGTGACCAGTACAAGGATGATCGCGATGATCGGGAGCGGACTGATCGCGACGCCGGCCGCCAGGCCCAGGACATCGCCGAGAACTTTACCCATGGTGCCCTCCGGACGGCGATCAGGGACGAACCGGCCGACCGGGCCGGCCACGGTCGGCGTCTCCGGCCCCCGCGAGCTTCTCCGTCGTTCGCCGAGCACGTGGAGAACCCTCAAAAGCCATCATCGACCGCATCAGCGGGCCGCGCGACACCGACGACGAGGAGCGAGCCACGACCACGTCCGAGCGGCCCTGCGGACAGTTCTTCGCGCCGCCCTGCCTACCGGGGACGGGCCGCCTTCAACGCGCGGCAGCCGTCCACCCGTGCCTACGCTGGCTTTGGACCAGGGCCTGGGCCCGCGACGGTCGTGGCTGTCGTCAGGCAGCCATGTGGCGTTGTACGGGTCGGCCCGGAGTGCGAGGCGCCGCTCTCACGAGCGGAGCTGCCGACGAGAAACGGCCGATTCATGCCATCACGGTTCATCCCTTACACGCAGGACGTCGAAACCGCTGAGCCCGATTTCGACGACAATCTGCAAACAGTGATCGGGAAGACCGAGCGGTACATCGCCGAATCGGTCACGACCGAAGGCACCGGCGCCGCGGTGCGTGACGCGCACGCCAAGGGTTACGGACTCGTCAGAGGAGAAGTCGAAATCCTCGACCGGCTCCCCGCCGAGTACGCCCAGGGCATTTACGCGACGCCAGGACGCCACGATGCCCTCGTGCGGTTCTCCAACGGCTCCCCGCATGCCGGAGCCGACGCACGGCTCGGCCGTGCGACCGGGCTGGCTCTCAAGATCTTCGACATCGACGGTCCGACCCTCCTGGACGACGAGCCCGACACCCGCACCTTCGACTACGCCCTCATCAACGCGCCGGTCTTCTTCTGCAACACCGTCGAGCATTACCTGTTCATCCAGGAACTCTTCCTCGAAGCACCCGCCTATTTCGCCCAGGGAGCGCCCGGCCGGCATCGCTTCTACCGCGACTTCGTGACGGGAAAGGGCACCCTGGAGCAGGACGAATGGGCGTGGGACGAGTTCCTGGCGTTCCTCAGGGTGTCGCAGCCGCCCTCGGTGAACGTTCTGCTGTCGACCTACTGGACGATGGGCGCGGTCCGGCACGGCGACCACATCGCCAAGGTGCGTATCGCCCCCGACCCCTCCTTCGCCAAAGCGGTGGTCCGGCGCACCATCGACCTGACATCGGCGGCAGAGGTGTTCCGGCCTGCTCTGGTCACCGAACTGCAGGAACGGCCCTACGCGTTCGACATCCAGGTCCAGCTGTGCACCGGCCTGGACCGGATGCCGGTCGAGGACGTCACCGTCGAGTGGCCCGAGCAGCTTTCCCCGTTCGTCACGGTGGCCAGGCTGCGCCTCCCGCGGCAGGACATCTCCGACGAGGAGAACCTCAAGAGGATGGACGCGCTCTCCTTCACGCCGTGGCGGGCGACCGCCGCGCACGCGCCCCTCGGCAGCATCATGCGCGCACGCAAGGAGGTCTACCGTCGCTCCTCCATCGTGCGCCACCAGCTCAATCGTCAAGAGCGCACGGAGCCGCGCAGCGCCGACGAGGTGCTGCCGTAGAAGGCGGTCACCTTGCTGCACGAACAGCTGGTCAGCCCAGGGCAGCTCAGCGGGCCAGGCGGCCCAGCAGAGAACCGGCGGCGACGATGCCGGCCAGCGCCGCGAACGCGAGGACTGCGAGGTCGAGGCCCAGGTGGGCCTGGGTGCCGATGAGCAGTCCGCGCAGGGCGTCGACCTCGTAGCTCAGCGGGTTCACCCTGCTGACGGCCTGGAGCCAGCCGGGCATCAGGGCGACCGGGTAGAGCGCGTTGGAGGCGAAGAAGAGCGGCATCGTGATGGCCTGGCCGATGCCCATCAGCCGGTCGCGGGTCAGGACGATCCCGGCGATCGACATCGACAGGCAGGAGAAGAACGCCGACGCGAGGAGGACCACCACGACCACGCCGAGCAGCCGCAACGGGTTCCAGGTCATGCCGACACCGATCAGCGCGGCGATCACGATGACGACCGCCGCCTGGATCACGGCCTTCACCCCGGCGGCGAAGGCCTTGCCTGTCACCAGCGCGGTCCGGGGCGTCGGCGTGACCATGAGTTTGGTGAGGACGCCCGAGTCCCGCTCCCAGATGATCATGATTCCGTAGAAGATCGCGATGAACATGGCGGACTGGGCGATGATGCCCGGCGCCAGGAAGTCGAGATAGGGGACGCCGCCGGTCGGGATGGCGTGGATACGGGAGAACGTCACGCCGAAGATCAGCAGCCAGAGCGCGGGCTGCACGGCGCGGGTGTAGATCTCGGTGCGGTCGTGGCGCAGTTTCTGCAGTTCGACGACGCACATCGCGGTGACGCGCGCGGGTACGACGCGCCAGCCGGTGCGGGACGGTGGCGGGGTCAGCAGCAACGCGAACCGCTGATCCGGCGGGACGGACTCAGCCGAGGCGGGATGCGGTGCGACGGGTACGGCGGACATCTCGGAACGCTCCTTTCCCTTCGTCGGAACCGGAGCCGGAGCCGGGGTCGTTCAGTCCGCTTCCGGAGTGGTGGCGGAAGACGTCCTCCAGGGACGGTGGCGGAAGGCCCCTCTCGCCCGATTCCCGGCGGTGGGCGACGAGCTCGCTCTTGAGCTGGGCGGGGGTGCCGAGCGCGCGGAGTCTGCCGAGGTGCATCAGCGCGAGCCGGTCGCAGCGCTGGTCGGCCTCGTCCATGGAGTGGGTGGTGACCAGCACGGTCATGCCGGTGCCGACCCGAATCTCGGTGATGCGGTCCCAGACGCTGTCCCGTGCGATCGGGTCCAGGCCGATGGTCGGCTCGTCCAGGATCATCAGCCGGGGCGCGCTGACCAGGGCCTGCGCGAGTTCGAGGCGGCGGACCATGCCGCCGGAGTACGTGGCGGCGAGCCGGTGCGCGACATCGCCGAGGCCGACCGCGTCCAGCGCCTGGGAGACCCGCGCGGCGCGCTGGCGGCGGGGCACGTCGAAGACGCGGGCGAAGAGCTGGACGTTCTCCCGGCCGGTGAGGCTCGCGTCGGCCGACAGCTGCTGCGGTACGTAGCCGAGCAGGCGGCGTACGGCCATCTTCTGCCGGGCCGCGTCATGGCCGAACACCTCGATGACGCCGGGCGGTACGGGCAGGAGTGTGGTGATCGCGCGCATCGTCGTGGTCTTGCCCGCGCCGTTGGGGCCCAGGAGGCCGAACACCTCCCCCCGGCCGACCAGCAGGTCCAGGCCGTCGACGGCCTTCGCATCGCCGAAGCTGTAGCTCAGACCGGTGCAGTTGAGGGCGGGGGCGGTTTCCGTGGTCACGCGGTCTCATCCCCTTCGCTTCGCAGTGAGGCGGCGAGTCTGTGCAGGGCCGGGAGTGCGGCGGCGAGTGCCGACCGGTCGGCCGCGTCGAGCCCGGCCAGATGCTCGCGGAAGAGCGCCTCGCGACGGGCGTGCCAGTCGCTCAGCCTCCCGATCCCTGCGGGGGTCGGATACAGCAGCGCGGCCCGCCCGTCTCCGGGGTCCTTCTCCCGTCGCAGCAGCCCTTCGGCGACGAGGTGGTTCACCAGGGTGCTGACCGAATTGGGCGCAAGACAGAGGCTGTGTGCGGCCGTGGAGACGCGGATGCCGGGTCGGTCGGCCACCAGCCTCAGCAGTTCGGCGTGCGCCCCGCGCAGCCGGGGCGCCGGCAGGCCGCTCCACAGCCGTCGCCGGGCGAGCCTCTGGATGCGGGGCAGAAGTCCGGCGAGCTCATCGGGTAGATCACCCGCCACCACGTGTCCATTTTAACTCTGTACGAGAGCTAATGTCCCTGCCGTTTTCGGCCCGTACGGAAACGGGGCCGCCCCCCGCGATGAGCGGAAGACGGCGGCCCCGGTTCAGGGGAAGTCCGGCGCCGCGCGGTCAGTGGCCGGCGAACCGCTCCCCGCACCGGCTGCAGAACACCGGCTCCGGGTCCTGCGAGAGCCGGCCGCACCCGGGGCAGACCCGGTCCAGCATGCAGGGCGCCTCGCCGCCCTCGTATCCGGCCGGGGGCGCGACCGAGGTCTTGATGGTCAGGCCGGGGCGGCGGCGGTGGACGGTCAGGCAGGCCAGACCGTCCGGTCCCGCGGCAAGGGCGCGGCGGGAGGTTCGGGGCAGCCAGACGACGCTGGTCGGCGTCAGGTTCAGCGCGTCGCCCCCGGTGACGACCCGGCCGCTGCCCGCGATGACGACGAGAAGGACGTCCAGGACGTCCTCCTGATGCTCAGCGACCTCCGCGCCCGGCGGAAGACGTACCAGATTGGCATCCAGCTCCCGGCCCTGCTCGGCCAGTTGCCACAGCGCACCGCGGTCGTCGTGGGCGGCGGCGGTCAGCAGGTCGTCGAGTACGGCCAGTACCCGGGGTCCGGAATTCACGGCAATCAGGCTACGCCCGCCATACGCTGACCGTTCCTAGCCAGTGTGCATGAGTGGGTCCTGGACCCACCGATGTGTACTGGGCGCATCCCGAACGGTGTTGGATGCGCTGGGTTCCCGCTTTCGCGTCCCGTTCGGCGGCACGCCTCCAGGGGCGTGGTCCGTTGCGGGTGGGCGGGTTCCCTCACGTCCTCGGGTGCCTGGTGGGGCCTGGGCGGTCCGATGCCCCGCACGATCACTCCGGTCGTGAGGGGGCGGTGCCGTCCTTCCCCAAGCTCTCAACTCCGTTCGAGCAGGGGATACCCCATCCCGGACCGGGTGCCCGAGGGCGCGTCGTCCGATCGCGATACCGGCAGCATCGTGACGGGACATTCTGCGGTGCGGGGTGGCCAGTGGCTTCTGCCAGTGCTGGGCACCCCACATCGAGGTGTAGGCGGGGTCGACCGCGACAATGCTCAGGCCCTGCGCGGCGGCCATGGAGACCAGCCGGGCCTTGAGCCTGCCGGTCGGAATACCTGAGATCAGCTGCCGGAACCTCTTCCTGCGGCCGTGCTTCTCCCGCGTTTTCTCGGCGGTGAAGTCGAGGTCCTCGATGCCGATCGCGGCAACACCGGCCTGCTTGGCCCAGTTGATCAGCCGGGTCAGCGCGTGGCGGATCTGGGCGTCGCGGTGATCGGCGGTGCCGGACAGGTCGTAGAAGAACCGCCGGGGCTCGCCAATGGGGTTGCCATGTGGGTCGAGCTGGTAGGCGGCGAAGTGGTCGGCGTTGGTGTCCACGCCGATCATGCCCCGGGCGCGGGCGGCCTCCAGCGGGATGGTGTGCACAACGGGGCGTTGCCAGGACGCGGTGAGGTACCAGCGGCCACGGTCGGTGTCGAGGTGGATGCGGTAGGCGACGGCCCGGTTCGCGGTGATGCGGTCGGCCCACTCCTGGCCCCGGTGCGCGAACGCCGCGGTCGAGTTGAGGGTGTATCGGCCGTGCTTGGCGTTGGCCAGGTGTGCGAGCGGGGCGGGCGGTTTGATGCTGACCTCGCCGTCCGGGGTGACGCGGATGGTCTCGTTCCCGAACCGTTTCCCGGACTCGCCGTCGGCGGCGATGAACCAGCGTTCCGCCTCCCAGCGCTCCCGCCACCGCTCTTCGGTCAGCCGGGCCCGGGTGAGGTGGTGGCGGGTGTTGAGGAGACGTTTGCCGCCCCGCACGACCCGGACGCGTCCGGCCTGCCGGTCACGAACGGCGGCGGCGTGCCGGGCTTCCAGCGCCGCGAGGCGGCGCGACTTGCGAAACCACTCGCCCCGGGAGCGGTAGCCGCCCGCGGCCCGCTTCGTTCCGGGCTCACCGATCGGGAGGGACAGGCGGTGCCGCAGCGTCCCGATCCCGGCCTCCAGATTCCGGATGTGCGCCGCCTGACAACGGCGCGCCAGCGCCCACTGATCATGGGTGGCCTTCGTAATCGCACCGGCGATCCGCGACGACGACAGCGGCGTCAGGTCCCGCTTGCGCGACGCCCAGGTGTCCGCACCGTGCTCCAGACCATCCGCACAACGGGCCCTGAGATCACGGGAAGCCAGACGGCCCTGATACTCACCGACCGCACGCAGGACTATCTCGTCCTGGGGCGTGAGGTGCTTGAGACGGTCCCGGACCGCCACCCCGCAAGGCCCGGGCACCACGAAGGGCGCCGCCAACTCCCGCACACCACCCACCACAACACCCCCTCCCCCAGACTGGAAACCTGCCACCTGCCCAACGAGCAGCAACCGCCAAGGTCACCCATTCGGCCCCAGAACTTCCGTTCCCACTCGGTGAACCCGCCGACAGGACTCACTCCTGCTCACTACAACGCACTTCAGCTCAGCAAACCGACAGCAGCTCACAACCCCATTACCCGCCGAGCCAAAGGAGCCACCGCGCCATGGACCGCAAGCCCGACGAGAAGTACCCGCCGATCGAACCGTACGAGCACGGCATGCTCGATGTCGGGGAAGGCAACCTCGTGTACTGGGAGGCGTGCGGCAACCCGGACGGCAAACCCGCACTCGTCGTGCACGGCGGTCCGGGGTCGGGATGCAAAGAGCGGCCCCGGCAGTACTTCGACCCGGACCACTACCGCGTCGTCCTCTTCGACCAGCGGGGCTGCGGCCGCTCCACCCCGCACGCGAGCGATCCGGCCGCCGACATGCGGTACAACACGACCGACCGGCTGATCGCCGACATGGAGCGGCTGCGCGTCCACCTCGGGATCGGCACCTGGCTGCTGTACGGCGGGTCCTGGGGCTCGACGCTGATCCTCGCGTACGCCGAGCAGTACCCGGAGCGGGTCTCCGAGATCGTGATCCCGGCCGTCACGACGACCCGGCGCTCGGAGATCGACTGGCTGTACCGGGGCGCGGGCCAGATCTTCCCCGAGGCCTGGGACCTGTTCCGGGCCGGGGTGCCGGAGGCCGAGGGGGACGCGACCCCGGACGTCCTCGCCGCGTACGCCCGGCGGATGGAGAGCCCCGACGCCGGGGTGCGGGAGAAGGCGACGGCCGACTGGTGCGCCTGGGAGGACGCGGTGCTCTCCCAGGAGACGTACACCGGACCGCCTCCGTACAGCGGGCGCCCCGGCGGGGCGCAGCAGGCGCTGGTGCGGATCTGCTCGCACTACTTCTCCCACGGCGCCTGGCTGGAGGAGGGGCAGCTGATCCGGGACGCGGGGCGGCTGACGGGGATTCCGGGTGTGCTGGTGCACGGACGGTTCGACCTGGGCGGGCCGCTGATCACCGCGTGGGAGCTGGCGAAGGCGTGGCCGGACGCGGAGCTGACCGTGATCGACGGTGCGGGGCATCTGGGCGGTCCGGCGACGAGCCGGGCGGTGCTGGCGGCGCTGGACCGGTTTGCCCGGCAGTGAACGCAAGTGGAATTTGCGCCATCCGCGGACGGCAAGGGCGGGGGCAGGGGTCCGTTTGTCGGAGTGGCATGGCAAGCTGTGTCTTCGCTGTACGCGCGGTAGCACTCGTACCCCCCACTGGTCTCGTCATGAGCCAGTGCTGTCGCCGGACGCAGCGCCTGACGAAACCGATGTCCGAAACCATCCGTGGGGTACGACTTGAGACCGAAGCGAAGAATCTGGATCACGGCTGCCCTGGCCACCTCCGCCGTGGCGGGCGTCCTGGTCTTCGAGGGGGTGACGGGCAACTCCTCGGTGGACGCCGACGCCAAGTCCGGCCCGGCCAAGACCGACGTGCACGCGACCGCGCTGAAGGTCGACGGTGACGGCACCTCAGCCACCCTCGGCAAGCGGGACACCAAGCCGTTCAGCATGCTGGGCATCACCTGGACCGACCCGGCGGCCAAGGTCACCGGAGCCGTGGAGGTACGGACCAAGTCCGCCGCCAACGGGAACTGGACGTCCTGGCTGCCGCTCGAAACCGATGTCGACGGGCGTACGGAGACCGGCCGGGCCGGCGTACGAGGGAGCACCGAGCCGCGCTGGGTGGGCCCCTCCAACGGTGTCGAGGTACGGATCAACGCGGGCGGCAAGGTCTCCGCGAAGCTGCCCGCGGGGCTGCGGCTGGACACCGTGGACCCGGGCCGGAGCGGCACCCTGAACGCGGACCCGGCCGCATTCGCCGCCGACATCCCCGCAGCCGATGCCACGACCGACCCGTCGGACCCGGCCGCGACCGAGCCGCCCGCGCCGAACGACAGCACGGAACCGCCCGCCGAGGTCATACCGTCCGACCCGGCGTCACCGAGCCCTTCCGACTCGGTGACGGTGGAGCCCACTCCCCCGGTGAGCCCGAGCCCCTCGGCGTCCGCGAGTGCGTCCCCGACCGACACTCTGCCGCCCGCACCGCCCTCGACCGTGCCCAAGCCGCCGATCACCTCGCGTGCGGGCTGGGGCGCCGACGAGTCGATGAGCCCGGAGGCGCCGGAGTACACGGACACCGTCAAGGCGGTCTTCGTCCACCACACCGCCGGGACCAACAACTACTCCTGCGCCGACTCCGCGGCGATCGTGCGCAGCGTGTACGCGTACCACGTCAAGAGCAACGGCTGGAAGGACATCGGCTACAACTTCCTGGTCGACAAGTGCGGGACGATCTTCGAGGGCCGTAAGGGCGGGGTGGACCGGCCCGTCTTCGGCGCGCACACCTACGGCTTCAACCGGCAGACGGCCGGCATCTCGGTCATCGGTACGTACACGGACTCGGCCGCCCCCAGTGCGGTGACCACCTCGGTGGCCCGGATCGCCGCGTGGAAGCTCGGTCAGTACAAGGGCGACCCGGCGGGCAGCACCACGCTCACCGCGGGCGCCACCGGCAGCAACCTCGCCGGCACCAAGTTCACCGCCGGTACGCAGTACTCCTTCAAGCAGATCTCCGGCCACCGCGACGGCTTCGCGACCGAGTGCCCCGGCACCAAGCTGTACGGGCAGCTGCCCGCGATCCGCAGCCTCGCCGCGGGTCCCGTCACCGGACTGGCCATCAAGTCGGTGACCGGCGCCGGGCTCTCGGGAACGACGTACTACACCAAGTCCACGGTCACCGTGGGCTGGTCGGCGACCACCCCGAGCGCGTTCATCTCCAAGTACGAGCTGCTGGTCGACGGCAAGTCCGTCGCCACCACCACGGGCACCGCCACCTCGGCCAAGGCCACCCTCGCCGTCGGCAGCCACCAGGTCCAGGTCCGCGCCACCCACCAGTCGGGCAAGGTCACCACGTCCGCCGCGGCCACCGTGGTCGCCGACCAGACGGCGCCCGCGTTCACCACCAAGCCGAACCTGGCCCTGCGCACCGGCACGGTGAACACCACGGCCGTCCCGGTCACCCTGAAGTGGAAGGCCACCGACGCCGCTTCGCTCAAGGAGGTCAGGCTCACCGCCCCCCTCGCCAAGACCTACGGCCCGACGACCACCAGCGCCTCGCACACCGCGAAGTCGGGTGTGGCGACCAGCTGGGCCATGACCGCGTACGACCAGGCGGGCAACACCGCCGCCGCATCGGTCTCCGGCACGCCGGTCATCGTCCAGGAGAGCTCGGCGACGAAGACGGGCACGTGGACGACGAAGTCCTCGTCCAGCTACCTCGGCGGCAAGTCGTACTCCAGCTCGTCGAAGAGCGCGAGCCTGAGCTGGACGTTCACCGGCCGCTCGGTTGCCCTGGTGGCCTCCAGGGCCGCCACCTCCGGCCAGGTGTACGTCTACGTGGACGGCGTGAAGGTGTCCACGGTGGACCTGAAGTCCAGCACCACCAAGTACCGCGACGCGCTGTGGACGAAGAGCTGGTCGAGCAGCGCCAAGCACACCGTCAAGATCGTCGTCGTGGCCACGTCGGGCCGGCCGACGGTCACCGCCGACGGCATCGTGTACCTGAAGTGACCGAAGCAGTCGAAGCATCCGCGTAAGACATGCGCATGACGCCCTGCCCCCGGCCTCCGCCGGGGGCAGGGCGCGTTCGGGCTCACCCTTGCTTCGAGCGGACTCGAAGGCGTTGGCTTGGTGTCCATGAAGTACACGCAGCTCGGACGCACCGGACTCAAGGTCAGCCGCCTCGTCCTCGGCACCATGAACTTCGGCCCGCAGACCAATGAGGTGGACAGCCACGCCATCATGGACGCGGCGCTGGACACGGGCCTGAACTTCTTCGACACCGCGAATATTTACGGCTGGGGTGAGAACAAGGGCCGTACCGAGGAGATCATCGGCACCTGGTTCGCCAAGGGCGGCGAACGCCGCGACAAGGTGGTCCTGGCCACCAAGATGTACGGGAACATGGCCGCCGACGGCGCGGCCTGGCCCAACCACGACAAGCTTTCCGCCGTGAACATCCGGCGCTCGGTCGACGCGTCGCTGAAGCGGCTCCAGACGGACCACATCGACCTCTACCAGTTCCACCACGTCGACCGGAACACCCCCTTCGAGGAGATCTGGCAGGCGATCGACGTCCTGGTCCAGCAGGGCAAGATCCTCTACGCGGGTTCGTCGAACTTCGCCGGTTACAAGATCGCCCAGGCCAATGAACTGGCCGCCCGGCGCGGCTCGTTGGGCCTGGTCAGTGAGCAGTGCATCTACAACCTGATGGAGCGGCGCGCCGAGATGGAAGTCATCCCGGCCGCGCAGGAGTACGGCCTCGGCGTCATTCCGTGGTCCCCGCTGCACGGCGGACTGCTGGGTGGTGTGCTGAAGAAGGAGCGCGAGGGCACGGCAGGGCGTTCGGCCTCCGGCCGCAGCGCGGACGCGCTGCAGAACTCGGCGCAGCGCGAGAAGATCCAGGCGTACGAGGACCTGCTCGACAAGCACGGCCTGGAGCCGGGCGAGGTCGGCCTGGCGTGGCTGCTCGCGCAGCCGGGGGTGACGGGGCCGATCGTCGGACCGCGCAACCAGGAGCAGTTGGACTCGGCGCTGCGGGCGCTGGAGCTGGAACTCTCCGCGGAGGTGCTGGCGTCGCTGGAGGAGATCTTCCCGGGTCCGGGGCCGTCGCCGGAGGCGTTCGCCTGGTGAGGACGGTCTGACGGACTGTCCGTCCGATACGTACGGGCCGCCGCTGCCCCGTCCCTGCTCGGGGGCGAGGGCGACGGCGGCCCGTTGTGCGTCCGCTTCAGAGCGACGCTTCGAGTTCCATGAGCGTCTCCCCGAGCCAGCTCAGCTCCGCCTGGCTGGTCGCACGGGCGATCCTCAGCAGACCCTGCCGGAACGGGTCCTCGAACGTCTCGGCGCCGAGCGGCTGCTCGCCCTCGTAGAAGAAGCTGCTCGGCTCCTCCAGGAACGCGAGCCGGCGCCGCAGCACCTTCGCCTGCTCGGCCGGGGACGCAAGATGGCGCAGGAAGGCGAGGACGGTGAACCATCGGTTCTCGTCACTGATGTCCGTCTCGCCGGCCTCCCGCAGCCGGTGCCGCAGTTCCTCGCGCCCCTGGTCGGTCAGGGTCAGCGTGTGGCGGGGGGCAGCCCTGCTGCCCGGCTCCGTTCGGCGCTCCAGCCATCCGGCTCGCTCCAGGCGCTTGATCGCCGGGTACAGCGTGCCGTCCGCGATGGGGCGGACGTGTCCGGTGAGGTGGGCGACCCGACGCTTCAGCTCGTAGCCGTGCAGCGGCTGTTCGTACAGAAATCCCAGGATGGCCAGTTCCAGCATGCAAGCATCCTCCCCCATGGCGTTATACATCGACACCGATGTATAGTCTCGCCGAGGTTATCGGGTTGTGGGGCAAGGAGGAGGAAACATGCAGAACGCTCAGGTCGCGGCCGACGGTGCGTGCATCCGGTGGGTGGAGCTCCCCGGCCGCCCCGGCACGTCCCGTACCCGGGTCTATCTGCACGGGCTCGGGGCCTCGTCCGGCCCGTACTTCACCGCGAGTGCCGTGCATCCCCTGCTGGCCGACAGCCGGTCGCTGCTCATGGACCTGCTCGGCTTCGGAATCAGTGACCGCCCCACGGACTTCGGCTACACCCTGGAAGAGCACGCCGACGCGGTGGCGGCGGCGCTGAAGGCGGCCGACGCGTACGACTCCGACGTGGTCGCGCACAGCATGGGCGGCGCGGTGGCCATCGTGCTCGCGGCACGCCACCCGCAACTGGTGGCCCGGCTGGTGCTGGTCGACGCCAATCTGGACCCGGTCGCCCCGGACCCGGCCCGGCCGGGCAGCAGCGGCCTCGCCCGGTACACGGAGGAGGAGTTCCTGGCCGGCGGCCTGGAGGAAGTGCGCGACCGGGTGGGGCCCCACTGGTGGGCGACCATGCGCCTCGCGGGCCCCGAGGCACTGCACCGCACCGCCGTGCATCTCGCCCGCGGGACGACGCCGACGATGCGCGCGCTACTGCTGGACCTGAAGATTCCGCGTACGTATCTGCACCCCCGGGACAACGGACCACTGCCCGGCGAGGAATCACTGATCGAGAACGGCGTGCGGGTCGTGGCGGTCCCGGACTGCGGGCACAACATCATGCTGGACAACCCGGAGGCGTTCGCCAAGGAGACGGCGCTGGCCGTCAACGCCTGAGACGGAGGGGTGCGCGTCGGACGCGACGGGCCTGCACTCGCGCCCATGGGTCGGTTCGTACCGCTCCTGGTGGTCGCCGGAGCCCTTGCCGCGGTCATGGGCCACTTCACCCGGCCGGCGATCGTCGTCCGGATCGGCCGCCTGCGACACGGCCGCTGACGTCACGCTCCGACGGCGGCTGCCACGGCGACGACGACGAACATCAGCACGAGTGCGGCGGCCATGATGCGGTTTCTGGTCTTCGGGTCCACCCTCCGAGCGTAACCGCCCATCTCAGTGACCCAGCGACCAGGATGCGATCACCTCGTACCGCGGCTGCTCGCCCCGCACCCCGGCGACCGGCAGGTTGCTGCGTACGAGGGCGAGCTCACCGACCTCCCACGGGGTGCCCTCGAAGCCCCCGAGAGCCTCGACGAAGGGGCGCAGGTCGGCGTCGGTGCGGCTGCGGGCGAGGGTGAGGTGCGCGCTGTAGCGGCGGTGCTCCTCCATCGGGATGCCGGTGCGGCGGGCGGCGGCGTCGGCGCGTTCGGCGAGGAGCCGCAGCGTGTCGAGTTCGCCCGCGGCCCCGACCCACAGCACCCGCCCACCGAACCGGCCGCCATTGTGGAGGCGCAGCGGGAAGGGCTCGGTGCGGCGGGCCGCCCGTTCGAGGCGCGCATGCAGCTCGGGCAGCACCTCCTCGTCCACGGACCCGAGGAACGCGAGCGTGAAGTGCCAGCTGGGCGTACCGGTCCAGCGCAGTCTCCCGGCACCGGGGAGCGCGCGCAGCGGGGCGACGGCGCGGCCCAGTTCCTGGAGGGCGGGGGCGGGCGGCAGAACGGCGACGAAGAGTCTGAGGCTGCTCATGGGCCGAGTGTCGCACCGTAACGGCGTGTCTTCGTCTCCGTGCGTATCGTTGTACTACGCGACTGCCCGCGCGCCCGTGCGGCAGCGGGGAGGAGCGGCACGATGACCGTCGTGGACACCGACAGGATCGAGATGGCCGACATCAGCGACGAGCGCACTCTGGACATGATGTTCGAGTGGCTTGAGCCCACCCCCGAGGGATTCAAGGTCGAGATCGTCGAGGGGAACATCTACATGTCGCCGCAGCGGCGCACACACTGGCGGATCATTCTCGACATCGTCGAACAACTGCGCGAAAGGTATCCGCGGGAGAGTTTGCTGTCCGACGTGCGTATCGACTTCCCAGGCCTCCTCAACGGCTTCGCTTGCGACGTAGTCGCCCTGGCCGAGGGTGCCACCGAGGACGCCAACGGCCGCTGCCGCTACCAGGACATCGAGTTCGTGGCCGAGGTGATCTCCAAGAACACCGCCGCCAACGACTACGGGTCGAAGAAGGCCACGTACGCCACCGCCGACGTACCCGTGTACGTCATCGTCGACCCGTACACCGGCACGTGGCATCTCCACACGCTCCCGAAGGACGACGAGTACCGCAGCGTGCTGAGCCTCGACTTCGGCACCCCGATCGACCTCACCGCGACCCTTGTGGGCCTCACCCTGGAGACGGGCGAGTTCCCCCGCGACTGACACGTCCCCCGTACGTGCCACGGGCCCCGACCGAGAGGGGAGAGTGGGCGGGGGTGGGAGCAGGGGGGAGGGGAAAGATCCAGATGCCGCCCCAACAGTTCGGCGGGGGGG
Organism: Streptomyces sp. NPDC037301; assembly: GCF_055602785.1. Lineage (NCBI taxonomy): Bacteria > Bacillati > Actinomycetota > Actinomycetes > Kitasatosporales > Streptomycetaceae > Streptomyces > Streptomyces sp. NPDC037301. The sequence continues at coordinate 133,415 of NZ_JBVJWD010000021.1, forward strand.
TAGA
>NZ_JBVJWD010000021.1:133427-141692 GCF_055602785.1 Streptomyces sp. NPDC037301
CCCCCCCCCCCCCCCCCCCCCCCCCCCCCCCCCCCCTCCCCCCCCCCCCCCCCCCCTCCCCCCCCCCCCCCCCCCCCATGTCCCCCGCCCCTCAGGCCGCCGTAGCCAGCTCTTCGCGCGGGACGAACCGCACGTGCGGGCGGCCCGGGCGGAGGTCGAGCTTGAGGCGGAGGCCGCCCACGCGGGCCAGCATGAAGCCGACGCCGAGCGCGGCCACCAGTGAGAACGCACCGCCGACCACCATGCCCGTACGGACCCCGTAGGCGTCGCTGACCCAGCCGACGATCGGGGCGCCCACCGGCGTACCACCGGCGAAGACCATCATGTACAGGCTCATGACCCGGCCGCGCATCGCCGGGTCGGCGGCCATCTGGACGCTCGTGTTCGCGCTGATGTTGGTCGTCAGGCCGATCATGCCGATCGGGACCAGCAGGATCGCGAAGAGCCAGACGGACGGCGACAGGGCCGCGACGATCTCCAGCAGACCGAACGCCGTGCCCGCGGCCACCAGCATCCGCAGCCGCGAGGATCGGCGACGGGCGGCGAGCAGGGCGCCGGCGAGGGAGCCGGCCGCCATGAGGATGTTGAAGAACGAGTACATCCCGGCGCCGCCGTGGAAGATCTCGTCCGCGAAGGCGGTGAGCCAGATCGGGAAGTTGAACCCGAACGTGCCGACGAAGCCGACCAGGACGATCGGCCAGATCAGCTCGGGGCGGCCGGAGACATAGCGCAGGCCCTCCCGCAGCTGCCCCTTGGCGCGCGGTACGACAACCGCCTTGTGCAGTTCGCTCGTACGCATCATCAGCAGACCGACGAGCGGGGCGAGGAACGACAACCCGTTGAACATGAACGCCCAGCCGCTGCCGACCGTGGTGATCAGGACACCCGCGACGGCGGGGCCGATGAGCCGGGCGGACTGGAAGTTCGCAGAGTTGAGACTGACCGCGTTCCGCAGCTGGGCGGGGCCCACCATCTCGGAGACGAACGACTGGCGGGCCGGGTTGTCGACGACCGTCACCATGCCGAGCAGGAACGCGATGAGGTAGACGTGCCACACCTGGACGACGCCGGAGAGCGTGAGCACCGCGAGGGCAATCCCGCACAGGCCGAGAGCCGCCTGGCTGACGAGAAGAAGCTTCCGCTTCGGGAGACGGTCGGCGATGACGCCGCCGTACAGGCCGAAGAGAAGCATCGGAAGAAACTGGAGGGCCGTGGTGATGCCGACGGCGGTGGCGGACCCGGTGAGGCTCAGGACGAGCCAGTCCTGTGTGATGCGGGACATCCAGGTACCGGTGTTGGAGATCACGGCGCCCGTGGCGAACAGGCGGTAGTTACGGATCTTCAGCGACGAGAAGGTCCCGCCGGGCTTGCTCTCGTGGGTGGAAGTCGGTGCGGGGGCGGAGTCTGCTCCGGATCCCGTACTCAAAAGGGTTCGCCTCCTCGGGCGTATACATTTCGCTGACTGACGGGATGCAGCAGTGCGGGCGGTGCGCCGGCTGTGATCCGGCGCGGCCGGCCCCGCTACAGGTGGGCGAGCTTCTCCAGCACGGGCGCCGCCTTGCGCAGCGTCTCCCACTCTTCCTCGTCCAGGCCCTCGGCGAGGGCGGTCAGCCAGGCGTTCCGCTTGGAGCGGCTCTCTTCGAGCATGGCTTCCGCCTGTTCGGTCTGGCTGACCATCTTCTGGCGACGGTCATCGGGGTGCGGTTCCAGTCTGACCAGTCCCTTGGCTTCCAGCAGCGCGACGATGCGAGTCATCGACGGAGGCTGCACATGCTCCTTGCGGGCCAGCTCACCGGGCGTGGCCGAACCGCAGCGGGCGAGCGTGCCGAGCACCGACATCTCGGTGGGGCTCAGCGACTCGTCGACGCGCTGGTGCTTCAGGCGTCGGCCGAGCAGCATCACGGCGGAGCGAAGGGAGCTCACGGCGGCCGCACTGTCGCCGTCGTGGATCAGGTCAGGCATGTTTATTAGCGTAACTCATTACCTACCCTAAAGACCATTCGTGTTACACGCGCGAGAGCCACATCACCCAATCGATCACCCAAACGAGTGAGTCGGGTCCGGAAAGTGACGCGAACCGACCTCGTGGGCCGTAACCCTGCTTGCCATGGGATCGACTGTGCTCAGCCTGCGGATAGACGGTGAGCTGCTCGACCGGCTCAGGCAGCATGCCGCCAAACGCGGAATGAGCGTCCAGGACTACGTCGTCCGGACGCTCATTCGCGATGACTTCGACGAGCGCTTCAAGGCGGCCGTCGACGAGACGGAGAAGTTCTACGGTTCGGAAGGGACCGCAGGGATCAGGGCGGAAGAGGTCACGTGAGGCCGAGGGCCGGCATCGCGTAGTAGAAGACGAAGACCGCCGACACCACGTACATGGCCGCCGGCACCTCGCGCCAGCGCCCGGCCACGACCCGCAGCACGGAGAAGGCGATGAAGCCGATACCGATGCCGTTGGTGATCGAGTACGTGAACGGCATCATCAGCATGGCCAGGAAGGCCGGGATGGCGAGCGTGTAGTCGCTCCAGTCGATGTCCCGCACCGAACCCGAGATGATCAGGAAGCCGACCGCCAGCAGCGCCGGAGTGGCCGCCTGCGACGGGACCATGGTCGCCAGCGGCGTCAGGAACAGCGCCACCGTGAACAGCAGACCCGTCACGATGCTCGCGAAGCCGGTGCGGGCACCTTCACCGACACCCGCCGTGGACTCCACGAAGCAGGTACCCGCCGAGGCGGAGCTCGCACCGCCCGCGGCGACCGCGATGCCGTCGACGAACAGCACCTTGTTGATGCCGGGGAAGTTGCCGTCCTTGTCCGTCAGCTTCGCCTCGTCGCCGACACCGAGGATGGTGCCCATCGCGTCGAAGAAGCAGGACAGCAGCACGGTGAAGACGAACAGGATGCCGGTGAGCACACCGACCTTGTCGAAGCCGCCGAACAGACTGACCTTGCCGATCAGCCCGAAGTCCGGGGTGGCGACCGGGTTGCCCGGCCACTGCGGAACGGTCAGGCCCCATGCCTCGCCCGGCAGATCGGCGACCGCGTCGATGATCATCGCGACGACCGTCATCGCGACGATGGAGATCAGGATCGCGCCCGGCACCTTGCGGACGATCAGCGCGAGGGTGAGCAGCGCGCCGAGGATGAAGACCAGAACCGGCCAGCCGTTGAGGTGACCGTCGCTGCCGAGCTGGAGCGGCACGGTGGTGTGCGCGGCGTCCGGGATACGGGAGACGAAGCCCGAGTCGACCAGGCCGATCAGCAGGATGAAAAGACCGATACCGATCGCGATGCCCTTGCGGAGCGACTTCGGCACGGCGTGCATCACGCGTTCACGAAGCCCGGTCGCGACCAGCAGCATGACCACGATGCCCGCGAGGACGACCATGCCCATCGCGTCCGGCCAGCTCATCCTGGGAGCGAGCTGAAGGGCCACGACGGTGTTGACGCCGAGGCCGGCGGCCAGCGCGATCGGCACATTGCCGATGACACCCATCAGGAGCGTGGAGAACGCGGCAGTCAGCACGGTGGCGGTGACCAGCTGCCCGCCGTCGAGCTGGTGCCCGTACATGTCCTTCGCGCTACCGAGAATGATCGGGTTCAGCACGATGATGTACGCCATTGCGAAGAACGTGGCGAATCCGCCGCGGATCTCGCGCGCAACCGACGACCCCCGCTCGGAGATCTTGAAAAAACGATCCAGGCCGTTGTGCGGCTGAGGAGCCGGAGACTGCTTGGAGTCGACCGAAGCGGTGGCCGAGGGGGACATGTATGACCTCAGTCGTACGTAGAGGGGGGTTAAAAGTAGCCAGCTTTGGACTTTTACACGAATAATTCGAGTCAGCCGTAAGCAGATTCAGTATGAATACATAAGGCGAAGATCGCTATCTCCGCGCGTAGACCCTTGAGCCGGCAGGCCTGCCGGCCTTTATGCATGCCGTCTTTACGGGGTCCGGGAGGGGGCCGCAGATGGGCCCATACACTGAGGTCATGGCGAAGTGGACACCGAAGCACGAGGCACCCGAGGCCCTGGAGGGGCCCGTCGTCGCCACCATCACCGGCGGCACGATCCTCTGGTTCGTCCTCTTCCTGGTCCAGCTGCCCTTCTACGGCTGGTTCGACGACCACGGGCACCTGTGGTGGGTGTGGACCTGCCTGGCCGGTGCGGGGCTCGGCCTGATCGGCATCTGGTACGTACGGGGGCGCGACGCGGCGATCAAGCGGGCAGCCGCGGCTGAGGCTTCCGCGCCGAGCGCCGGGACGGACACGGAGGGCACGTCGGGCGCCACGGAGTGAAACCGTCCGGCGCCTCGGTGCCGCCGCCCGGCACCGTCCGACAACGCCCGGCATCAGGACCTCCGTACCACCTCAGGACCATTTCCCTCCTCCCCCGGTCTGATCTTCGGACCCTCAGTGGGTGAATCGGACGATCCACCCGTACCGTCGGAACCATGACGCAGCGGGCACCCCACTCCTTCGGCGAGCAGGCCCCCGGGGCATCCGGCACCTCCGGCCGCCCCGGACCGGCCATGATCGACGCCGGGTCCGAGCTCGACCCGGTCCACCCGATGAAACTGCCGGCCCCGGCCGTGAGCACCCGCGGGCTGACCGCGGCCGAGGTGGCCGAGCGGATCGCCCGCGGTGAGGTCAACGACGTACCCGTCCGCTCGTCCCGTTCCGTCCGCGAGATCGTCCGCGCGAACGTCTTCACCCGGTTCAACCTGATCATCGGTGTGCTCTGGCTGATCATGCTGTCCGTCGCGCCGATCCAGGACAGCCTCTTCGGCTTCGTGATCATCGCCAACACCGGCATCGGCATCGTCCAGGAGTGGCGGGCCAAGAAGACCCTCGACAGCCTCGCGGTCATCGGCGAGGCCAAACCCACGGTGCGGCGCGACGGGGTCCCGGCCGAGATCTCCACCTCCGAGATCGTCCTCGGCGATCTCGTCGAGCTGGGCCCCGGCGACAAGGTCGTCGTGGACGGCACGGTCGCCGAGGCCGACAGCCTGGAGATCGACGAATCGCTGCTCACCGGCGAGGCCGACCCGGTGCTGAAGCAGCCCGGTGACCTCGTGATGTCCGGCAGCTTCGTCGTCGCGGGCGGCGGCTCGTTCGCCGCCACCAAGGTCGGCCGCGAGGCCTACGCCGCACAGCTCGCCGAGGAGGCGTCCCGCTTCACCCTCGTCCAGTCCGAGCTGCGCACCGGCATCTCCACCATCCTCAAGTACGTCACCTGGATGATGGTGCCGACCGCGATCGGCCTGATCATCAGCCAGCTCGTCGTCAACAACAACGACCTCAAGGGGTCGGTCGCCCGGACCGTCGGCGGCATCGTCCCGATGATCCCGGAAGGCCTGGTGCTGCTCACCTCGGTCGCCTTCGCGATCGGTGTCGTACGGCTCGGCCGCAAACAGTGTCTGGTGCAGGAACTCCCCGCCATCGAGGGTCTGGCCCGCGTCGACGTCGTCTGCCTGGACAAGACCGGCACCCTCACCGAGGGCGGCATGGACGTCACCGAGGTCAGGGCGCTGGGCGGTGCGGACGACACGTACATACAGCGCGTGCTGGGTGCCCTCGGCGCGTCCGACCCCCGGCCCAACGCCAGCCTGCAGGCCATCGTCGACGCCTGTCCCGACGGGGAGGAGTGGCGGTGCACGCAGTCCCTGCCGTTCTCCTCGGCCCGCAAGTACAGCGGCGCCGCGTTCGACGAGGGCGGCGGCCGGGCGTCGGCCTGGCTCCTGGGCGCGCCCGATGTGCTGCTGCCCGAGCAGGACCCGGCGCTCACCGAGATCGAGCAGCTCAACGAGCAGGGGCTGCGGGTGCTGCTGCTGGCCCGCGCGCAGGGCGAGCTCGAAGGGCCGGGCATCGCCGCCGGAGCCGTACCGAGCGCACTGGTCGTCCTGGAACAGCGGCTGCGGCCGGACGCCGGGGAGACGCTGGCCTACTTCGCCGACCAGCGGGTCGCCGCGAAGGTCATCTCCGGTGACAACGCGGTCTCCGTCGGCGCGGTCGCCGGAAAGCTCGGCCTGCCGGGCGCCGAGAACACCCTGGACGCGCGCCGGCTGCCCACCGACCCGGACGAAATGGCCACGGCCATGGAGGAGAACGCGGTCTTCGGCCGGGTCACCCCGCAGCAGAAGCGGGACATGGTCGGCGCGCTCCAGTCCCGCGGTCACACCGTCGCGATGACCGGCGACGGCGTCAACGACGTGCTGGCGCTGAAGGACGCCGACATCGGCGTCTCCATGGGTTCGGGCTCCGAGGCGACCCGGGCCGTCGCCCAGATCGTGCTGCTCAACAACAGCTTCGCGACGCTGCCGTCCGTCGTCGCCGAGGGCCGCCGGGTGATCGGCAACATCACCCGGGTCGCCACCCTGTTCCTGACCAAGACCGTCTACTCGGTGCTGCTGGCGATCCTGGTGGTCTGCTTCCAGGTCGACTACCCGTTCCTGCCGCGCCATCTGACCCTGCTGTCGACGCTGACGATCGGCGTCCCGGCGTTCTTCCTGGCTCTCGCCCCCAACAAGGAACGGGCCCATCCGCACTTCGTGCGCCGCGTCATGCGGTACGCGATCCCGTCGGGCGTCATCGCCGCCGTCGCCACCTTCGTGACGTATCTGATCGCCCGGCACTACTACTCCGGTACGGGTGCGCTGGACGCGGAGACCAGCGCGGCCACGCTCACGCTGTTCCTGGTCTCGATGTGGGTCCTGGCGATCATCGCCCGCCCGTACACCTGGTGGCGGATCTGCCTGGTGGCAGCGATGGGGCTGGCGTTCCTGATCGTGCTGGTGGTGCCGTGGCTGCAGAACTTCTTCGCGCTGAAGCTGGTGGGAGCGGCGATGCCGTGGACCGCGGTGGGGATCGCGGTGGTGGCGGCGGCCGGCCTGGAGTTCGCCTGGCGGCTGGTCGGCCGCCGCTTCCCGGTGTAGCGCCCTGCGGCAACCGCGGCCCGGGACGCGAACGGGCCGTGCCCGGGAGGACGGGAGCCGTCCCCGGACACGGCCCGGAGTGCTGCGTGGTGGTGCTGGTGCGTACGTGGAAGTACGCGGGAACTGCTTCGGGAACTACTACTTCACGTCGACGAAGTCACCCGCGGTCGTGACGGCCGGGGTGGTGGACGTACCGGCGAAGCTGTAGCGCCAGTAACCGTCGACCGACGCCTTGACCGTGGTCTTCAGGTTGCCCGTGCTGTTCGTCTTGATCGTCTTGACCGTGGTGTACGTGGAGCTGGTCTTCTTGCGGAACTGGAGCTTCACCGGCTGCCCGGTGTAGCCCTGGTACTTGAAGGTCTCCCAGTTGGCCCGCGACAGCTTGCCGGTGACCGTGATCGTCCCGCCCTTCTTCACCGGCTCCGGGGCGGCGTTGACCGTCAGCTTCGACAGCCGCTGCACGCGGGCGGTGCTGTAGAAGTCGGTGTAGGCGATGTCGGTCTCGTTACCGGCGCGCGCACCCGCGGTGACGTGCCAGGTGCCGGCCAGGGAGTTCTTGTACAGGTCGTAGCGCGGGTAGACCGTGAAGGTCAGCTTGCAGGTCGAGGTCGTCGCGTTGACCTTGGTGCACTTCGCCGCGTCCTCGTTCGGCAGGATGGCCCCGTCGATGGTGTTCTGGGAGGACGGGTCCGTGCCGTGCCACAGGTCGGCGTAGGCGTCGACGACACCGGACGCGTGCGACGCGGTGACCGAGACGGAGATCGTCTTCGAGGCGGTGGTGCCCAGGACGATGTCCTTGCCGCCGTTGACGACGACCTTGGAGATGACGGGTTCCGCCGTGGCCGCGCGGGTGGCCGCGGCGGCCTTCGACGATCCCTTGGCGGCGGTGCCGAAGACCTCGGCACCCGACGTCGGCTTGTGCAGGTTCGCAGCAGAGTGGTCGCCCGCCTGGGCGGCCGGAACGGCAAGAGCGGACAGGGCCAGGGCGCCGGAGACGGCAGCAACAGTGGCACGAATGCGCATATGTTTCCCCAGTGGAGAAAGGGGCCCCGCGGGTACGTGGTGCGACCCGGGCGGGGCTCGTTGGGTCTGAGAGTCTGCTGACTCGAAAGACCAGACCTCTTACGCATGTGAAGGGTTGTACGCAAAGTGGAGTTCTTGTGTGTCGTCCCGCAGTGAGAAACGCGGCGACCCACGCGGAGGGGGGGGGGGGGGGGGGGGGGGGGGGGGGGGGGGGGGGGGGGGGGGGGGGGGGGGGGGGGGGGGGGGGGGGGGGGGGGGGGGGGAGGGAGAGGGGGGGGGGGGAGTGCGTGATCGAACGGTTGACGGGAA